>JBGTGC010000001.1:0-4187 GCA_041746935.1 Dermatophilaceae bacterium
TGATCGAGCTGTCCGAGTTCGTCAGCCAGTTCGAAGAAACGTTCAACGTCACCGCCGCAGCCCCCGTGGCCGTTGCGGGTGCGGCCCCTGAGGGCGCTGTCGCCGAGGCCGAAGAAGAGCAGGACGAGTTCGACGTCGTCCTCGAGGCCGCTGGCGACAAGAAGATCCAGGTCATCAAGGAGGTCCGCACGCTGACCTCCCTGGGTCTGAAGGAAGCCAAGGACCTGGTCGACGGCGCACCTAAGGCCATCTTGGAGAAGGTCGACAAGGACTCGGCGACGAAGGCCAAGGAAGCCCTTGAAGGCGCTGGAGCCACCGTCACGATGAAGTGAACTGATCCCGGGCAGCGCCGGGATTCACCGCTGACGCGGGCGAGACGCCATACCAGCGATTCGCCCGCGTTTTGCGTGTCGTGGGCCGAAACACTTGACGCAACGACTTCCAGGGGGCACGATCATCGGGTTCAACGCCGGTGCAGGGGATCGGCGGAGCGCCGAGGCAGGAGTTGTTGTGGGGCAACGGCCATCGGCGTGGTTGGACGGACTCTGCCTGCGTGTGTATGGTAGGTCTTTGCGCTGCCCACTTTGCGCCCCCTCGAATTAGTCCGCTTCTTACCTCCGAGCGCTCCATCCATGCGTGATGGCCGCCACGAGCAGGACGCGAGCACTCGCTGGGGTTTGTTGGGGGACGCGTTGACCTAGCCGCTTGAACAGGCCCGTGGAAGGACCATCCTTGGCTGCCTCGCGCACTGCTAAAAAGACTGTATCTACCGCTCGTACGGCTTCTGGCCGACTGAGTTTCGCAAAGATCCGCGAGCCCCTTGAGGTCCCCGACCTCTTGGCCTTGCAGACCGATAGTTTCGACTGGTTGCTCGGAAACGAGGATTGGCAGGCGCGCGTCGTCGCCGCTGAGAAGGCGGGTCGCAACGACGTTCCCGACCGCTCGGGCCTCGAGGAGATCTTCGAGGAGATCTCGCCGATCGAGGACTTCTCCGGATCGATGTCGCTGTCGTTCCGCGATCACCGGTTCGAGGAGCAGAAGTACTCGATCGATGAGTGCAAAGAGCGGGACATGACCTACTCCGCGCCACTCTTCGTGACTGCCGAGTTCATCAACAACTCTACTGGCGAGATCAAGAGCCAGACGGTGTTCATGGGCGAATTCCCGCTGATGACCGACCGCGGGACGTTCATCGTGAACGGCACCGAGCGCGTCGTCGTCTCCCAGCTGGTGCGCAGTCCCGGCGTCTACTTCGAGCGTTCGCTCGACAAGACGTCGGACAAGGACATCTACACCGCCAAGGTCATCCCGAGTCGTGGGGCCTGGTTGGAGTTCGAGATCGACAAGCGCGACATGGTGGGCGTCCGCGTCGACCGCAAGCGTAAGCAGAGCGTCACCGTGCTGCTGAAGGCCCTCGGCTGGTCCGAGGCCCGCATCCTGGAGGAGTTCGGGGAGTATGAGTCGATCCGGCTCACCCTGGAGAAGGACAATACCGCCGACCAGGACGAGGCGCTGCTGGACATCTACCGCAAGTTGCGTCCGGGCGAACCGCCCACCCGCGAGGCGGCGCAGAACTTGTTGGAGAACCTCTACTTCAACCCCAAGCGCTACGACTTGGCCAAGGTCGGCCGCTACAAGATCAACAAGAAGTTGGGTCTTGAGGCGCCGCTGAACGAGTCCGTCCTCGGAGTCGACGACATCGTCGCGACCATCCGTTACATCGTGGCCCTGCACGCTGGTGATCAGAGCATCGAGATCACCCGTGGCGGCAAGCGTGAGAACCTGCCGGCTGAGGTCGATGACATCGACCACTTCGGCAACCGTCGCCTGCGTAGCGTTGGAGAGCTCATCCAGAATCAGGTCCGCACCGGCCTGTCCCGGATGGAGCGCGTCGTGCGTGAGCGGATGACGACTCAGGACGTCGAGGCCATCACGCCGCAGACCCTGATCAACATCCGGCCCGTCGTTGCCTCCATCAAGGAGTTCTTCGGCACCAGCCAGCTGTCCCAGTTCATGGACCAGAACAACCCGCTCGCGGGTTTGACGCACAAGCGTCGTCTGTCCGCGCTGGGCCCCGGTGGTCTCTCGCGTGACCGCGCCGGTATGGAGGTCCGTGACGTTCACCCGTCGCACTACGGCCGCATGTGCCCCATCGAAACCCCGGAAGGGCCGAACATCGGCCTGATCGGCTCGCTCGCGTCATACGGACGGATCAACCCGTTCGGTTTCGTCGAGACGCCGTACCGCCGGGTCAAGGACGGCAAGGTCAGCGACGATGTCGACTACCTGTCGGCCGATGAAGAAGATCGCTTTGTGATCGCGCAGGCCAACGCCATGCTCGGTGACGACGGCACCTTCCTCGACGAGAACGTGCTCGTGCGTGCCAAGGAAGGAGAGGCCGTTGACGTGCCCTCTTCCGAGGTGGAATACATGGACGTCTCCGCGCGTCAGATGGTCTCCGCCGCGACCGCGATGATCCCGTTCCTGGAGCACGACGACGCGAACCGCGCCCTGATGGGTGCCAACATGCAGCGCCAGGCCGTGCCGCTGGTGCGCGCCGAGGCACCGCTGGTCGGCACGGGTATGGAGTGGCGCGCCGCGCTGGACTCCGGTGACGTGGTCCGGGCCGACAAGTCCGGCGTCGTGCACGAGGTATCCGCTGACCTGGTCTCAGTGACCAACGACGACGGCACCTACACCAGTTACCGCGTCGACAAGTTCACCCGTTCGAACCAGGGCAACTGCTACAACCAGCAGGTCCGGATCAACGAAGGCGAGCGCGTCGAGGTCGGCCAACTCATTGCCGACGGTCCTGCGACCGACGGTGGCGAGATGGCTCTGGGTCGCAACCTGCTCGTGGCGTTCATGCCCTGGGAGGGGCACAACTACGAAGACGCCATCATCTTGAGCCAGCGTTTGGTTCAGGACGACGTCCTGTCCTCGATTCACATCGAAGAGCACGAGATCGATGCTCGCGACACCAAGCTGGGCCCAGAAGAGATCACGCGGGACATCCCGAACGTCTCCGACGAGGTTCTGGCTGACCTGGACGAGCGCGGCATCATCCGCATCGGTGCCGAGGTCCGCGACGGCGACCTGCTGGTCGGCAAGGTCACGCCCAAGGGTGAGACCGAGTTGACCCCGGAGGAGCGCCTGCTCCGCGCGATCTTCGGTGAGAAGGCTCGTGAAGTCCGCGACACCTCGATGAAGGTCCCACACGGTGAGACCGGCACGGTCATCGGCGTCAAGGTCTTCGATCACGAAGAGGGCGACGAACTGCCTCCTGGCGTCAACCAGTTGGTCCGCGTCTACGTGGCCAACAAGCGAAAGATCACCGACGGTGACAAACTTGCTGGCCGCCACGGCAACAAGGGCGTTATCTCCAAGATCCTGCCCGTGGAGGACATGCCGTTCCTCGAAGACGGCACTGCGGTCGACATCGTGCTCAACCCGTTGGGCGTGCCCGGTCGTATGAACGTGGGGCAGATCCTGGAGTTGCACCTGGGTTGGGCTGCGGCTCAAGGCTGGGAGATCGCCGGTTCGCCGCAATGGGCCGAGCAGATTCCGAGCGACGCGCGCGAGGCGGCCCCCCGCACCCGCGTGGCCAGCCCCGTCTTCGACGGCGCTCGTGAAGAAGAGATCACGGGTCTGCTGGAGTCCACGCTGCCGACGCGTGATGGTGAGCGACTGATCGGTGAGTCCGGCAAGGCGCGACTGTTCGATGGTCGTTCCGGTGAGCCGTTCCCCGAGCCCGTGTCCGTGGGCTACATGTACATCTTGAAGTTGCACCACTTGGTGGACGACAAGATTCACGCCCGCAGCACCGGCCCGTACTCGATGATCACGCAGCAGCCGTTGGGTGGTAAGGCGCAGTTCGGTGGCCAGCGATTCGGTGAGATGGAGGTGTGGGCGCTCGAAGCGTATGGAGCGGCCTACGCCCTGCAGGAACTGCTGACCATCAAGTCGGACGACGTCACCGGCCGAGTCAAGGTCTATGAGTCGATCGTCAAGGGCGAGAACGTCCCGGAGCCCGGCATTCCCGAGTCCTTCAAGGTGCTCATCAAGGAAATGCAGAGCCTCTGCCTGAACGTCGAGGTGCTGTCCAGCGATGGCACGCACATCGACCTTCGGGACAGCGACACCGAGGTGTTCCGCGCCGCTGAAGAGCTCGGCATCGATTTGTCCCG
>JBGTGC010000002.1:0-8502 GCA_041746935.1 Dermatophilaceae bacterium
GACTCTCTTCATCTCGGCCTTCGAGATCGAGGACGCGACCGCAAAGGAACTATGGGTCACCTGGGAGGGTTCGGACCAGGTCTTCGAGCCGTACGCCGACCAGAGCCTGGACGTCGACCCCCCGCAGCGGTACTCGCGCCGCGTGCTCGTTACCTCAGCGAGCGGGTAGTCGCTCGTTCAGTGCAACAAGCCGTCGGCTACGAGGGCGCGCACCATCGGCGATACCACTGCCGCGACTTCCCCTGCAGCCGTGTCGGTGAGGACCGCCAGCGCATGAACGATCTGGGCGGGGGTCATGTCGCCATCCAGGGCACCGACAAGACCCGCTGAGAGTGAATCTAGTCGAACCACTCTGCGTAGGCCCACACCTTGGGCAGCTGGATCACCATCGGGTCCGGCGCACCGTGGCGCTCCGATCCGCTCCTCGGTGACGTCACTCGCGACCGACCACGGCACCCCGAGCACCTCCGCGTCGTCGTGCATCGCCAACCAACTCCGAGCCCGCAGACCGGCCAGCACCGTCGGCCCCATCGGAGTCGCCACACCACCCCTCACGTCTTCTCGCAGCCGCCACGGCTCTCGCGCTTCGGCCGGTCGCTGCAGCGTGATCACCCCGAAGCCCACCCGTTCGACGCCGCGAGCCGCAAAATCTGCCAGCCACGCGGCATACCAGCGGTCAAACTCAGGGGTCCCGACCGGGTGACCCGCATCGCGGACCCAGGTCAGCGCGTAGTCGGCGACGTCCTGCTCCTCGCGCTGGATCACCCACGCGTCCAGCCCCCCTGGGAGCCACTGCTCACCCGCTCCGACCAGTCCTGCCCGGCCGCCAGTTCCCAGTTGCCCAGTAGCTGCCCGATACCTCCAGGGTTCAGGTGATCGCCGATCCGTGACACGACCTCAGCCACCAACCCATCGCCGACTGCCCCGCCGTCGCGATGGTGCAACGTGTCCAGCCCCGCGTCCCTCGCAGTGATCACGAACGGGGGGTTGCACACGATCAGGTCAAACGTCGCGCCCGCCACAGGCTCGAACAGCGATCCTCCTCGAGCGTCTACCTCAACCCCGTTAAGGGCACACGCGAAGGCGGCGAAGGCGAGCGCCCGCGGCGACAGATCACTCACCGCCCGGTATGCCGAGTGCCCGCAAAGGTGCAACGCCTGCACCCCCGAGCCGGTCCCCATGTCCAGGGCCCTGGCCGCCCACGGCCGCGGCGTCCACGACGCCAGCGTGGTCGAGGGCGGCCGTTCCGGCCACTCCGGTGCGTGGCAGAGCACACTCGACCTCAGCATCAGAGACCGACAGACCGAGCACGAGGAGCCGAAGCAAGACCGACACCGGATCAGTGCTGGCGCGGGTGGCGAGGTCAGCCGGATGGCGCTGCCCAGCGCTGAGTGCGCCACCGGCCATCGGCCCCAATACATCTCCGACGCGATCGACGGTGTAGCCAGCCTCCGCCAGGTCCTCCCGAAGCGCAGCAAGCTGTTCGGCGTTCCCGACTGGCGCGGCAGTGACACCAACAACAGTCAGACCAACAACAGTGACACCAACAACAGTGACGCCGGCATCAGATCCGGCGGCCCACGAAGCCTCAGGCGGTGTCGGCAGGCTGCCCGACGTCCTCGGCAATGGCGATGCCACGACGCTTGCTGAACCACACGGCGGCCACGATGATCGCGAACGCAACGAGCGCGATCGCCCAACGCAGGAGGTCGTTGGCGTCTTCGCCGACCGACATGGTGACGATAGCCGGAGCAATCAGCAGCGCTACCAGGTTCATCACTTTGATCAACGGGTTGATAGCCGGACCGGCGGTGTCCTTGAAGGGGTCACCGACCGTGTCACCGATGATCGTCGCCTCGTGGGCCAGTGTGCCCTTGCCACCGTGACTGCCGTCCTCGACGATCTTCTTCGCGTTGTCCCACGCCCCACCGGAGTTGGACAGGAACACCGCCATCAACACACCAGTGCCGATCGCACCGGCCAGATATCCAGCCAGTGCACCCACGCCGAGCGAGAAGCCCACCGCGATCGGGGCGAGCACCGCCAGAAGGCCAGGAGTGGCCAGTTCGCGCAGCGAGTCCTTGGTGCAGATGTCGACCACGCGGGCGTAGTCCGGCTTCTGCGTGTAGTTCATGATGCCGGGCATCTCACGGAACTGGCGGCGCACCTCGAACACGATGGCCCCAGCAGCCCGAGTTACGGCGTTGATGGCCAACCCGGAGAACAGAAAGACCACCGAGCCGCCGATGATCAGACCGACCAGCGAGCGGGGGTCGAAGACCAAGAACGACTGCAGGACCGAGGTGCCTTCGGCGATCTCCTCGGGCGAGGCCAAGGTCAGCTCCTGCAGAGACTTGCTGACGGCGTCCCAGTAGGAGCCGAACAGCGCGGTCGCAGCGAGCACCGCGGTAGCGATCGCGATGCCCTTGGTGATGGCCTTGGTCGTGTTGCCGACAGCGTCGAGCTCGGTCAACACCTGAGCGGCCTCACCGTCGACGTCACCCGACATCTCGGCGATGCCCTGCGCGTTGTCCGAGACGGGCCCGAAGGTGTCCATCGCCACGATGACGCCGACGGTCGTGAGCAACCCGCATCCGGCGAGCGCCACGAAGAACAACGCCAGGATCAGCGACCCGCCACCGAGGGTAAACAAAATGTAGACGGCCGCAGCGATAGTCACCGCGGTGTAGACGGCGGACTCGAAGCCGACGCCGATGCCCGACAGGATGACCGTCGCGGGGCCAGTCAGTGACGTCCGGGCTACGTCCTTGGTGGGCTTGGAGTCAGTGCCGGTGAAGTAGCCCGTCAGCCACAGGATCGCGGCAGCCAATAGGATGCCGATCACGACGGCAGCGGCACCGCGGACGGCCGGGTTGAGGTCGGGGGCTTCCGCGGGGCCGAAAATCGCGAAGTCTTCGAAGCCGGCGGGCATGCTCTTGGGCAAGAAAATCATTGCGGCCACCACGGAGGCAGCGGCGGCCGTCAGCGCCGAGATGTAGAAGCCACGGTTGATGGCCGACAGGCCACTCTCGTTCGGGCGGGCCTTGGTGATGTAGACGCCCATGATCGCGGTCAAGGCGCCGATGGCGGGCACGATCAGCGGGAAGGTCAGGCCGTCGGCACCGAGCGCCGCCGTGCCGAGGATCAATGCGGCCACCAAGGTGACGGCATACGACTCGAAGAGGTCGGCGGCCATGCCGGCACAGTCACCGACGTTGTCGCCCACGTTGTCGGCGATGGTCGCCGGGTTGCGCTTGTCGTCCTCAGGTATACCAGCCTCGACCTTGCCGACCAGGTCCGCCCCCACGTCAGCAGCCTTGGTGAAGATGCCGCCGCCCACCCGCATGAACATGGCCAGAAGGGCCGCCCCGAAACCGAAGCCTTCGAGCACCTTTGCCGCGTCGCCTTCGTAGATCAGGACGACTAGCGCGGCACCAAACAGTCCCAACCCGACGGTTGCCATACCGACCGTTCCGCCAGTGCGGAAGGCAATGCGCATGCCCAGATCGCGCCCCGAGGTCCGCGCCGCTTCCGCGACACGCATATTGGCAGCGGTAGCCAAACTCATCCCCATATAGCCGATGGCGGCCGAAGACCCCGCACCCAGCAGGAAGAAGAATGAGCGGCCAATCCGGATGCTCATGCCATCGGCCGGCAGCAACAACAAGAGGAAGAACGCGACAACGACAAACGGAGTCAGGGTCAAAAACTGTCGGCGCAAATAGGCTTGGGCACCCGTTTGCACCGCCCCACCGATCTCTTGCATGTTTTCCGTGCCCGGCGAGGTCGCCAGCACTTCGCGGCGGAATCGCAGTCCCATCACCATTGCGGCAATGGAAATGAGCAGCACGAAAACGACGATGGACGTGCTCCCCCATCCCAGGTCAATGTCCTGAGCGGTTGGCCTCATGAATTACCTCCGAGCAAGGCGAATCACCATCGATACGCCAAAGGGTGCGGGACTGTGTGCGGCTCACAGTAAACGATCTGGGCAGACAACTTCACCCCTCGCCTGCGCATACGGTGATCACAGTGCCTTCGCCCCCAACGTTCGACCCCGTCGCCACCCTGGCCCACTTGGCCCGCGGCGGGCGATCGCGCGCCCTGCTACACACCCACACAGTCTCGGCACGCAGCGCAGTCGAGGTCGATTTCCCCGAGTGGATCGACCCCAGTGTGTATGGCGCAGTGACCGGATCGGGGGTGAGGTCGCTGTGGAGCCACCAAGGCGAGATGGCTCAGGCGCTGCGCTCGCGCGAGCACGCGGTGCTTGCCTCCGGGACCGCCTCAGGCAAATCTCTGGGCTATCTGGTGCCCGTGTTGACCTCGCTCATGGAGGGCACCACTGCGCCGACAGGTCGCGGCTCGACCGCCATCTACCTAGCACCGACCAAAGCACTGGCCGCCGATCAGGAGTCCCGATTGGCTGCGCTGGCGCTGCCCGATATGCGGTGCGCGACCTACGACGGTGACACCCCCAGCGATGAGCGCCGCTGGATTCGCGATCACGCGCACTACGTGTTGACCAATCCGGATCTCTTGCACCACTCACTGCTGCCCGGCCACGAGCATTGGCGGACGTTCTTGCGCAAACTCGATTACGTCGTGGTCGATGAGTGCCACGTCTATCGCGGGGTCTTCGGCGCTCACGTCAGCGCCGTGTTGCGCCGCCTTTTGCGAGTGGCCGCTCGGTATGGTGCCTACCCGACGGTCGCGTTCGCCTCCGCCACCGTGGCCCAACCGGCCCGGCACGCCTCAGCGTTGATCGGCTCGCCGGTGCGCGCGATCACCGGTGATGGCTCTCCGCGAGACTCCGTGACCTTTGCCCTCTGGGAGCCACCACCGGATGAGCACGGAGATCGCCGCAGTGCCGTGTCCGAGAGCGCCGACTTGCTGACGGACTTGGTGGCCTCGGGAGTGCAGACCGTGGCCTTCGCGCGATCACGCGTCGGCGTGGAAGTCGTGGCCGACACCACGCGCCGCGCCTTGGAGCAGGTCAACCCCGACCTCGTCGGCTCCGTGGCGGCATACCGCGGGGGCTATCTGCCTGAAGACCGCAGGGCCTTGGAGCATCGACTTCGCGACCGCGAGGTGCTGGGCTTGGCGGCGACGAACGCGTTGGAGCTCGGCATCGACATTGCCGGTTTGGATGCCGTGTTGTTGGCCGGTTGGCCGGGCACGCTCTCCTCGCTGTGGCAGCAGGCCGGCCGCGCCGGGCGGGCTGGCCAGGCATCGCTGGCGGTGCTCATTGCGGCGGATGATCCGCTGGACAGTTATCTCGTGCACCATCCTGAGCGGATCTTCACCGACCCGATCGAGGCCAGCGTGCTCGATGCCAACAACCCACACGTGCTGACCCCGCACCTTGCTGCCGCAGCGGCGGAGTTGCCGCTGACCAACGAAGACACTCGGTGGTTTGGCCCAGACATGCCAGCGTTGGCCGACGCTTTGGTGGCCGGCAACCTGTTGCGCCGCCGCCCTGCGGGCTGGTTTTGGGCTCGTCAGGATCGCGCGGCCGATCACGTGCCATTGCGCGGGATCGGGACCAGTGTGGGCATCGTCGAGTCGCGCACCGGCCGCATCCTGGGGACGGTCGATGAGTCGCGCGCCCACTCGGCGGTGCACACCGGGGCGGTGTATCTGCATCAGGGGCAGTCGTATGTCGTAACCGAACTCAACCTCGAGGACGCGAGCGCCATCGTGGTGGCCGGTGATCCGGGGTGGAGCACTCAGGCTGCTTCGGTCAGTGACTTCCGGATCGTCGACCCCATGGGCGCCAAGCAACAGCGGTGGGGTCCTGCGACGCTGCACTTCGGTGACGTCGAGGTGTCCTCTCAGGTCACCTCGTTCTTGCGGCGGCTACCCAGCGGTGAGGTGATCGGGCGGCACGCCCTCGACCTGCCGATCCGGACGCTGCGCACCACAGCGATCTGGTGGACGCTGCCGGTCGAGGAACTCGCGCTCGCCGGGGTGGGTGAGGCCGACATCCCCGGAGCGCTCCACGCCGCCGAGCACGCGTCGATCGGCTTGCTGCCGTTGATCGCGACCTGCGACCGATGGGATATCGGTGGGGTGTCCACGGCCCTGCATCCGGACACCGATCTGCCCACGGTGATGGTCTACGACGGCTATCCCGGCGGAGCCGGCATCGCGCGGCACGGCTTCGATGAGGCCCTCCCGTGGCTGCGGGCCACACTGAATACTATCCAGGACTGCCGATGCCGCATCGGGTGCCCCTCCTGCGTTCAGTCGCCCAAGTGCGGCAACGGAAATGACCCGTTGGACAAAGCCGGTGCCGTGTCCGTCCTATCTCATCTCATCGGCGGGTATGCCGATCCAGTCGGATAGGGTGCGAACACGCAGTTTTCGCCGTGGAAAGGCTAGTCATGTTCGTCGTTGGTGCCATCCTGATCGTGCTCGCGATCATCGTCGTCATCTATGTCACCTTCGCGACCAGCGGCCTGGACCCACTGTTGATCGACTGGGGTCCCTTCACGGCCGCGCTCACGCCGGTGCAGTTGTTCTTCCTCGGAGCAGTGACCATCCTGGTGCTCTCGATCGGTGCAGTGATGTTCAGCATCGGGCTCAAGACTCAGGGTGCTAAGCGCGCAGAGGTCAAGCAACTGCGCAAAGAGGTCAAGAAGGCCCACTCCGACCAGCCGCAGCGTGACTCGGGCACCTCCGCGACTCCGCGATCCGGCCCACCTGCGAGCGACTCCCCATCGAAGTCACCCGCTAAAGAAGGGTCAGATCGCAAGGCAGCCCCTCCGGAGACCGAAGGTGAGGCTGGTCGCGGATCCTCGAGCGCAGGCTCCTCAGGAAACAGTTCGCAAACTCGGACCTCGAAGTTGCCCCCACCGGTCCCACCGCGTGACTCGACTCCGCCTCCGCGATCGGGCGTCTGACGCCCGCCCTGTGAGCGGGGCCCCGCCGCTCACCTGGTGACTCTCGCTCTTCGATCAACACTCACTCCTCTACTGGGATGAGGCCCGCGTGGGCGGAGACCTTCGCCACCCATTGCGGGAGTGACGCGACCGCACGGTGCACCCGCACGGTGATCTGTGGCCCACCGTCGGCGGCCCACGCCTGACTCAGCGACCCGGTCACCGAGCAGTCGTCGACATGCCCGCCGTTGGCCTCGACCAGTTCAGTGGCCCGCGCGCACGCAGCCTGAGCATCTCCTCCGGTCTTGAGAGTCTGTGCACCAGCCACTGCACCGAGATCGGCCGCATTCTGTGCTTGTTGGCGAGCAATCACCGCGCCACCGAGCAGCCCGAGACCAAGGAGCAGGCTCAGCAGCACTCCCATGGTGCCAAGTCCGAGGACGGTGCCTGAGCCCCGATCGCGGGTATGTCGCAGCGGTGCTGGACTCATGACGACATTCTCGGCTGAGCGCCCGCGCGACATCAGCCGCCCTCGCTGACCACGGGCTCCACGGGTGCGCGCGCTGTCGAGGAAGCCGACGGGAGTCCCGGCAACATTCGCGCTCGTCGCGGTGCCTGCACCCGCACTTCGACCACGTCACCCCCACCGGGCCTGGTGATGCTGACCGTTGTCCCAGGGGGTGTGAGCTCGAGGGCGATATCTCGCACCGTTGTGGCGTCCTCGCCGCGGGATGCGGCACGCGCTGCCGCACGCGCCGCATCCACACAACGAACCTGGTCGGCAGCCAGGCCCAAGCCGGTGAGACACATCGCGAGCACCAACAGCACGGCCGGGATGACGATCGCCAACTCAGCTGTAGCCATCCCTGCCTCTCGGCGCCCGCGAGTCACTACAACGCCACCGAGAGGGCGGTCTCGATGACCGTGGTGATCAGGGTCTTGATGGCCCCCGACTGGACGATCGCGAGCAACACGGCGGCCAGAGCGCAGGCGGCAAGCGTGCCGACTGCGTACTCGGCCGTCGTCATACCAGCGTCCCGGCCACTCTTGCCCGGCATGGTGCGTGCCAACGCAATACGGTGTCGAATCTTCATTCCACGTCCTCTCTCGTTGCCGGTCGCGGGTGCGTCCCGGCGGCGCCTCGTCGGATACTCAGCGCCGTGACCACGTTGACCGATTCGGAACCGCCACTGAGAGAGAATCCGTACTTCTGTGGACGGCTGGCCGCCCTCAATCGGCGTGTGCACAACCGCCTGCCCAGATTGCGACCCCGAGGTCCTCGTCCTTGGAGATGGGCGCCGCGAGTTGGGGACACCTTCGCCGCGCTTAGCCTGCGCATTTGTGCCGCTAGAGCGACATGAGCTGCACAGGTTAGGTGCCGAGGATTGGGCCGGGATCAGGGAGTGTCGAGCACCGAGGTGGCCAGCGCGATGACGACTGGCACCACGGTGGTCAACACGAACGCTGGCAGGAAGGCCAAACCAAGCGGCAGCACCAAGCGCACCGACAGTTGGGCCGTTTGCAACTCCACCTGAGCCATCGCATCGCGGCGCAGATCGGCCGCAGCAGCCGCGAGCAACTCTGACGGCGCGACACCACCTCGAGCCGCCAACACGAG
>JBGTGC010000003.1:0-13298 GCA_041746935.1 Dermatophilaceae bacterium
GCAGTGTTGCTTCGCGAGCAGGGGAACGTCGTTGCTCGCGAGACCCTGACGGGAGAGCTCTGGGGATGCGACAAGCAGACAGACAAAAGCCTCTGAATATGCACATCTCGACGCTGCGCCGCCGGTTGGATGACAACGCGCCAGGCCCGATTCTGATCACCACTGTTCGCGGTGTGGGCTTCCGCTTGCAGAACCAGCGGAAGAGTAAACGACCATCGATTCACTCCTGAGGTTCGGTCACCAAGGCGCGCAACGATGACGGACTATGACAGCCCGTAGATAGGATGCCGCATTACTGCGGGGCGTGTGGTCGCCGGGTGGATCATCGACACCTCCATCGTGTCCGATCCCCGAGATCGCCCGGCTCGGCAAGCCCCTGAAACGGTGGGCCACCACGTTCCTGGCCTACTTCGGCACCGAGGCCATCAACGGACTCATCGAACTACACCGCCGCATCGCCCGGAGCTTCCGCAACCGAGACAACTACAGACTCCGAATGCTCCCCATCGCCGGCGGACTCAACCGATGACCCCACCGCAACTGGGAAGAGCCAAAAATCTGCTTTCTGTGTCGGGGAGATTCCGATCACAACGAGCGCTGGATAAAGTTCTTGATCTGTGGCACCGCCCCGGAACGCTCACGAGGATGCCTTCGACGGGTTTACGGGTTGGGCGGTAGAGCTCCCTCCCTAACCCTCCTTAAGCCTGTATTTGCTATACCGAATTCATACACAAATTTGACCAAATCGTTGACTAAGTTGCCTCGGCTGTGTGTTATTTTTTGCCTCGGCAGCAAAGGTGATTGCGACCGGCGAGGCCTCCCTCACCCTCTCTATATCCAGGAGAATTCTCATGTTCAGATCTCGCCGAACCCTTGCCGCCACCAGCGCGGCGGCGTTCCTCACGATCGGCCTTGCCGGGCCTTTGCCGGCATCGGCTGCTCCCAGCGACGCTGAATGCATCGCTGCTCAGAACACCTTCTCCGGGAACTTCGGCAGCAGTGCCGACGTGACCCTCCTCGCGGACCTAGAGGTCGCCCTCGCCGCCGCTGTCGAGGCACAAGCGGAGATCGACGGACTCCTTGACGTGATTCCCGGGATCGAGGCCAACCTGGCAGCAGCCCTGACTGCCGTAGCCGACCTGCAAGCCCAGTTGGATGCTGCCTTGGATGCGGACGCCGGAGTGGACACGGCGCAGGGTGCCCTGGACGCCGCGCTCGATGTCGCAGCCACTGCGGACGCGGACGTGGACGCGGCGCAGGTGGCCCTAGACGCAGCACTGGATCTTGCCGCTGCGACCGACGCGGACGACGCTCAAGCGGCGTTGGATGCCGCGTTGGACATTGCTGCGACGGCGAACGCTGATGTGGATGATGCCCAGGCGACGTTGGACGCCGCCCTGGACTTGGCGGCTGCGACCGACGCCGACGCCCTGCTGACGGTCCTTCTCGATGCCCAGGCTGACCTCGACGCCGCAAACGCCGCTGTAGCCACAGCGGAAGCGAATCTGGACGCCGCCCTACTGGGTGGCGACCCGATCGCGATCGCCGCGGCAGAGGCCGAGCTGGCGATCGCAGTGACCGTCCAGGAAACCGCCCTTGCGACTGTAGAAGGGGCGCAGGTAGCGTTGGACGCCGCTGTAGACGCCGACGTTGCTGTGGACGCGGCGCAGGTGGCGCTTGATGCTGCGGTGGCTATTGCGGCGACGGCGAACGCGGATGTGGACGCAGCCCAAGCGGCCCTAGACGCAGCCCTGGCTGCCGATGCCGATGTGGACGTGGCACAGGCAGCTCTGGAAGCGGCCTTGGACATCGCCGCGACCGCCAATGCTGACGTGGACGTAGCCCAAGCGGCTCTGGACGCCGCACTTGAACTAGCAGCGGAGGCCGACGCCGACGCGTTGCAGGCCAACCTGGACGCGGCGGTTGAACTGGTCATCGAACTCAACATCGAGCTCGATGACACGCAGGTTGTCGTCGACCTGGCTCTCGCGGCGGCGAACGCACGACTGGATGCCGCGCTGGTGGACATCGCCGACATCGAGGTCGCACTTGACCAAGATGTCGACGATTCCAGTTTCGACGCCGACCTCGAGGCGGTCGTACTTGCGTGCGCGGGAGCCACCGATGCCGCCTTCATCATCGAGGGAGACACGATCATCGTGGAAGGCGGTTCGGTCTTCGTCGAGATCACTACCGGGTCAGGAAGTACGCCCGGCACGACGGTCACCCCGAGCCGCAGCTATACCCCCACCGCGGGGGCGGCCCCACGCACTACGTCGCGTTCTGCTTACCAGCCAGCGAGGGCGGCCAGCGCCGTGCCAAGCATCGCCCGCTACACCGGCTGAGACCCACCATGTCAAGCCGTGGCCAAGGAAGGTGAAATGAGTCCTTGGCCACGGCACACCCATGCAGATCCTGGAGGTCTCATGTTCTTGCCGCGAACGGCACGCGCAATCGTTTGTGCGGCGGTCCTTCTCCTAGGCGCGGGCTGCAGTCTCGAGTCGGCACCCGACACCTCGACTTCGGCACCCGACACCCCGACTTCCGCAGAGTCCGCAGATGCTGGATTCGTTGACTCTGCGGGAAGCGGCGCTAGCTCGGCCGCCACGGGTGACGATCGCGCGAGGACCACGATGGGGGCTCCTGAGCAATCGAGCGGGTCGCTGGTCGCCACTGCTCGCGAAGCCACGGTGGCGGTGCACGTCAAGCAAGGCGGCGAGGTCACCGACACGTTCAAGAACCCCACTTCCACAGGGGTGCCGCTGACGTTCATGGTCGTCTCGACCAAGAAAGACTGGGTCGAGGTGCAGCTGCCGGTGCGCCCCAACGGAGCGACGGCGTGGGTCGCTTCGGACGAGGTCGAGTTAACTGAGGTGAACTACTCCCTCGAGGTCTCCACGGCCGACAAGACACTGAAGCTCTATCGGGCGGACAAGCTTATGGAGACCTTCTCCGTGGCCACTGGCACCGGTGGCACTCCGACCCCCAAAGGGACGTTCTATCTGACCGAGCTCATCACCCCCACCAACGAGGGATACGGTCCCTTCGCCTACGGCATCTCGGCCTTCTCCGAAAAGCTCACCAGCTTCGGGGGTGGGCCCGGACAGATCGGCTTGCATGGCACTGACAACGAGGCCAGCCTCGGCCAGGCCGTCAGCTATGGGTGCATTCGGTTGTCTAATCCCAACATCACGAAACTTTCCGCTCTCCTTCCTTTGGGCACGCCCATCGAGATCACGTGAGACTCGCTCTTGCGTTATGGCCCACGCGAGGGACGTGACGCTTAGGGCTGGCTCCATGCGTTCCACCGAGCGCTCTCGTAGGAGAAGCGGACCGGGGACCACACGCTTCGTGCAGGTCAGTGTCGATTGACGTCGTGTGGCGCGCTGCAGTTCTCGGGGCGGCGGAGCCCACGGTGGCGCATTCCTCACTCACCACGCTCAAGCGAGCAATGCTAGACGCGGTGGTCCGTGGTGGCCGATGACCCTCGTCGTGACTGCTCAGGACGTGTGAGCCTTGGAGCCAGTGCTGCCCCGGGCCGGGTGGGACAAAGAATGGGTTATGGCCTGCGTGTAGGCGTAGGCCCCAGCCTGCCCGAAGAGCACGAAATCATCAGCGGACAGGTCGACCGGTAGCGGCCGGTGCTCACACGGTCCAGTGAGGTGCACAGCGGCCCGGCCAGGGTGAACTTCGCACACAACCCCAGGACGGTGGTGGGGAAGGACTGGCCGGTCATCAGGGGTCGAAGCAGGTGATTTGATGCCACCCTCCAATATCGCGAACGGATCCGCGGCTGTGTTTGGTGCGGAGGGCCCACGCGGCCCCGACAGCCGGCGACCCCGGCTGGATCAGCAGATCTCCGCTGATCCACGAGCGTGTCCTTTAGCACCTGGAAGTCTGCGTGGCCGTCACGGACGAGGTGGATTCCCGACGGGATCCGGACGCCGTTGAGGGGTGCTTCCGGAGACAGCGCGATGGAAGTGCCCGGAGGCCCAGGAGCCTACTGATCGAGGCAGCGGTCGCGAATCGTAGACCTTGCTCGTGTTCGGAATGGCTCATCCGGTGAAATCGTCCCGGGGGGCAGGTCGATCTAGGAAAACACCCCGTCGCCTTCTTGAGGTATGCCGTGCGGGGCTGGACCGAAGCCGGAGATCCGCTCCTCGCTGCCCGCTGGGCCGTCCAGCGGATCCGCGAGCCTTCGGTGAGCTGCCGTTGGGCGTCGTAGGTCATTCCACGGGTGGTCGGGTGGCGCTGCAGTTGGTGGGTGAAGGCATTCCGTCGGCTTTTGCTGGGAGGTGCAATTGGAGATGGTGCCGGGGGATGCCAACGCGATCGTGAAGAACGGTCGGTACTGGCACCGATGCACGGCACATTGTGTCGTGGGCGCGCTCCGTGCGACCTCGCCTGGCTGCCCTCCCGCTCACGGCCTGCCCTCGACGAGCGATGACCTCGGGTGGCAGCCAGCGCCTGACTGGGTGACCAGATCATCGCCGCCTCCGACAGCTCCGCCTGGCTCGTGCTGGGCATCGGCCAGATACCCGTGATGTGGGGGGCGCGAACACCGAGGACCTCCAAGCCGACGGCTGGAGATGCCGCAGCGGTTTGAGCAAACCCATGGGTTGGGGGCCGGTGAACCTCAAGGACCGCGTCACTGAGCCCATCACAGTCGTGCCCCACGACCGCCAGACGTTGACGCGTGACGAACGGTCCCGCTCGCTCGGATGCCTCAGATCGCGGCACGTGGAATGGTGCAGGGGTTGGCCAGCGCCTCCGGCCCCAGGACGTCAATGCAGGCCCCGACCCGAAGCAGTTTCGTGACATCGCTGGCTCCTCGAGCCGAAGGTTGTGGTTGCCGGAGATGGTCTCCTTCGTTGCCGATCGTGTGATTGTCCTGAGCAGCGTTCGCAGCAGGCAGCCGGACCATGGCGACGATGTAGAACTTACCGACGAGCGAGCGGCCGAGCATTTCGATGTCTTCGAGGCTCCGACCTCTAAAGGAAACCCGCTGAGAGTGATCCGTAGTCAACCACCGGCCTCGGGAGCCGTCCTGCCCCATTGTGGGGCGGCCCCGATGACTATCGCTAGCTTGGCGCACTCTTACACGGCGCGCACCGCAAGAGTGGGTCCATCCCTGTAAGAGTTCCTCCGATTATTGGGTCGAGGTGACCAGCCGACCCCCTGCGACCACTTCGCTATTCCGATCCCTGGTGAAGGTCCATTGGCGATGATTATTGTTGTGTCGCAGGGAATTCACCTGAAGGACCTCCACCGCGATGCCGATCATGCCGAACAGTGTGCAGACGAAATACTTGCGGGATGGCGCGCCGGGGTAATGCGCTGAACGCAAAGTTTGAGCGGGGCACGGACCAGCGGTAGGGCTGGGAGTGTCGCTGCCCGACATAGGCACGGGGTAGTTGCTGGGAAAGGACGGACGTCTGCGGCAGACGGTCTGCGTAGTGACCATTGACATCCGTTGCGCTGCAGCGATATTGGTAGCGGACTAACCGAGGCTCGGTTGAGAAGCGATGGTCAGGCTTCAGCGCGCTGATCGGAAGGCGATTGCTGGCGCGGGACTGTCGTACTGTCGTGCGCTGGGCAAGGTAGAGGGCAGTCGCTGGGCGGTCTGCGCACCCGATAGTGGGCG
Organism: Dermatophilaceae bacterium; assembly: GCA_041746935.1. GTDB lineage: Bacteria > Actinomycetota > Actinomycetes > Actinomycetales > Dermatophilaceae > Ornithinicoccus. The sequence continues at coordinate 5,645 of JBGTGC010000003.1, forward strand.
AGGGCGTTCCGAGTTTCACATGTCTTTTCTTGACCATTGCCACTGCTCGCGCCACAGATAAGTCTGGTCGTTGACTCGGTTCGCGCGTGCCCGAAAGACGGTTTGCGTTGTGGAGCAACGCTATTACTAACCCCCTGCAGCTACGGGAAGGTCTGGAATAGGTAACAAGCATTTCATGGGTTAGTCTCTCGCAAGTAAGGACTTGGCAAAGTATGTGCGTCTACGGTGAGTAGCTCCCCGAGCGCTTTGGCAGGTGAAGACCCCACAAGAAGGAACGACTGATGACGGTTGCGGTGCTCACACGGAGCGTTCTTCCGGCGACCAAAGAAATGGTCGGCGAGCCATCGTCCGCATCGGAGTTTGTGGTCGCGGTGGTGCCAGCGCACAACGAAGAAGCGGGCTTAGCGGAAACCTTGCGAGCCCTAGCGGCGCAATCCCGACCGCCGGACTTGACTGTCGTCATCTCGGATAACAGCACCGATGGCACCGTGGCACTTGCGGGCACGTTCGCCAGGGTGGCGGTTATCGAGACGGTCGACAACGCGGACAAGAAGGCGGGCGCACTGAATCACGTTCTGTCGCTGCTGTTGCCGCACTTGGACGACAACGACCTGGTCCTGGCTCAAGACGCGGACTCCGTGCTCTCCGATGACTTCATCGAGAACGCGGTAGGACATCTCGTCGCCCGACCTGATTTCGGGGCCATTGGTGGTGTCTTCGCGGGCACAGAGGGTGGTGGTTTCGTCGGTCACCTGCAACGAAACGAGTACGCGCGCTACGCCCGCGATGTGCAGCGGATGAACGGCAGATGCCTGGTCGTGACCGGCACCGCCGCCCTATTCCGCGCTAACACATTGCGTGACGTGAGTGCGGCCAGGCTCAGCGGCACCTTGCCGGAAGGTGATGGCCAGGGCGGGGTCTACGACACGACCGTGCTGACGGAGGACAACGAGCTGTCTTTCGCGCTGCTGCACCTTGGACACAAGATTTCCTCGCCCGCTGACTGCACGCTGTTGACCGAAGTCATGGAGTCGTGGTCCGACCTCTGGAACCAACGGCTGCGCTGGAAGCGTGGTGCGGTTGAGAACTGCCTGCAGTACGGCCTGACCAAGGTCACCTGGCGCTACTGGGGCCGCCAAATCTTGACCGCCCTGGGACTGCTGGTGACCGTCGTCTACTTCGGGACCATCGTCTGGGCTCTGACGCTCGGCGGCGGCTTTATTCTTCATCCGTTCTGGGTGGGAATCACTGGTGTATTCGTGCTGGAGCGCGTCCTCACCGTCCGATACAGAGGTTGGCGGCAGATGGTCCTGTCAGCCTCGATGTACGAACTGACCATCGACATGTTCCTGCAATTCGTGCACACAAAGGCGTACGCCGATGTGGCACTCAACCGCGAAAGAAAGTGGTAACCATGTACAACAACCCCTCTGCTCCCTTGGCCGCTGGTGGAACTGGCGCGCTGGCAATGACTGGCTTCAACTCGGTGTGGCTGATCCTCGCTGCCTTTGCGTTTCTTGCCGTCGGTGCCGCTCTGCTGCGCATTGCCCCGACTCCTGCGCGCGCCGTCGCAGCCCGCCCAGGTCACTGGTCGTCGGCACCCCAACGTCGTCACCGTCTGTAGTCAACATCATCGCGCGGGCGCCGGGTGGCCACCCCTCCCGGCGGCCGTCTGCCTGACTTAGGAGGACACCATGAGCACACCCACGCAGCATCGAACCCCCCGTCGGGGCGCGTTTCGAGGTGTCGGTTTTGCCTTCCTAGCCGTCGGTGTCGCCATCGTACTTTTCTTCGGCTACGTGTTCTGGGGCGGCAACGTCGCCGGGGATCAAGCCGCCGCACAGATCCTGGAGCGCGCGAGCCAGCAGCTGGATGAACAGTCGCGGCAAACGTCGTCGGACGCCTCGTCCACTACCCCGGTAACCTCTGCCCCTGGGCTTTCGTCCTCGACACCTTCTGCGTCCATACCGTCTGCACCACCTCAGCTGGCCGAGCCATCCGAAGCGCAAGCACAGTCGGTCCAGGCACCGTCTTCGCAGTCACCATTGGTGCCATCGGCGTCAGCGCAGGCTTCCGAATCACCGTATGGGCCCGGCGATGTCGTCGCTGTGGTGACGATCCCCTCGATTGACCTCGAGTTGCCCGTCCTGGAAGGCATGGGCGCCGACGTTCTGGATCAGGGGGTGCTGGGCCACTATCCCGGCACGGGCGCTCCCGGATCGGTCGGGAACTTCGCGATAGCGGGTCACCGCACCACCCACGGCGCCCCGCTCTACGACATCGACCAGATCGAGGTAGGCGACCCGATAGTGGTCCAGACCGCGCGGGGCTGGGACGTCTACACCATGCAGCGCGAGCGCATCGTCGATCCCGGCGCCGTCGAAGTTATTGCGCCGGTGCCTGATGACCCGCAAGCCACGCCAACTCAGCGGTGGATGGTGCTGACCTCGTGTTACCCCAAGTTGAGCGCCGCGCAGAGGATCGTCGCCTACGCCGACTTTGACCGCCACGTTCCCAAGGGTGAGGGAGCGCCAGCCGAGTTGGGATAGTGATCACGTGGCGGCGGCTTTCGCCGAAGGCGCTATCCCGAGCGATTCAGGTTGTCGAAATAGACGCTCCCGGCCGGGTCGTCCATGGCGTAATTGCCGCCGCCCAACTTGACTTGGCCTGAGCCGTCCAAGACCCACGTCGGCGAGATCTGCGACGGAACGACCGCGCTCCACGCGAGCCCGTCAGGACTGCCTTCGAAATAGATGCGGGTTCCCGATTGCCTGATCCGCAGCCACCGATGCGCGATTCGGTCGTAGGTGAAATCAACGGAGCGATCCACGCCGCCGGTCCGGATCCTCGTCCTTCCGGTCTCATCACCCACTGTGATCAACGCAATGCTGTTCTGCTCGCCGTGCAGGAAGGACACTTCGGACTCGCTGTTCGGATGGACGCTGCGAGGACGGATCTGTTCGACAGCGATCGAGGACCCGGCGAGGCGGTATTCCGACTCTGACCGGACCCCGTGAAACCCGGGGCCCAACGGTACGTCGAGACGCCCTTGGGAGACCTGTGGGCTGCCATACAGGAAGCGGCCGGGCCAGCGTGATGTCTGCAGCGGGCCGTCGAAGGCTTCTTGCAGATCTGCGGTCACCGGCGGGGACGTCGGAGCAGCCGGGGCGACGAACCCAGCCGGCAGTGGAGTCCACGTCGCAGAAGAGAACGTGACCTCAAAAGGCTCCTGTTGGTCTGCGGGCACGCCGTCGATCAGCCACAGATTCAACCGCATCCGGGCGTCCACATACTTCGGCACGTCGGCCCCTCGCAGTTCGCGCTCGTACAGCACCTCGCCGTTGTCTTCGCGGACGATCTGCCACGCGATGTAGTCGGGAGCCCAGAGGAACGAGTGGGTCATCGGCCCCGTGTAGTCCAGGCTGAACTCCCGGTGCCAGGGCGGGGTGGGTTTGTGCACCGTGACCGAACCCGGCCCGGTGCCCGGTTTGGACCACTGTGAATACTCGATGTCGATCTCTTCGTAGCCCTCGTTCGGGGTGAGGTGCTGATAGCTGAACAGTCCCAAGACTGACTGCTCGTTCGGCGGGAGCACCGAGCTCGTCGTGGTGAAAGCGAACGTGCCGTAGCCGGTGGGACCCTTGCGCGCGATCTCGGAGCTCTGCCATTGCCCGGCGGAGTTCTTCTGCACCGTGAGCCTCATTGATCCGCGATCGCCCAGCTCCACTCCGCTGCGATGCCAACGGTTGGGTCCAGGGCCTTGGCTAGTGGCGTCTTTGGCGGACCATTGCTGACCTGACCAATCGAAGTCAGCACTATCGCTCAGCGGTGTGAAGCGCTCGGCGCTGCCAGGGGTGGCCACGTATTCGGCGAGCGAGGTCATAGTCGAGGAGTAAATCACCGAGGGCCCACCAAGCACGTATAACGCTCGCGGCGGATTCTCCTTCAAGGCGCCGGTCGTTGCTGGATGCACGGTCGCTTGAGGTGTGAGCAGGACTGGGGCACCGTCGCGGGCGGCCGCGGCAGCGCCGACCAAGGCGTCCGGAAAGTTGTGGCCGGCCGCGATATATGTCGTGACCGAGGTGGGGGTCCGGACGAACTCTGCGGCAACCGCTGCGGCGGTGCGGTAGCGGTCGGTCCCAGCGACCCTTCGCACGGGTTGGCGACTCAGTGGCTCCGCCGATCGCAGGACATCCGCCGAGACGGCCGCTGGGCCGCCGACGACAACGATCTGCTGCGGTGACAGGCGGGCGAGCTCGGCGCGCGTAGATGGGTCCATCCCGTCCTTGCCGGTGAGCAGAAGCGGTGCTCCCTGGTGACCGGAGAGGGCCGCGCCCGCCAAGGCGTCAGGGAAGGTCTCGCCACTGGCCAGGTATGCCGTTTCCACTCCTGCCGGATAGAGCCGTGAGACCGCTAGGGACGTGGCGTATGCCGTGTCGCCGCCAACGCGAAGCACCTGTCCGGAGGGGGTGTATTGCTCGAGAGCGCGGGCTACGGCCTGAGATACCTCGCCGGTTCCGCCCACCACCACGATGCGCTGGGGGCTCAAGCGAGCCAACGCTCGTGAGGTCTCACCCGGAAGGTCAGCGCGACGGGTCAGCAACAATGGCGCCTGCTCGCTGCCGGCTCGCGAGGCTGCCGTCAGCGCATCGGGAAACGACTCGCCGCTAGACACGAAAACGGTCTGAGTCCCAGCTGGCCACGACAGAGCCACCTCGGCTGACGTGGCGTATCGGTTCGGGCCAGAAAGACGCACTGCCCCCTCGCCAAAAGATGTGCCCGCAGGTGCGAGGCTCTCCGTAGTGCTAGTGCCCGTAAAGATAGCGTCGTTGGCGGTGGCGCTCATGGGTCGCGCGGATGAGGGCGTGGCAACGGCCGACATCGTCACCACAGCCAAAAGCGCCGCCGAGCACCAAGACGTGAGTCGTGTCCACATAGGGGTTCCTTCCGGATCTTGTTTGAGGATCCGTGAGGGAAGGGGCCAGTTCGCCGAAAATGGGGCAAAAATAGCAAGATTGTGACGAAGAAATGGCCCTTTGCGGACCCTTGCTTGACCATCCCTGAACGATGGCTATCGTCGGAAAACCCGCGCGTGCTACCTGGATCGGCACAATGACGAGGTCCCAGCCACCTGCTGAGCCTCACAGTTGCTGGCCTTGGTGCGCTGTTGCCTGGCTCGCGCATGGTATGAGTGCTCCACAGGGCGCAGGGCGCAGGGCGCAGGAGTGCAGGCGCGGCTCGACTATTCCACTGCTCTAAGCCAGTGCTGATCTGGAGCTGGGTGGGACAAAAAGTGAGTCATCGCCTGGGTGTAGGCGTATGCGCCGGCTTGCCCGAAGAGCACGACGTCACCCGCCCTGAGGTCGGCGGGCAAGCGCCCCGTTCCGAGGCGGTCCAACGAGGTGCACAGAGGCCCGGCCAAGGTGACCTCGACCAGTGGAGCGCCGCTGACCGTGTCGGCACGTCGCAGGACCGTCGTGGGGAAGGACTGTCCCGTCATCAAGGGCCGGAGCAAGTGGTTGATGCCGCCCTCCAGCAGCGCGAAGTGAGTCCCGCGGCTGTGTTTGGTCCGGACGACCCGCGCCGCGTAGACCCCACACGGCCCGGACAGCCAGCGACCCGGCTCCAGCAGCAGATCTCCGCTGAACCACGGGTGCTCGGTCAGCAGATCGGTCAGCCCGCGTCCCAGTGCCAGCACGTCCAGCGGCTCCTCGAAGTCGGCATACGGGATTCCGAGCCCCCCGCCGATGTCGATGAGGTCGAGTTCGATGCCGTGCTCTGTGGCCAGACGGCGGCCGATCGACAGCGCCGTCGCGTGATTGGCCAAAAGAGTGCCCGCGTCGAGTTCGTTGCTGGCGGCAAACACCTGCAGGCCCGTGATGCGCACGTTCGGGTATGCCGCCGTGCGCGTCATGAAGCCGTCCAGGTCTTCTTCGTCGACGCCGAACGCCGAAGGCCCCCCGCCGCCGATGATGGCGGCGCGCTCGCTGACCCCGCCCACCGGGTTGACCCGCACGCTGACCCGCAACGGCTCGGGCGTAGTCATCTCACCCGCATTCATCTTGGCCGCACGCATCCCGCCTGCGTGGATCACGTCCAGACGCTCGACGTCTTCCAGCCCGTCGACCTGCACTCGAGCTCCGGCATACACCGCCGCAGCCAGGTCCCGATCACTCTTGGCCGGTCCGGCCACCACCATCTGCTCGCCAGCCCCGCCGATGGCCAGCACCTGAGCGATCTCGCCGTCCGAAGCACAGTCGAACCATGCACCCTGCTCCGCGAAGGTGGCCAGCAACGGCGCACCCGGATTCGACTTCACGGCATAGGCCAACTGCACTCGGCTAGGCAGCGCCTGCCGCAACCTCCGGAATCGATTCGCAGCCAGATCGAGGTCGTAGACGAAGCACGGCGTGGTGATCGATGCGCCATCAGCGCTCAGGAGATCCCGCAACCGTTCCGGACGAACAGCAAAGAGTGACTCATCCATGGACCGACACCCCCTCGGTGTATGCCGACAAGCACCGCAAGCCTTCGACGAGCTCGTCTCTGGGGCCGCCGACGCTGATCCGGATGTGTTGCCGCCCCCCGGGCCCAAAGGCCGACCCGGGCACGACGCTCACACCGCCGTGATCCCGCAGATCGGTCGCCCAACGGTCCCCATCACGGTCACGGTCACGGTCGAGGCCCTGATCCGGGATGGGAGCCCACAGATAGAAGCCCCCCGCGGGTCGAGGCACGGACTTCAGCCACGACGGTGCGTGCTGGTCCACCAGATCCCATCGCGCCGCCATCTCTGCGCGCGAGGTCTCCAGGACCGTGGCGCAGGAGTCCAGTAGTGCCGCCGCGGCCAGTTGACTGGGTCGGGCAGCTGCCGTGGTCATGGCGTTGTGCACCAGTCGGGCCGGGGCGAGCAGTTCGGCCGGCCCCAGGGCCCAGCCCACCCGCAAGCCGGGGGCGGCCCAGGCTTTGCTGACCGACTCGGTCACGATGCCCTGGTCGGTGACGTCGCGCAGACTCGGCTGATGCTCGGCATACGGCAACTCGCGGTAGACCTCATCGGAGACCACGATGACGTTGCGGGCTGTGCATCCGCGGGCGACCTCGTCCAAGGCGGCCACGCTCGCGCCACCCCCGGTCGGGTTGCCGGGATGGTTGAGGATCAGCATGCGCATGGGTGCGCCCTCGGTCTCGGTATGCCGATCGAGGGCATCGATCAGCGCGCCTGCGTCCAGCGAGCCGTCGGCGGCCAGCGGGTAGGTCATCGTGGTGCCACCGGCCAGGTGGGCAAGAGTGCGGTAGGCCGGGAAACCTGGGTCCGGGATCGCAACCACGCTGCCCGGCTCGACGTGGGCGGTGATCAGGGCATAGAGGGCGGCCTGACTCCCGCTGGTGACCATGACGTTGGCCGCCGACGAACCCACCCGGGTGGTGATGGCCGAAAGCAACTCCCCAACGCCCTGATTGGGGCCGTAGGTGCACAGGTCACTGTCTTGGGCCCAACGACGCAACGCCGCACGGGCAGGCTCGGGCAGCGACCACCCCGGCTCGCCCAGTGCCAACGACACGTTGCCAGGTGGGGCGGCCGCATCAAAACTGCGGATGAGTGAGGTGGTCAGTCCGCTCATCCTGCCTATCTCGGCGCTCACCTCAGCGC
>JBGTGC010000004.1:0-14639 GCA_041746935.1 Dermatophilaceae bacterium
CCAGCCCGGCGGACGACCGCCCGGACGCGACTGCCGCGCTCGCTCAGGCCCGCGCAGACGTGGGAGCCCACGAGCCCGTTGGCACCGGTGACGACGATGAGAGGCGAGGGATTGGGGGTGGCTTGAGTCATCCGACCAGCCTCGCACGCGGTGCCCTCGGTGGCCACGCCGGGGATCTGCTCGCTCCACCGACGATGGCTCACGAGTGCTCCCTTGCAGTGCGCGACCTGCTCGGCTTCCAGGTGGAAATTACCCGCGTCGCAGGTCAGGCGATACGAACTCCCTACTGCCGCAATGAACTGTCCGTCCCAGCTCACCTCGTAGTGCCAGATGATGTCGGCCCGCCAGCGGTCGGCATACTCCGGGTGGGCGACGTATTGCTCCCGGCATCGTTGGGCCACCCGCAGCCCGTGGTCTTCGAAGGTGACGTCGCCGAGATCGTCTTCGATCACCACGGAGGTCTCGCCCGTGGCGACGTCGGTGGACACCGTGCGGCGAGGGGCTGGGGATCGGTGGGTACGCAGGCGCGCCCCGGCAGCGGTCAGCGGCGGCGGCAACGGTTCCGCCAGATCGGACCCGGTGAACATCGGCAGCTGCAGGCCGGCCGATCCGGGCAGGACCCACAAGTCCGAGCGCCGGGTGGCGGCATCAGCAGCGGGAAGTTGGCCGAAGAAACCGAGATTCGCAGTCGGTGGCCGGCCGGGATCCGATAGCCCACCATGTCCAGGGGCACGGCGACGTCCATCGCCTCTCCCGGCCGGACATCGCTGACCTGAGCTGGCGAGTCACGCAGCCGGAGGTTCAGCACGCCATACGTGATCATTGCGACGCGGCCGTCGGGGCGCACATCGTTGAGCCGCACGGTCAGTTGGCCCGCGTCGGTGGTGCTAGCCACCCGGAGGGCGACCTCGAGGCGGCCGAGTATGTCGATCGGCTCGGTCAGGATGTCGCTGTTCCAGGTGGCGGCCTACGCATCGTCGGACCGCTGATCGGTGGGCAGATCGGGTCCGACCCAGATCGCGCAGAATTCGCCCTGCCCGGTCCCGGCGGTCAACGGGGTACGCACGGACACGGATTCACGCTGGGTCGAGTCGCCGCCGACGAGGCACCCGCCGGCACCGAGGCCGAAGCGGCGCAAGACGACATCGTCAGACGGCCATCCCTGAGTCGTGACCCACCGCCCAGGCCTATGGGCATACATCGGGGCGGGTGCCGTCGAATCCTCCCGAAGCCATCGGTCCCACCAGGCGAGCGCCTCCTGCAGGAACCCGACCGCCGGGTCGGGCACGGCGAAGTGCGGGTACGTGTGGATCCATGGCCCCACCAGCGCCTGCTTCGGACACGTCAGGTGCTCCAGGAGCCGCGGCACCGCGTTCTTGTAGGCATCGCCCCAGCCGCCCACCACAAAGGTCGCAGCGGTAATGGCCCCGTAGTCCTCGCAGACCGATCCGCGCACCCAGTAGTCGTCCCGGGTCTGATGCTCCATCCAGGTTTTTGCGAGCAGCGGCATGTGCTCCAAGCGGTGCAGCCAGCGTTGCTTCCAGTCCGGCACCAGATCGGGGTCGGGAACGGCCGCGCTAAAACTGAGCATCGTGGCGGCGCAGCCGAGGTTCTCGTTCATCAGCACGCCACCCTTGTAGTGGGTGTCGTCGGCATACCGGTCAAGCACCAGGGTTGGCTGGCGATCCAGTCGATGACCTCAAGGGTGTCCTGCTGCTCTTGGGCAAGGTATTCGTCGGCCATCAGGCCTTGGGACTCACCGTTGCCGCGTATGTCGACGCGCACCCCGGCATACCCTTGGGCAGCGACGTAGGGATAGGTCAGCTCGTCGCGTGCTGCCGTCCCGTCTCGCTTGCGGTAGGGCAGGTATTCCAGGATGGCGGGCACGGGGCGGCTGAGAGCGTCGGCGGGGAGCCAGATGCGGGCGGCCAGTATGGTGCCGTCGCTGAGCGGGATCTCGACGTGTGGCCATTCGACGATGTCCATGGGGTGATTCTCGATCATGAACTGGCGCGAGTCAGCGCCCGTCGTCGGTCTGGACGTCGTAGGTCACGTCAACGCTGTCCGCAGCAGGAAGCAACACCGCGTAGAACCCGTCTTCGAGATGAGCCGGGAGGCGTTGGCCGTCCGCTGTGACGATCTCGACCGCCGTGACCGAGTCCGCGACTCGCCCCACCAGCGGATACAGGTCGCTGCCGCTGGAGCGAGTCGTGGGTTCCAGAGGGGTGATCAGTTCGCCAGCAGGCAACTCGGGGGCTTGGCTGGCGGTCCAGGTGATGCCAGGGGCTTCGAGACACGCGGTGATCGTCGTGCCGTCGTCGGCCGCCGCCAGCACATAGTCCGTCTGGGTGTGCTCAGCGATCAGGTCGTAGGCGACATCGAAGACCGACGGCGCGCGATTCCCGTAGGGCTCGGGCTCGGCCACAGTGATGTTGAGATAACTCAGGCAAGCGCGTGCGGCGGCATTGCTGCCCCCCACGTTCTGGGAGGCGGCCGGCTCGTCGGCGCTCACCACCTCGGTGCCTCCGTTGGCGGACGTGACGGCATACGTCAGTTCCTCACCGGGCGGGGCTTCGACGAACGCCGAGAAGTACCCGTCGGCGACGTCGGCCTGGCCGACCGGCTCACCGTCGAGGAGGATCTCGACCACGTCGACGTCGTCCGCTACTTCGCCGGCGAGTACCTGGACGATCGCTTCCGCAGGCCAAGGTGGAGTACGCACATACTGGAGCAGCGGATTTGGCGCATCGCCGGCGTCATAGCTCGTGCTCGATAGCCCCTCGGGGCCGGAAACGCACAGCGCGCTCCGCCCGCCGTCGGTGACGGCCACGGCTGCCCTCCCGGCGACTTGATGCTGATAGGCCACGGACAGGTCCAACGAAGCCGGGAGCATACCGAGCCCTCCGGTGCTGTCGGCGCTGCGTTCGTCTCGGATCGTGCCGAGGCAGGCACCGGTCGCTCGGGTCAGCGGAGAAATGCCGACCGGTTCGGTCTCCACGAAGGTCGCGGTGGGCTCGGCCCGATCAGGATCGACGCCGGCCTCAAGGGAGAAATCGCCCGTCCCGACGATGATTGCTGCGGCGATTACCGTGGCGGCGAGCCCCCCGCCTAGGACCAGCCAGCGCTTCGGCAACGGCGGCGGAGCACCATCGAGCCCCGACCGACCAAACCTCACCCCGTCGGGTAGGTCTGGGACGTCCTGGTTCTGTGGCATGACTGTGCCGGAACCCTACCGAGCCGGTCTATACATCCCAGACACACCAAAAGTACCGACGACACGCCCACGAGAATCGGCCCTGGCGTGCACGTGCTCACCTGGGCCGATTTTCTCGGGCGTGTCGCCAGCACCAGTGCGCCCGCGACGACTTTGACCCGTGAGTTGCTAGGGATCAGTGATGGTCTCCGTCGACCCATCTTGGAATGTCACTTCGTACGTCAAGGTGGCTGAGTCACTACCGTCGTCGAGAACCGCCGAGTAGTACCCATCCGCCACCATGGCCGGAGTCGTGTGGCCGTCGGAGGCCTTGATCACGATGGCGCTGACGTTGGCGGATGCTCGGCCGACCTCGACGATCTCGCCAGACTGAGTGAGGCTACCCAAGCTGATGCGGTCCATATGCTCAGGCCCCGAGGACACATTCAGGGTTTGGGACACGTCCATCCGGGTGCTGTTGTCTCCGACGCAGACTGTTTCGGCGGTCTCGTTCCTGACGACGACGAACTGGTATGCGCTGGACACGTGGTCGGAGACAACAGCAGGAGGATCTTCCAGCAACGAAACCAACAGGGCCGCTTCGTCCTTCTCGGATAGGCCGTAGCCGCTGGTATCGAGGGCTTGCTGAACGCAGTTTCCAGGGAAGATGCTCTGAATCTCCGTGATGGAGCGTCTATCGATGTCCAGATCAGACCCGCTGATGGTCTCCGTCGACCCGTCCGAACGAGCGAGGACGTATGACAACTCGGTTTCCGGGCTCTGACTGGATAGTTCCGCTGAAAAGTACCCGCCACCAAGATGAGCCTGTCTGCTTTGCCCATCCGCGGCTTCGACGGTGACAGCCTGGATGTCTGCAGAAACGCGGCCGGTGGTGATGATGCGAACACCCGATCCTTCGACTGTGCCCTCGCTGAAGACCGAGCTCAAACCTGTAGGTGCCTCGAGGGCAGGATCTAGATCGTCGAACGCTGTTCGAATTGCTCCATTGTCACCGAAGCACGTAAGGCTCAAGGACCCGTTGCTCACGAACGCGACTTGGTAGTCCTCCTCGACGTGTGTGGTCACAACTTCGAATGGACCAGCCTCGACCGCCTCGTTGTGCGCGTCGATTGCAAGCGGAAACTGACCGTCGTTGCCTTCGTCGGACCAAGGTCTCTTTGCCGAGTCGAGGCACTTTGCCGCAATGACCTCCGCGGACGTATCGGGCGCGGCGGGGGTGAGGCCGAGGTCATCGCCGAAGGGTACGGTGCCGCCGAAGATGATGGCTGCTCCGGCCGCTGCGGCGACCAATCCGGTGCCGAGAGCGATATACCGCTTCTTGAGTTCCCGCGGTGCACCTTCGACGCCAGATCGGCTGATCGTGGCGGCGTCAACGGCGGCGAAGTCAGCATCCAGGGGTGTGTCGCGGACCTGGGCCATCAGGGCGGCTCGGGCGCGGGCAGCGGCAGCACGGTTGGGAGGACGAGTGGTGGGTCCAGTGTCGGGGTTCTTCATGATGCGTCCTTCGAGGTGGGGTCGACCAGCGGCGAGTCGGGCACGGGCCCGAGACAATCGCGAGCGCACGGTGCCGAGGGGGATTTCTAAGGCGACGGCGGCTTCGGCATACTCCAGCCCCTGCCAGACGCAGAGGGCGATGACGTCTTGGTCGTCGGCCTTGAGTTGCGCAAAGGCGGTGTCGACGGCGTCCAGCGTGCGCTGATCGTCAACACGCTTAGCGATGTCGTCAGCGGGGTCGTCCACGATGTCGATGGGTATGCGGGCCAGCGCCTTGCGGTGACGGAACTGGCTTCGTGCCCGGTGCGACAGGGTGTGCCGAGCGACGGCATACAGCCACGGCAACGCCGACTCCTGCTCCAGCCTCACGCGATGCCGGCACCGCCACGCCTCGAGGAACACGATGGACACGAGGTCATCAGCAACATCCGCCGAGCCCGTCCGCCGCGTGCAGAACCGGTGGATCGCACGCAGGTGACGGTCGAAGATGATGCCGAACGCCTCCGGATCTTGGGTCAGCGCAATCCGCCAGAGGTCGGCATCGGTGGTCGACTCCAGGGCAATTGCGCCTCCCGGTGGGGGCGAGCTGTCTGTCATACCCTTCCTATGCCCGCACCGTCCGGCGAGTTCCACCCCAGTTTCCGCTTCGTGGGGCTGGGACCACATCGATTGGCAGGATACTCACCAAAAACCAACGCGTTCGGGTGAATTTGCTGCCAATCGATATCGGCGTCCAGGCGGCTGCGTCAACGGTGCCGATCGCGACTCTAGTCGGACCCGATGGTGCTCGTCTGCCCGTCGTCGGTTTCCACGACGTAGGTCACGTCAACGGCGTCGGTGGCAGGAAGCAACAACGAGTAGAAGCCGTCGTGCACGAACGCGTCCCGGCGTTTGCCGTCCGCCAGCACCACCACTACCTCTGTGACGTTCGGCGCTGCTCGGCCCATCACTGGGTACGTCCCCGTACCGGTGGGCTCGGGCTTCGGGTCGATGGGCTCGATGGGCGCGCCGAACGCCATCTCGGCAGGCAGGCTCCCGGCCGATATCTGATCCGGCCCATTCACGCAGCCCTGCACGGTGTCGCCGGTGTTCGCAGCGAAGAAGAGGTAATTCGGATCTCTGTGGGTGCTGATGAGTTGGTACCCTTCGTCGAAGCAGTCGTCGGCGAAACCGGACAGGAAGTCGTCGTTGGCTCCCTGCTGCTCGGCTGGGCTGACGTAGAGGGGATCGTCGATGACGACGGTTTTCCTGTTGCCGTCCTGCAGCGTCACCAGATAAGAGAGCTCAGCACCGGGCTGGGTGGTGGCGAAGGCTGAGAACCACCCGTTTTCGAGATTGGCTGAAGCGACCACGTCGCCGTCGGATTGGATGTCGACCGCGGTGACGTCGTCCGCCACCTTGCCGCCGAGGAGCTCGGTGTAGGTGTCATCTAACGGGGTGGTGTGACGGATGAATTGTTGAACTTCGCCAGATCCTTCAGCTCGGGTGGAGGTGTGGGAGCCGCCAAAGTTGGTCGTCGCACACATCTGTGGAATTCCGTAGTCGACGGCGACCATGGTGTAGCCCTCGCTCTGGTGCTCGTAGACCACAGGCGAGATGTCGTCGCTGGCTGCTCCCGCGTCGGACAGACAGGTCACTCGCGTTCGGAGCAGGTCCAGATTGCGATCGGGATCAGAGTCATCGACCGTGCCGTTGCTGGCTTCGTCCTGCGAGGTGTCGGCCGGTGAGATGCCGATGTCGTCGCCGGAGATGACGCCGGAGCCGACAATGATCGCGGCACCCGCAGCGGCGACCGCCAACCCGGCCGCCACAGTCGTCCACCGCTTCTTCAACGGGGGTGGTGCCCCCTCGAACCCGTCTCGTCCCAGCGTTGCCCTGTCGGCCTCGGGGCCCTTTCCTGCGGTCCCACCCACCGCCTCAGCCAGGATCACCCCTCGGGCGTGACCGCGAACTTCTGGGCTCATCCTGCGCACCGCGGGACCGGAGTCGCCGCTGCCGCCGGAGCTGTTCACACTGTCGTTGGTTGCCATCATGCGTCCTTCGATCCCGCTTGTGGGTTGCCTTCGGGATGCTGCTGTTCGGTGAGGGTGGTCAGTCGGCCCCGGGCTCGGGAGAGGCGGGAGCGCACGGTGCCGACCGGCACTCCCAAGGTGAGGGCCGCGTCGGCATACTCCAGGCCCTGCCAGACACAGAGTGCGATGACGTCTTGGTCGGCCGGGTTCAGGCCGGCGAAGGCCCGCTCGACGTCACTCAGCCTGCGCTGGTCGTCGAGGTGGGCCACGACCGCGTCGGCGTGATCGGGCACCCAGGTCCGTGGCAGCCGATCCAGCGCGCGCTGGTGCCGCAACATCGTGCGAGCTCGGTGCGAGAGAGTATGCCGGGCCACCCCCAGCAGCCACGGCAGGGCCGAATCCCGTTGCAGAACAACGTCACTTCGCCGGCGCCACGCTTCCAGAAACACGATCGAGACCAGATCATCAGCGGCGTCGGCCGACCCCGACCGTCGAGCGCAAATACCGGTGCACAGCGTCCGCGTGCCGGTCGAAGATGACCCCAAAGGCATCCGGGTCTTCGCCGGTTGCGACCTGCCACACCTGTGCGTCGGTGGCCGCGTCCAGCCGCAGCGGCCTGATCGCCGAGGTGCCTGCGGGTCGCGTCATACCTCTATGTGCCCGCAGGCGGCTCCGAGTTCCATCGGTTGCTGCTGTGTTCCCGACTTACAAGAAGTCGAGCGGGTCGAAGTCCTCGATCGCGATGATCCGCAGCCTGGGCAGGTGCGTGTTGAACGCGTGCGCGTCGTGCTCGAGGTCGAAGAACTCCATACCTCGTGACTGCAACGGGCTGAAGCCGTTGTTGCGGAACTCTTCGAACGCCATCAAGCCGACCCGGCGGTCGCTGTCGATGAGGGGGGTCATTGCGTCGACGAAGTCACCGTCGTGACTGACCAACATGACGTCG
This sequence comes from Dermatophilaceae bacterium, assembly GCA_041746935.1. Classification (GTDB taxonomy): domain Bacteria; phylum Actinomycetota; class Actinomycetes; order Actinomycetales; family Dermatophilaceae; genus Ornithinicoccus. The sequence continues at coordinate 7,667 of JBGTGC010000004.1, forward strand.
GAATCCCGGTCCAGCAGCGCGTCCAGGGTGCGGATGATCGCCATATCGACGACCTTCTCCTCGGCCGTCCCGGCCAGCGGCACGGTGGCGTAGCCGATCGCCCGCAACGCTTGCACGAAGGCCATCGGCAAGCCGGTGGACGCGTTGAGGAAGAACAGACCCTTGACCGGTTGCTTCCACTTGGACTCGGTGAACGTCAACAACCGATCCCAGCGGGGGCGCTCTTCGGGATTGGGTCGACGGTTGAGGATCGAGTTGCCGATGGTGGCGTCGATGTTTTCCCCATCGACGAGCAGATAGGTCGAGCGTTGTGTCTCGTTGGCAGCGTCGCTGTGATGATCCATAGTGCTTCCTTAGTCCAGAGTTCTTCGTGCCATAGTCCGGCGGGCCTTTGGCGGCGTCGCCGAGGCCCAGGTTACTCGTAGACGAACTTTTGCGGCCCCGGAAAGATCCAGGACAGCCCATCGCGCAAGCGATCGCGCCAGTTTTCCCAGGAATGCCCATCGCGCGCCTCGACATAGCGCACGGTCGTGCCGGTAGCCTCGAACACCGGGACCATCGAGCGGTTGTGCACGATGAGCGGCTCGTACACCCCGCACGACATGAACATCCGACTCGCGACCTGTCGAGGGTCGGCGCGGTAGCGGTTCATGAACTTCACGACGGGATCAAACGCTGCTCCGCCGCCGTGATCATCGCCGATATCGGTGAAGACGAACGACCCCGACTGCAGCAGAAGCGAGGAGGCGAGGTCGGGTTTGCGATAGGCCGCTGACAGCGAGGCCATCGCTCCGAAACTGGCCCCCATCAGGCACCTCGCGTCCGGGCGATCAATCAAGGACAGTCGCTCCCTGAGATGGGGCACTAGTTCGGCGCTGAGATGACGAGCGTGCGCGGCGCTATTGGGATATTCACGCAATCGATCGCCGGGATTGCTGAACACGACGACGGTCTCAGCCATATCGAGGCGATGAATGAGATTGTCCAGAACCGTTTGCATCGCGGCGTAGTTAAGATAGTCGTCGCCGTCGTGCACCACCAATAAGGGGTATGCCGTGCTCGGCCGATAGCGTGCGGGCAGATAGACCCGACTCGCCGTGTTCCGCCGTAGCGCCTTGGAGTGGAACTCCACCGTATGCATTTCCCCCGGTCGCGAGGCCGGGTCGTGTTGCACCCATTCGGGGGTCTGATACCCGCTGGCCTGACACACCGAGGACGACCCGACGGGGCTGTGGGCGATATACGGATTGAGTGGATCGTTGAACTGGTCGCTGTGATCACCGATCCGTTTGCTGAGCTGGTATTCGACCCGGGAGCCCTCCGGCAGCTCGATGGTCACCCACCACAGCGAGGTGTGCGCGAGCCGCTTCATCGGCACCCGTTGGGGCTGATTCACGATGCGGTGCATCACGTGCACCTCATCGGCCTCCCCGCGGAACAGGAATGTGCACTTACCGCCCTCGACGATCGGGGCCTCGTGCTCCGCCAGGAAGGCCTCGACCGCGTGCTCATCAAGGTGGTCGCGCTCCCGGAACTGGTTGATCGCCAGTTTGGGACGCTGCTTGGCTCGGGTGCGGGCCGGCGTGGTCGTGGTCATGCTGCACCCTCGCCGACGATGGTGGGCGAGCCGTCGGTGGCCAGCACCGGGGCGCCAGGGGGCAGTTGTCCGTCGTAGCCGATGTGGACCGTGACGCCGGCCTCCAACAGCAGCGAGCGCGAGGGGTCGAAGCGTCGTGCGAGTAGGCCCATCCGGGTGTGGTTGCCTATGTCCAGTCGCTCTCGAGGTGAAGGCAGCGCCACGGTATGTCGCACCAAGCCCATTCCGCGGCGATACACCTCGGCGATGGCCGGACCGTGAGCCGCCCGGTCATTGAAGAGCACGACCCGCTCGGTCAGCGCCATGGCCCCAGCCCCCCAGGCGATAATCGGAACGTCCAAGGCAGGCCCGATGTTGAACAGGTTCATCGCGCCCATCAGCACGCCGACGTGGCCGCCGGTCAACACGATGGCCTGCGCCTGGCCCAACTCCTGGTGGACGATCTCCCGCGCACGAGCGGCAGAGTCGCGGTCCTGCGGTTTCCACTGCTCCCAAAACTGGGCGTACTGCTCCTCGATGCGTGCGAGGTGCCGGGTGTCCATGTCGCGGACGATCTGCTCCGCATCATGGATCGCCACCTCTCGCACCTCAGGGTGTCGCGGTGTGTGCGCGAGCAACTCCTTCAGAGCCGACAGCGCACGATCCAGCCCCATCAGATACAACTCATGCATCTCCTCCAGCACGTGGCGCCGGTCCCGGTCGGCTTGGGCCAAGGCGGGGTCGTCGTCCCACATCTGCTGCATCCGGCTCCACAAACGGGGGTTGATCGTGTTGCCGCCAAGGGTCTGGGACAGCAGATCGTCGTCGGGTTCGCGCTCGCGCCAGCCCGCGTTGATAGTGGCAAACCGGGCGTCGGTGAGGCCCAGAGAGGCGACAACGTGCCCCAGGCGCGGGGTGCGTTGAGGTCCGAGCAGCGTGATCCAGGTGTTAGTAGGCATAGGTGTTAGTAGGCCTCGACGTCAGCTGGCATGGTTGTTAGTGAGCATGGTCGTTAGTGAGCATGGACGTGCACCGTGGACCCCACGTCGTCCAGCATCGTGCGCAGCACGTCGTAGTCGGGGTGCCGCATCCGGATCCACGCGTTCGCCATGTAGCCGTTCTCGATCGGCTGCGTCGGTGTCCCTGAAGCGGGCAAGTGGGCGTCTATGATCCAGCGGCCCAGGCGGTTCTCGACGTCTTCGAGGCCGTCGTAGTGGCTGATCCGCCCGTCGCGGTCGGGGCGCAGCGCAATGACGCCGGCGCTGTGGCTGCGGCTCGGCTGGACCGTGGTGTGCCTGTAGAGCACGGCTTGGGCCCAGGCCAGGTAGAGGTCGATGTCGTTGCCGTTGCTGTAGAGGTCCCAGCAGCCGACACCGGGCGGACGCGCGCCGATCTCGCTGAACTTCAGCCCCTTCGGCCCGTGGAACCACTCCATGTGGGTCGCCGACGTGCCGATGCCGAGCGTTTCGCAGACGCGCTGACCCATTTCGCGGATCTCGGCATACAGCCCTCCAGCGTCGAGGCGGTTGGTCGAGACGTACTGCGGGGAGATCCACCGGTGGCGCATCGCCTCCAGCACCCCGGGGTAGTAGTGCGAGGCGAAGTCCAATGCCGGGGCACCGTCGATGCTGATGGTGTCGTAGAACCCTTCGTGGCCCTCGACGAACTCCTCCACCGCGATGGATGTCGTGCCCGGGCTGAACTGGTTGAGCGCGGCCTCGAGCTCCGTGTCGTTGTCGACTCGGCTGGTGGCGGCGGCCCCGGCCCCGTCACGAGGCTTGAGGATGAGCGGATAACCGACGTTGGCGGCGAACTCGCGGACCTGCTCCACGTTGTCGGCTCCGGTCGAGGCTGCGGTCGGCACTCCGGCGGCGCGCAGGGCGTCTTTCATCGAGGGCTTGTCGCGGCACAACCAGGTGGTGTGGACCGATGTCCCGGGTATGCCGGTCGCCTCGCGGACGAGGGCGGCCGGCAGGGTGTGCGACTCGATGGTGGCTTCGAGGCGATCAACCCACACCCAACTCTGCAGGTGCTTGACCACGGCGGTCATCTGATCGACGTCAGTGACCGAACCGACCTGCTCGTAGTGACCCATCCACGATCGGAGCTCGTCGTCGAGGTATTCGGCTGGGGTTTCCCCGACGCCGAGCACGAAGGCACCGGCTTGGGCGAGGGCGCGGACGAACTCTCGCTGGTTTTTCGGGAAGTGGGGTTCGACGAAGACGATGTTCACAGCGTCGAGCCTGCCATAGATGCCGCCCGGCAGTCAGTCTTGCGCGCGGGCCAGGGCGTCGAAAGATTCAGCGACGACGCCGGCATACACGTGCATCCCTTTGATGTCGGGGTGTATGCCGTCGGATTGCATGGTGTCGGGTTGTGCTGTGGCGGCGGCGCTCCAGTCGCCCACGGTGGCCAGCGGATACTCGGCTGCGACCTCATCGATGATCTCGTTGGAGGGCTCGGTGAAGCTGGATCGGCCGTAGAGATTCATCAGCACGACTCGACGCTCAGGCCCAAGCGTGTCCAGGAATTCGCGCAGGGCGTCTTCCTCGACACCGGCGTTGGTGCCGAAATGAACCACGACGTTGTCCTTCACTTGGTCTTGAGCGAGTGCATCGGCAAGGACCCGGTTGGCGTCCTTCCACTGACGGTTGGACTTCGCGGCATACGTCGTCCCGGGGAAGCGATAGGTGATGCCGTCTGCGCTGGTGATGATGAGTGAGTCGCCGATCGCACTGATGTCGGAGCCGTCCGGCACCAAGAGCCCGTCCTCATCCTTGGTGTAGCCCCAGTTGGCGACGGGGTCACTGGCCACCGAGGCCGGCCCGTCGTTCTTGGCGGGCTCCGCGTCAGTCGTCTTCACGTCATCGGTGAGGACAGCGGCGGCGGCTCCGGCGGCCGCGGTCAGTCCATCGCGGGCGGCGAACTCGGGGCTGGTGGACTGATCCGCGGCGTTGTTCGCAGGGGGGTTTGCCAACGCTGCCTCGGCGGATTCGATCTGCGTCTGTGTCGCTGACTTCTCCGGTGCGGTTGCGACCGCGACCGCCATCAGCAGCAGCACACAGGCCAAAGCGCCGGCGATCAGGCGTGGAGCCCGCGACTGCTGCCAGGGCGTGCTCAACCAGGCGAGGCACGCGCGCAGCGGCGAGACGAATCCGTCTCGCCGGATGGGGGTTTCGACGAAGGCGAAGGACAGGGCCGCGAGGGTGAGCGTGGTGATCAGCACTGCGGTGATCAGGACCGCGGAGCTGAACGTGTGCGGGGCGACAGGCCAGATCGCGAGCGCCATCAACAGCACAGGCCAATGCCAGAGATAGATGCCGTACGAGCGCCGACCCAGCCACACCAGGGGCCGCAGATGCATCGCGAGTCGCCACGGACTTGAGCTCTCGAGCAGCCCGGCGATCAGCACCACGGTGGCCACAGCCGCGAGCAGGATGCCTCCGCGGAACGTCCAACTGGACAGGTCATCGAGCACGACCATCAACATGAGCAACGTCGCTAGAGCCCCCGTGACGCTGGCGCCTCGCCAGCGCTGCCACCACGCGGTATGCAGCCACGCGCGCTCGGGACCCGCCCAGGCCACTGCCAAGGCGACTCCGACCATCAGCGAGAAGGCGTGGGTGTCGGTGCCGTAATAGACGCGGCTGGCGTCCTGCCCGGGCACGAAGATGATCGCCATGGCGAGCGCCGAGCACGCGGCGATGCCCAGGACCACCGCGAGACGTGAGCGGGTGCTGCGTGCAAGCGCGACTGTGAGGACCAGCCCAATGGGCCACAAAAGGTAGAACTGCTCCTCCACGGCCAGGGACCAGAAGTTCACAAACAGCAGAGGGGCCGTTGCGCTGAAGTAGCTGGCCCCGGCCGAGATCTCCAGCCAGTTGGTCGAGAAGGTCAATGCGCCCAGAGTCTGCCTGCCGATCGAGACCAGCAGGTCGCCGCCGATGAGACGTGCGGCCGCAACGCTGAGGACCACCACGACGACAACGGCCGGGACGAGCCGGCGGGCTCGGCGGAGCCAAAACTGGAGCAGGTCGATGCGGCCACGATCGTGCAACTCGCGCAAGAGCAACGTGGTGATCAGGAATCCGGATACGACGAAAAAGACATCGACTCCGAGGAATCCACCCGGCAACACCGATGGTGTGAAGTGATAAATGAGGACGGCAATGATTGCCATTCCGCGTAATCCGTCGAGCCCGTGAATGTGACCAGGACGAGGTCGTATGCCGACCGGTCCGCGTGGACCGCCGCGCCGCCGCCGTGGGGAACCCGATCGAGAAATCTCAGGCTGAGGGTCGGCTATTGATGGGGCTCTTGCGAGGGAATGGTTCGAAGATACATCGCCGGCGTCGAGCGCTGTGAAGTTTGAGGAATCGATAGGGTCAACCGGGCTCGCTGAGGCACGGACGTGCTCGGACATGCCACACCTCCCCGTTCACCGCAGGTTTGAGTTGTACTCGTGCCTGAGCCTAGGAGCAGATAACGCGCTCACTTCTGCGCCACGCGGGAGCACGGCCAATAAAACGGGACAGCAAAGCGGTGGTGCCCTCAAGGGGTCACCACCGCTTTGCGTCTTAATAAAGTTCTGGCTCTCGCCGCGGCATTCTCAAGCGCGGTGCTTTCCTTCGCGATCTTCTTCGCTCTCGGTGTCCGTGAAGTCGGTGCCGAAGCCGGCCTGAGCGTCTGGGTCAGTGCCCGGCACGTCCTCAGCTTCGATCATCTTCGGCAACTCTTCAGCGTCGGACTCGGCATCGTCACTCGTGTCATCGGCGATGTCCGATTTATCCGCACCAGCGGCCGGTTCGTTGGCCTCGGCTTCGGATGGTGCTTCGGCCTCGACCGGCACCGCCGCGACCGGCTCTGATGGGGCCGACCCGGCCTCGGCGGGTGCCGGGTCCGACTTGGGGGCAGTGGCTGCAACCGGCTCGGACTTAGCACCTGCGCCGGCCCAGGGGTCGGTGTCTTCATCGGTGGTGGTCTTCTGTTGGCTCAGGTAGTAAGCCACTCCGGCACCAATGGCCGCGAGGAGGCCGAAGGCGATGAGCAGGCCGCCCTTTTTGCGTTGCTTCTTCGGTGCCCCAGTTACGACGGCTGTTGCTCCATCGGGCTTGGCCAGCGCAGCGTCCTTGGACGCCTGGACGTTGCTGAGCATTTCCTGCAACTTGGGCAGCAAATCCTCAACGATGACGTCGCGCGCGTGATCCACCTTGTCGCCGACGCCTTCGACACCGTGCTGCAGTGCTGGCATCGCTGCATCGATGCCTTTGTCCAAGCCCGACACCGCCGAATCGCGAGCGTGAGTGACCTTCTCTTTGGCCACCCCGCGAGCATCAGCGGTGCGCTCTGCCGCTGCGGCGCGAGCGTCAGCAGTGCGCTCGGCGGCAACGGCTCGGG
>JBGTGC010000005.1:0-30912 GCA_041746935.1 Dermatophilaceae bacterium
GTGTCGCTGACCACGGCCTGGCCCAGGGCAGCGTCGGTGGGCGTCAGCACCGCCGCGAGCAGCAACGCCTCGGCCCACGACAATCCCGGGAAGATCAGAGCCGCCGCGACCGTCCCCGCGATCAAGGTCAGCGGCAGCCCCACCCCGAGGAGTCGGATCGGGATCGAGACGTCCTTGCGCAATATGGTGATGTTGATCCTGATGGCGTCGGTGAAGAGCACGAGGACCAGGGTGGCTTCGACGATGATCGACAGGGCTTCACCGTCCAGACTCATCCCGAACCAGCCGATGCCGGCGCTGCCCACCACCAGGCCCACGGTCGTGAAGACTATCGGCCCGGTGATCGGCGACATCGCCAGCCGCTTCGAGACGAGCGCGAAGCCGAAGATGGTCATGGAGATAATGAGGACTTCGGTCATAGGCTCATCGTGGCAGTCCCTCGCCGCCGATCGCTGTGCATCGTCAGCTCGCGTCGGTGTTAGCGGACGTCGAGGCCTATCGATCGCCGCAACGCGTCCAGCCCGTTGACCTGCAGCGGCTGGTAATAGCGGACAAGATCGTGAGGGCCCACGACGAAGAGCTGCTCCTGAGCCAGTTCACCCTCACCCGGGCCACGCTTCACCCGGCGTCGACCATTCTCGCGATAGCCGACCTTGCGGCTGACCGCCTGGGACGCCGCATTGTCCGCGAACGCGCACGAGGTGATCTCCTCGGCATCGAGAGAGTCGAAGGCGAACGCACAGATGACCTGCCGCATCGCCGTGCCGATCCCGTGGCCGTGATGCTCCAGGCCAAGCAGCGGCATCAGGTCGACAACGTCTCGCATGCCGCCATCGTCGCAGGCGGCCTGGCCGCGTGTGGACTGCTAGTTCTGCCAGGTCGCCGGGCCTGCGCTTCCGGCCGGGTAGGTGTCCAGCGCGACCGCGCCCTCTCGCCACGCCGCGAGCACGGGGGTCATGATCCGCCAACACTCCTCGGCGACGTCACCGCGGATCGACAACAACGCGTCACCGTCGAAGATGCCTGCCAACACTTCGCCGTAGGGCAACATCCGGGCCTTGCCGAGCTCAGCCCGCAGTTCCTTTTGCTCGAGGTGGAACGGGTCGCCCTCGGCGTTCATCGACAAATTCAAGCGCACCGCCCCAGGCTTCAGGTCCAGGGTCAAGCGGTCGGGCTCGGGGACATCGCGCAGGCCAGTGGGCACGTGCGCCGGTGCCTTGAAGTTCACGACGATCCGCTTCGATTGGTCGCCCACCGCCTTGCCGCTGCGCAGCCGGAACGGCACACCGGCCCAGCGAGCGTTCTGCACCGCGAGCGTGACCTGCGCCAACGTCTCGGTCTCCTGCGCCGGATCTACACCTTCCTCGCCAACATAGTCGGGCACCTCGTGGTCGTCCACATGACCGGCGGTGTAGCGCGCCCGTCGCGAAGCAGTCGTCGGGTCGCCCTGCCACACGTGCGTAGCCCGCAGCACCTGCGCCTTGAGCGCCTGCACCTCGACGCTCATCAGGGCCGAGGGGGCCTCCATGGCAAACAGCGCCAAAATCTGCAGCAGGTGGGACTGCAACATGTCGACCAGCGCCCCGGCCTTGTCGTAATAGCCGGCGCGGCCCTCCAGAGCCAGCGTCTCGTCATACGTGATGTCGACGGATTCGATGTGATCGCCGGACCACAGCGGTTGCAGCAGCCGGTTGGCGAACCGTATGCCGATCAAGTTCAGCACGGTGTTCACGCCGAGGAAGTGATCGACCCGGTGGATCTGCTCCTCGGGCACGACGCGCAGGAGTTGGCGATTGAGCGCGCGGGCCGTGTCGAGGTCGTGACCGAACGGCTTCTCCAGAGCGAGCCTGGTGCCCTCGGGCAACGTGATGTCTTCCAGGAGGGCACAGAGCTTCACGCTGACCTGGGGTGGGAGCGCGAAATACAGCACCAGCGGCCCCATTTGGGCGCTGATCAGCGAGCTCAACTGATCGGGCTCGAGCAGATCGGCCTGGACGTATTCGGCGGTCGTCAACAGATCCGTCACGCGATCCTCCGGGCAGTCCTCCACCTGCAGAGCGGTGCGGATCTTGTCGTGCCAGTCCTGCTCGCTAAGCTCGGCCCGATCGGCCCCGACCACCCTGACCCGTCGCTGCGGCTCCACGGCCAGCAGAGACCCGAGCCCGGGTAGCAGTAGGCGGCTAGTGAGGTCACCGGATGCCCCAAAGATCAGGAGGGTGGTGACGGGCGATTCAGTCATGAGTGCCAGTCTGCCGCACCGTCCAGGCTTCGGCAGCGCTGGTCACGACCGCTACTCCTACACCGCGTCGTGTCATGATTCGGCCATGCCGCAGTGGTGGGACGATCAAGGCTTCGTCATCACGTTCGTGGCCCTCCTCGTGGTGGCGCTTGTCCGCGGTCAACTGACCTACTGGATTGCTCGCTTCGTCACCGAGCGGACGCTGGCGCGCACACAGCCCGCGCAAGGTTGGCAGGTCAGCGTGCACGCCTGGCTTCAAGGTGAGGGCCTGGCTCGGGGGCGGCGGTCGTTGCAGCGGTGGGGACTGATCGTGGTGCCGCTGTGCTACCTCACCGTCGGCTTCCAGACCTTGGTCCTGGCCGCGGCCGGCGTGATGCAGATCCGCTGGTCGTGGTTCACCGCCGCCCAGGTCCCTGGGGCCGCGGCGTGGGCACTGATCTATTCGACGATCGGCTTCGCGGTGTGGCAGGCGGGTCTCGCTGCGACGGCCGGATCGCCGCTGGCGTTGGCCGCGTTCGGGTTCATTGCTCTGGTGTATGCCGCCACGCTGGTCAGCCGCAGGGTGCGGGCCAGGCGGCGCTCGGCTTAGTCCAGCACGGCCTGGACGTCGCCGAAGACCTCGAAGATCTGGGCGTCCATCTCGACTTGGGACAGCACGACACCGATGGGTCCGTCGGGGTCGATGAAGAAGTCGGTACCTAAACCCCCGGACCATCCGTAGCGGCCCGCATGCTTCCCCGACGTCTCGACCGCAACGCCGAACCCCCAGCCCATTGCGTCCCAGAAACCTGGAAAGAAGCTCTCCGGCGTCTTCGCCGACGCCGACACCTGGTCGCTGATCATCTGCTCCCACAGTTGGGGGTCCACGATCTGTTGGCCATCGTGGACGCCGCCGGCCGCGAGCATGCGCACGAAGGCTGTGTAGTCGGCCAGCGTCGAGACCAACTCGGCGTGCGAGACGTCGAACGGTGCCGGCTCGACGTAGAAGCCTTCGCCGGCTGGCTCGATCTGCTCGAGGTGGCCGCCTTCGGTGCGTCGGTATGCGGCGACGAGCCGGTACGCCTGGGCGGCGGGGACGGCATACCCTGTGTCGTGCATGCCGATCGGGCCGAAGAGGTCGGCCTTGAGATGCTCACCGAGGGGCTGGCCCATCAGGCGGCTGAGCAGCACACCGAGCAGCCCGAAACTGTGGTGATACCGCCACCCGGTGCCGGGCTCGAAGGCCAGCGGCAGATCGGCGAGGGCAGCGACCCACTCGTCTGCGCCGAGGGCGACCGGCTCGGGGCCAGCCTCGGTCTGGTTGGCGTGCATTGCGTCCTGCAACGGCGAGGGCTCCAGAGCCATGCCGTATCCCGACATGTTGGTCAGCAGATGTCGCACTGTCATGAGGGTTTGCGCCAGCACCGTGTCGTCCAGCGACGAGGTCGGGGTCCGCAACACCCGGCGGTCCGCCATCTCCGGCAGCCAGCGCTCGACGGAATCCTCGAGGTCGAGGCGTCCCTGCTCGACGAGCCGCAGGGCGGCCACTGTGACGACTGCCTTGGTCATCGACTGGATCCGCACGATCGCCTCGCGGTCCAGATCGCCGGCAGCGGCGACCTCGAGCCGGTCGTCGGCATGCCCCACAGCGGCGAGCAGGCCGGGTGCTGTTCCGCGCTCGACATGCCGATCAACGATCGATTGCAGTTGGCCCATCCTCTGAGCCTGCCCAAAGTGTGGCGATCGAGCAACACCGCCTCGCCCCCCGAACGACGGTAAGCCGCCCTTCCCTAGGACTCTGGCGCTTCTGGGTTTCAGGCCGTAAGCCAACGTTGCACGCTGCCGCCGTGGTGGCGGGGTTCCTTCCCAAACGGTTCGCGGCCGATCATTGGGGACAGGCGTGGACATGATTCTTAGGGCCGATTGTGGTGTACTTCTGTTTCGGAGGGGAGTATCCCGCTTCTGTTTCGTCGTCAGTACGGCCGGTCCATACCGGCCCGGCGAAAGGGCCCCGTGAGGGGTGGGAGAGACCTCCGGTCACGCCGACCGGAGCGCTCCCCCGTGGGAGCGGTTCCGGGGGCAGAATAGGAACTGGAAAACCATGCGACTCAACCGTCTCTCATCGGCCGCCCGCCACATCACCGGCGCGATGCGCACACACCAGGACAAAATCGAACGGGGCATCGACAAAGCTGGGGACGTGGCCAACCAGAAGACCGGGTCCAAACACGACCAACACATCCGCAAGGGCACCGGTCACTTGCGGGCCGGTCTGTCCAAGATCACCGGTAACCCCAGCACCACTCACGGTGGCGACACCCCGCCCGGGCCGGTGATCGACCATGACCCCGGTGACAAGGGCAACGATGGTGGCGACCGGAACGGTCACGAACACCCCCGGCCCTAATCCGCACGAGCCTCAAGAGCGGGAAGATGTGCAGTTGAAATTCAGGGTGCCGACAGCTGACCGGGCAGATACGGTCGGTGAACACTCATCAACAGGAGGAATCATGGGTTTTGTTTCGAGTATTGCCCGTCGCCTTACCGGTGGCCGCCGCACCACTTCACCTGGTGCCAGCTCCTCAGGTGTTGGCTCACCCGCTGGAGGTCGAGGTGGCATTGGTCGGATCGTCGGACGCTTGACGGGTCGTGGTCGACGCCGTTGAACCGCGCCTCGGAACGGCCGCGAACATCCCCGTCTGGTCCGCCGTTGTCGGTTCCGGTGCGGGCACCGGCAATGGGGAGTCATCGTGGGGAGTCGATGGTGCGCATGCTGGTGCCGCTGGCTGGCAGTATGCGACGGTAGGTGGACCAGACAGGCGGAGGCATTGTGGTCAAGGATCAGCACACCGAAGAACTCACCGGCCTTGGCGAGCCGCGCGACGCCAAGATCCTGCCCTTCCCCATCGGGCATGAGACGCCGGCCAGCACAGAGGTCGATGTTGATGGACAGCAGGTCCAGATCATCTATCTGCCGTGGCGACACGAAGTAGATGGTGTAGAACGGTCCGCGGGCCTGTATTTCCGCGCCCCGGATGCGGCCGGTTTCTATCCCGCACCGACTACCCGAGATTTAGACGAGTTGCTCGATGAACTTGTGCCTCAACTGCGTCAGCATCTACGGGTAGTGCCCAGCCTTGAGGATGGCGATGTCCTCTAAGGAGGTGGCATCAGTTCCTTTCGCAGACGCCTCGCACGGGCCACCTGCCAGGCTCCAGCGCTCACCCCCCAGTGGCCCGAACTATTGCTGCAGACGATAGGGCGCTCCGCGGAAGAGCCACTCCGACACCCCACCGCATGGGTGGCAGGCTCGACAGAAATCGAAGTTCTGTGGATTCGTTTTCAAACATCGCACGTTTGACGGTGTTCACTGTCGGCCCAAGATGTGCCGTCGCACACCCTAGATCTTGGGCGAGGGCCATCGACGCGAGAAGAACGTTCTCGTATGCGTGCGCCGTGCCACCCGCCGGCCGCGTGAAAGCCCCGGAGAGCAAAGAGAAGGTCTGACCGTGGTGCCACCAGGAGTGATAGCCGACCGGGCGGCCATCGATCTGCGCTACGACGTGCCACAGTGCCCTGGAGTTAAGGGCACTGTGCGCGCGAACCATGTGTGGGTACAACTCGACGAAGGGCGGGTTGAGGGGTCTAGGCACGTCATACACGTGGAGCAGAGCCTCAGAAAGATGAGTGGGCAGGGCCCCCTGAATGACACGAAGCGTCCCGCCGCGTTTATCGAATCTCCGCTGCTTGCGTGAGAGGTTACGGTGCCGCGCGACGAGAGGGACCCTTTCTGCGCCTGCGAGATTCAACCGGCTGACCCCGAGCCCACGACTACAGCACGATGCGCGGGGAGGCCGTTGCGTTCGTGGCTCGACCACCGAGCCCAGAATGTAGTGACGACGCAACCAGCGTAGGGCGGAGTCTCGGAAGTCGTCTCGCGAGACGCCCTCGACCACCAGCCCCGGACTCGCGTGGCCATCCGTGCCCAGCGCAGTCCGTTCCCAGTACCAGATTGAAGGTGCGCGACGTACCGCTGATCGGGCGATACCGGTCATACCGAAACTTGGTCCAGCGTCCCGGCAGAGGAACACGACCGCGGCCCCTTGAAGGTCCCCGTCAGGGTTGCGTCCACGCAAGATCATCGGCCGGGTCCACCTACTGCTTACCCCAACGGTCGACGACAACACGTCCAGAAGGGAAACATCTGAACCCAACCGCGCGAGGTCCTCGGCCAAGAGATCGCGCTCCTTCTCTGTGAAGGGCGATGGGGATACATCGAAGTTCCACATCGGCTTGGCCCTTTCGTCCGCTCGCGATCTTTGTCGCGCGATCTAGTTATCCTCTGCCACTCACATGCACGTCAACCGATTTTGACGCGGCGACGAGGCAACCGGGTACCCCTTTGCCGGTGGAATATGCGACAAACGTGAAATTGTCTGGACGGTCTCGATAGTCAGCGCTCAGACTCACAGGGTGACCTCTACCGACGCTGTTGCCGCGGACCGCTTCCGAATGGCGGTCCAGGCTGCTGCAGGCGCTGAGGTGGGTCACGTGTTGCCCGTGGGCACGTCCGTGGTGGGGGCTGCCGCTCGGAAGGGTTCGACGAGTGTGGTCGCCTATCCGATGGGTGATCGGACCATCATCTGGTGCGCGCCCGACGTCGCCCCACGCTTGGCTTCTCTGGATGGACAACCGGCGCTCAGCAACGATGAGTTCGTGCAGGCCGCGACCGAGCTGGGCGGCATACAGGGAGGGTGGGGACGCTTTCGCGTCCTGGAGGGTAGGCCGCCGGTCCCCGACATCGACCCCGCTCAGATCCGCGCACTGGATCGCGACAACGCCGCAGATCGCGCCTTCATCGCCGACTTCATCGCCGGATGCTCCACGAGTGATCTGGACGAGGCTGAGTTGAACATCAACGAACTGGACCCGGTTATCCTCGCCCTGCTCGACGCCTCCGGCGCAGCCGCGGCCATGGTGTACGGAATGCCGTGGATGTTCGACGCAGACTTCGACGATATCGGCATCATCACTCGACCTGACTGTCGAGGCCGGGGCCTAGGCACGGCAGCTGTGGCCTACTTTGCTCGACAGCAGCAACGCGTTGGCCGCCTCCCCCTCTATGGGTGCGACACCGAGAACATCGGATCGGACCGGTTGGCTGAGTCTGTGGGTTTCAGCCTGGTGCAGACCGTGGCTTCCCTCCGCTTCGCCTGACCTGTTCCCCCTTCACCCGTAATCCCCTGACGCACCACTCCTCACTCCAGGAGCCGGGCACTCAGACATGCGAAACCGGCATACCCGATGCGTTTGCCCTGGTCGCTCAGGGTTTTTGCCTGTTGGGTGCACGCGGGGTTTAGCTGAGGATGTCCTTGCGCCCAAAATGGCGGTAGGCCAGCGCGAAGAATACGGTCGCCCAGAGCGAGGCCCACAGCACTCCAGGCAGCAGTGCCCAATAGTCAGCGTCGGGGCCAAACAGCGCTACCCACTCGAACGCATAGTGGTTGGGCAGCGCATGCCGGTAGTCACCAAGGGCATCGAGCGCGTCCAGGATCGAGGAGACGATCGAGGCCAACACCGCGAAGCCGACCGCAGCCAGCGGCGCGTCACTGCGCACCCCCACCCAGAACGCGATCGCCGCGAACGGCAACAGCGCAATCAGGATGTATGCCGAGGCGACCGCCAAACGGGTCAGCATCGTCGGCCAGTCCAAGACCCCGCCGACCGGCAAGGTCAACGAGTCCCAGCCGTAGAAAACCCCACCGACGAGCAAAACCCAGACGAGCAGCGTCACCGTGGCGAGCAGGGTCGACCCCAGTCCGACGAGCAGTTTGCTCGTGAGAAGCCGGACCCTGGGCACCGGCGCGGTCAGCAGATAGCGCAAGGAAGCCCATGAAGCCTCAGAGGGCACGGCGTCACCGACAAACAGCGTGGCCACGATCAGCAGCAACAACGGGGCAGTGACGAAGAGCATGAACACGGTGAAGTTAGCCGATCCGAGCGTGGCCAAGTCGGAGAACCGCTGACCACCGTCGCCGCCATCACCGAGCGCGTAGGCACCCACCACGATCGGCGGGAGCACCAAGAGGATGCCGAAGGTCCACTTGGTGCGCAGCCGGGTGAACTGCCGACGCGCCTCGACCGGCAAAGTCAGGGTGCCGCTCATCGTGGCCTCACTGCGTTGAGCGCAGCCCCGTCGTTGGCTCCAGCGATCGTCGACAAGAACACCGACTCCAAGTTGCGGCCCTCAGCCACTCCGACCTCCTCGACCGACCTGGCGGCCAGCACCTTCCCGGCGTGCATCACGACAACGTGCGAGCACGTCATCTCGACCTCAGCAAGCAAGTGGCTCGAGACGACTACGGTCCGGCCCGCGTCGGCATAGCGCTGCAGCATCGGGCGCATGGCCGCAATTTGCGGCGGGTCCAGCCCGTTGGTGGGCTCGTCCAGGATCAACACTTCGGGCATCCCGAGCATGGCTTGGGCGATACCGAGCCGCTGCCGCATGCCCTGGCTGTAGGACTTCACCGGCCGGTGCACCGCATCCCCGAGCGCCGCAATCTCCAGGGCATCGTCGAACAGCGCTTCGTCGGCAGGGCGGCCGGTCGCGGCCCAGTAGGCCTTGAGGTTCTCCAGCCCGGACAGGTGCGGCAAGAAGCCCGGCCCTTCGACCAGTGCACCGACACGTTGCAGGACCGGCGCCCCGGCATACACCGGTTGTCCCAGCACGTGCACCGTGCCGGAGTCGCGGCCAATCAAGCCCATCACCATCCGCAGCGTCGTGGTCTTGCCCGCGCCGTTCGGTCCGAGCAGGCCCACAACCTGGCCGCGTTCGGCGCGCCACGACACGTCGTCGACCGCTCGGTGACCGTCGGCATACTCCTTGACCAGCCCACTGACCACCAACGGCACGTCGACGTAGTCGTCGCGTTGGGGGTGGGGACGAGTGCGCGCGCGCAGCGCGGCCAAGCCGATCACCAGCAGCAACACCCCGAGGGCGATAGCAACGCCGATGCTCTCGCCATCCCAGCGACTTGAGGCGCTGACCGCGGTGCCCTCGACCACGGGGACGGTCAACGCGGGCTCGGCGAGCGCGATCTGGTCGATCCGGGTGGTCGGATCCACGCGGAACGAGCCGTCGGTGGCACTGACCAACACACGCCATGTCGACCCGGCAGGCATCTGCCAGGTGCCGCCGGGCAGCGCCACGTCGACCTGCGCGGGGCTTCCAGGGGCGACCTCGACCCGGACCGGCGCGACCAGGCGGCGCGGGAGCACCGGGCCACCGGGCTGCACTTCCCACAGCGAGACGAAGAATGTCGACGCGGGGCCCGAAGACGTCACGCCGAGGCTGACCCTCGGTGCACCGGCGACGAGCATCGACTCGGCGAGGGGTTCGGTGTCGAAGGCCACACTTTGCCCAGGCAGAGCAGCGAGGGCGTATGTCGGCAGCGCCGCGAGCAGACCGCCGAGACCGGGCACGGTGGTCAGCGATTCGGGCACTCCCCCGGGTGGGCTGATCAGCGCCGGAGGGCCGGCGAGGGACAGCGGGATAGCCGTGGTCGAGGCGTCTCCAGCAGCGCCGTCGAGGCCCGGGTATGCGATGTCGGTGTACTTCTGAGCAGTTTGGCCGCCGGCCGGGGGTGGCGCGGCGTAGCTGAACGCTGGTAGCGGCAGCGTGTCCTGCGTGACTTCGGCGTCCGCGCGCAGAGTGCCATCGAGCCAGGTCAGCGCGTCTTGGGTCTGGGTCGCCTCGATGTCGGCAGGCTCCTCGCCCGGCGTGCTGCCGTCGTTGCCCGGCGGTCCGCCCTCCTGCTCCCCCGTCTCGGGGGCAGCGCTTTGCCCGTCGTGCCCCCCGTTGAACCAGTTGACCGCGACCGGGACACCGGCATCCAGGAGTGCGTTCGCGTTGGCATCGGCTTGGTCGAGACCGAACAGGCTGTCGGACATGCCCTGCACGAGGTATGTCGGGGCGGTGATCTGGTCGAGCGTCGGCGCCGGACTATGCCCGCGGAGTTGGTCGATCAGCGCCTCATTGCCCTCTGGCGACTCCATCGCCCCGACGAAGTCCTGACAGAGCTGCGGATCGAAGCGACCGCACAGCGCCGCTCCCTTCGCTGCGGCGTCAGGATCGGGGTCGCCGGCGGCATCCGCTTGAGCCGAGTCGCCCTGCTGCAATTCGGCCCCGAGGATCGAGGTGAAAAAGGTTGAGGCCCAGAGTTTCTTGAACGGCCCGGGCTCATCTACCTCTTGAGCGGCCTGCGGATAGAACGCGTCGGCCAAGTCATTCCAGGTGATCTGGGCGATGACCGAATCCACCCGATCATCGGCGCCAGCCGTCATCAGCGCCATCGCGCCGCCATAACTGCCGCCGACCACACCCACCCTGGGGTCATCCTCGCCGTCCTGCAGCACGTCGGGTTCTTCCGCGAGCAGGTCAATCAAGCCCTGAGCGTCGGCGATCTCGAAGTTTGGGTCGTTGAGGTGCACGTTGCCCCCGGACTCCCCGAATCCACGAGCCGAGTATGCCACCACGACGTATCCATCGTCGGCCAATGTCTCGGCCTGATTCACCAAGTCGTCCTTGCTGCCGCCGAAGCCATGACCCAAGATCACCGCCGGGGCCGGATCACTGACGTCGGGTCGATAGATGTCGACGTCCAGCGACACCTCGGCCCCGTCGGGCTCGGCACCCACCGGCACCTCGCGGGTTTCGGGGGCACTCTGCGCGTATGCCCACGGCGCGGCCATCGAGGGGCCAAGCGCGGGGAATGCCGCAAGAGCCAGGCCAAGAGTTGACGCACCGATCACGCGGGCGACAGAAACCGGCATACCAGGGGCCCTTCAACGCAGAAGCACCGCAGGTCGCCGTGCAAGGAGGTAACGGTACGTGTGGCTCTGGCGTTCCCGATCTGCGGGTTCCTCCCCGGCTCCGGTCGGCCGAGCATCGCCGATGGGGCACCCCTCCTTGGCGCGCTATACATCTGCCCCGGATGGCGGGGCAGATGTATAGCGACCGCCCAACACTCCCCTGGTGGTGGGGGCCGGGCTCTGTGATGGCGAGCGCTTCGGTGCGGACGAGCGCTACGGGCCAGCGATGAGCGCGGCGTTGATCGCACCGGGGAAGCGCCAGGAGATCCGGGTCTGGCCCAGCCAGTCCGCGACGTCCCGCGCTCGCTGGCGCACCTCGCGCTGCCTCGATGCAGGCACCGAGGCGAAGTAGCGCACGCGAATCTCACCGTCTTTGGCCTGACCCCACGCCCCTACGACCTGGCCGTCGACCCAGACGGTGGGCCCGGCGTTGCCGTAGCTGTCCCACGCTGCCTCACCCCCCGCAGGCGCATAGAACCCTCGGTCTTTCCAGCCCATGACAGTCGGATCTAAGCCCGGCAACAAGGCCACCCACGGCTCGACATCAGACTCCCGGTCCGTACCTGGCAACCACCAGGCGGGCCCGACTTCGGTCTTGATTGGCTCTGCTTCGCACGCGGCCAGCGATGCTCGGGTGTCGCCGAGGGTCCATCCCATCCACCACGCCAGGTCACGCTCGGTGCCGGGGCCAAAACGGCTCAACCACAACGTGGCCAGCTCGGCCTGCGCCTCGCTAGCCGTTCCGGAGTGCATGGAGGTATGCAGATTGGGTGCCCAATCGATCATCCGCGCCCACGCATACTGCCCGTTGATCCACGTGCCGCTAGGACGTCCGCGCACCGCCAGACCGTCGAAGCCGAGCCCCGTCACGACGCGTGAATGGGCACCTTGGGTCCCGGCATACGGCTTGCCCTCCGACAGAGACAGCGGCTGGGCAACCCCGGGCAGCAGCGTCCCGATCATCCGGGCCATCACCGGCCCGTGCTCGGCCAAGACGTCGCTCACGAGGTCGTCGGCCTCGGCGAGCCATTGCGCCGGATCGACGATGCCCGCCTGAGCCAAAAAGGCCACAGTCTTGCGACGCTCGGTCGCGGCGATCTTGCGGGTGCACGCCCGGTGGATCAGCGCCACGACCTCGGGGGTGGCGACCCAGAGAGTGCGGCGCATCCCGTGGTGGCGGATCAGCGTGCGGTCGGCATACAGCGCTGTGGCCACCGCATCGGGATCGGGATTGCGCATCCGGGCCAACACGCTGAGGTAGACGGTCACCGGGTCGGTCGAGTGCAGCGCCACCAGCGAACGGGCGATCTCCAGCACATCGTCGGTGCGCGCGCTCGGCACCAGCAGGTGCCGCTGCCCGAGGAACACCCGCCGCTGCCGGTCAGTGAGAGAGGTCGCTGTCATCACCCCATAGCCGCATCGATACCCCACACCACCGCCATGCCGACGAGCATTGTCAGCCCGGCCGAGCGCCACCGCCAGGACACCACACCGGCCACGACACCCGCGATCCACCAATCCCACTGCACGATCAGCGAACCGTTGGCCACGAAGAGTTGGTTGGCCACGATGGCCGCCAGGACCGCCGGCGCAATCAGCCTCAGCGTGGCCTCGGTGTGCGGCGAAGGAGCACCCAGGCGACTGGACAAGCCGATGAACGACAGCCGCAGCAGATAGGTCCCGACTCCGGCCAGGAATATCTGCAGGAGCGGGCTCACGGTTGACCTGCCATGTCGGTCCGGGCTGGCGGCAGCCGCCCCATCGATATCCGGCCCGCAGCCACGCCGGCGATGGCTCCCAGGAAGATGTTCAGTCCGTTCGGCAACGATGCTCCAGCCGCAGTGACCGCAGCACCGATTACCGCGGCCACCACGGCTGGCCGATCAGTCAGCGTGGGCACCAGCAACGCTAAGAACACCGCCGGAACGATGAAGCCGATCTCCACCTGATCGGGGATGGACGCACCAAGCAGGACGCCGCTGATCGATCCAGCCCACCACATGACGGCGATCCATAGCCCACAGGCCAGGTAGTACACCCGGCGGAGCACGGGATCAGACACTCGTTGAAAACGGGCGATCGACAAGGTCGCCGCTTGATCGGTCAACAAGTACGGCAACGTCCAGCGCCACCGACGTGGAAACTGCGAGAAGGCCGGGGCTAGCGCCGCGCTGTAGAGCGCGAACCGTGCGTTGATCACCAGCGCGGTGCCAACCGCGATCGGCCATGCGGCGTCGGCGTTCATCAACCCGAGCATGCTGATCTGGGCCGCCCCCGCGAGGAGCAGCCACGAGGCGGATGCACCGACCCAGGAGGACAGCGAACTGTCCACCACTGCGACTCCGTAGACCAACCCGAAGGGGATGGCGGCCAGCGCCAGCGGGAAGGCGTCGCGCACGCCGTCGATTGTCGTGCTCAGGGCAGCGGAGCGGGCCATCGATCAGCTTTGAGTGACAAGTTCGGCAGCCGCGACACGCAGGTCACGGCGATGCACGACGAGCGACACCCCGAGCACCAGCAGTCCAACAGCCGCCAGGGCCGCCCCGACGAGGCTGGGCGCCTGGTAGCCATAGCCGGCCGCGACGATCGACCCGCCGAGGAAGGCCCCGAGCGCGTTGGCGAAATTCAGCGAGGCGTGGTTCATCGCAGCCCCGAGATTGCGGGCCGCCCCAGCCACGCTCATCAGCCGCATCTGCAGACCGATCACCCATGCCCCGGTGGCCACCGAGATAGCGAAGACGGTGACCAGGGCCGGGATGGTCCACTGCGCGGTGATCGAGAACAGAGCCAACAGCGTCGTCATGATCACCCCATTGATCACCAGCGAGCGCAGGATCGACCAGTCCGCGAGGATGCCCCCCAACTTGGTGCCGACGATCATCCCGATGCCGAACGACAGCAGGAAGATCGGCACCCAACCCTGCGACCGCCCGGTGACTTCGGTGACCGTCGGCGCGATGTAGGAGTACATCGCGAACATGCCGCCGAAGCCGATCGCCCCCACCAGCAGGGTCAGCCACACCTGCCGGCTCCGGAAGGCAGCGATCTCCCGCCGCCAGTCCTGCGTCGGGTCGGCCTCGGTCTTGGGCACCCAGGTTTTAATCAGCACGACCGTCACGACGCCGATGACGGCAACCGCCCAGTATGCCGACCGCCACCCGTAGGCCTGCCCCATCCAGGTCGCTGCAGGCACTCCGAGCACGTTGGCGAACGGTATGCCGAGCATCACCGTCCCGACGGCCCGGCCGCTGCGACCCTTCGGGGCAAGGCTGACCGCGACCAGTGAAGCCATCCCGAAGAAGGCTCCGTGCGGCAAGCCCGCAAAGAATCGCGCCAGCATCAACGACTCGTAGTTGGGCGCGAGCGCCGCCAGTGCGTTGCCCAGAGCGATCACGGCCATCAACGCCAGCAACATCGCTTGGCGAGGAGCTTTTGCCCCC
This sequence comes from Dermatophilaceae bacterium, assembly GCA_041746935.1. Classification (GTDB taxonomy): domain Bacteria; phylum Actinomycetota; class Actinomycetes; order Actinomycetales; family Dermatophilaceae; genus Ornithinicoccus. The sequence continues at coordinate 14,530 of JBGTGC010000005.1, forward strand.
ATGATGGCGATCAGCGGCGCCCCGATCACCACACCCACGGCATACGCGGAGATGGTGTGCCCGGCCTTCGGAATGTCGACGTTGATGCCGTCCGCGATCTGCGGAAGCAGGCCCATCGTGACGAATTCGGTGACGCCGATGGCGAAGCCGCCCATGATCAGCGCAATCATCGCCAAGCGCATGGTGCGCGGATCGGTGCCGCGGGCGCTCGCGTCGTCCGGGAAAGAAACAGGGGGGTGGGTCATAGCGCTTCTATGATCGCAGACTTGCCATGACCAGTTGCGCTCGCCGATGATCGGCGCTATGCCACAGAGCGACGAAACTACCGGCGGCCCGGCGATAGTGGCCAACCGCCTCAAGCGGATGACCGGACGCGACCCCCAGGCACACGAACGACCGGCCACGCCGCCGGAGTTGCTCTACGACCTGGTCTTCGTGGTGGCCTTCGGTGTGGCCGGCTCAGAGTTGGTCCATTCGCTGGCCGCTGCGCACCCCTGGGAGGGTGCTGGCCCTCGGCATACCGGCAGTCTTTGAGTCCATTGAGGAGGGCGAGCACCTCGATCTGACCGTGCTGGTCGTCGGCTACGTGATCATGCGGCTCGGCCTGGTGACTCAGTGGATCCGGGCTTATCGCGACGACCCAGAGCATCGCGCGTCGATCCGGCTCTACATCGTGACGTTGCTGGCCGCCCAGGTCGGCTGGGTGATCTTGGTCGTGCTTGACCTTCCGTTGGCGTCGGCCATCGTCGGCGGGTGGCGCTCTTCGGGGTGGAGTTGGCGGGGCCGGTAAGCGCTGAGAGTCGCTATGGCACCCGGTGGCACGGCCATCACGTCGCCGAACGCTACGGTCTGCTGGCGATCATCGCGCTGGGCGAGGGTGTCGTGGGCACCATCGGGGCTCTGGCGGTCTTGATCGAGTCCGACGGCTGGACCACCAACGCCGTGGTGCTGCTGATGTCCGTAGTGCTGGTGGCGTTCGGGATGTGGTGGACCTACTTCATGGTGCCCTCGGGTGCGGTGCTTCACCGAAATCGCAGCCGTGCCTTCGGATGGGGTTATGGCCACATCCCGTTGTATGCCGCGATCGCCGCTGTCGGCGCTGGGCTGCACGTCTTCGCGTACTACCTGGACTCAGAGCACGCCGAGTTCGAGGTGAAGATCGGGGCGGTGGGCACGGTCGTGACCGTGGCCGCGCCGTTGGCACTCTTCTCCCTCGGCCTCTTCGCGATGTACTACTTCCTGCTGCGCTCCTTCGACCCACGGCATACCTGGATGGCCTTGGGCACGGGTGCACTGCTCGCGGCAGGGGTGGGCTTAGCGATGGTCGGCCTGTCCCCGGTCTGGGCGTTGCTGATCGTGGCCTCGGCGCCGGTCTTGACCATCGTCGGCTACGAAATGGTCGGCACTCAACTCCGCGATGAGGCACTCGCCGACCTGCAGCACTAGCCCATCCGCTCTTCGTCCCACCGCCCCTCGTCGAGTGCTGCATTGTGGGTCTGGTGCTGCATTGCAGCGCAGCACCAGCCGGGAAATGCAGCACTGGAGAAGCGGCGCGAGGACATTGAGCGCCACGAACGGGCCACAATGTCGGTATGCAGCGCACCCTCGACCTAGCCCAGGCCATGCTTGATGAGTTGCGGTCCCTGCGCCGTGACTTGCACCAGATCCCGGAGATCGGCCTTCATCTGCCGCTGACTCAGGCTCGGCTCCTTGCTGAGCTGGAGGGACTCGATCTGGAGATCACCACCGGCAAAGGCCTGTCCTCGATTGTCGGCGTTATGCGAGGCACCAAAAACGTCGGGGCCCATGACGCCACCAGCCGAGCTGTGGTCTTGTTGCGTGGAGACATGGACGGGCTGCCGGTGACCGAAGAGGTCGACGTACCCTACGTCTCCAGGCACGAAGGCCAGATGCACGCCTGCGGCCACGACCTGCATATGGCCGCGATGGTCGGCGCAGCCCGGATCCTGCACGCTCAACGCGATGACCTCGAGGGCGACATCGTGTTGATGTTTCAGCCCGCCGAGGAGGGGCCGGGCGGGGCCGCACCGATGCTGGCCGAAGGATTGCTGGACGCGGCCGGACGACGGGTCGACGCGGCATACGCGATGCACGTCTTCTCCTCCGAGCTGCCACTGGGCCATTGGTCAGCAAGGCCCGGCCCGCTGATGGCCGGTGCCGACACGGTGAGCATCACGGTCACCGGGCGCGGCGGCCACGGCTCAGCCCCGCATCGTGCGGCCGACCCCGTGCCGGTGGTGTGCGAGATCGTGTTGGCCCTGCAGACGATGGTCACGCGGACCTTCGACGCGTTCGACTCCGTGGTGCTGACGGTCGGGCGGGTCAACGCGGGCACCAAGGACAACATCATCCCGGACAGCGCAGAGATGGCTGCGACGCTGCGTACTTTTACCCCTACCATCCGGGCCACCGCCAAGATAGCCATCGAGCGCGTGGCCGCCGGGGTCAGCGCCGCCCACGGGATGAGCGCGACCGTGACGTTCAGCGAGGGCTATCCGGCCACCATCAACGACGAAGCCGAATACGCGCTCGCCGCCGAGGTGACCGCAGACCTGTTCGGGGCGGATCGGCATACCCTGCGGCCGTTGCCCGAGATGGGTTCCGAAGACATGTCGTTCGTGATGAACGAGGTGCCCGGTGCCTACTTCATGCTCGGAGCCTGCCCAGCAGAAGACGTCGAGAACGCCCCGGACAACCACTCCCCCCGTGCGGCGTTCGATGACTCGGTGCTGCCTGATGCCGCAGCGTGGCTGGCCGGAGTCGCCTTAAGGCGCTGCGCTGACGCCTGAGTCGCGGCTCGCGCTAAGAACGGCCGCTCTCGTATCGGGCCAGCGCCTCCGAGCGAGCCTCCTTGTGGTCCACGATCGGCTCGGGATAGCCGTGGTCGTAACCGTCGATGGCCTTCCACGGCTCGTGCACAGCCTTACCCGAGAGATGCCGCAGCTCCGGCACGTATTTCCGCACGTAGGCACCATCGGGGTCGAAGCGCTGCCCCTGGGTGGTGGGGTTGAAGATCCGGAAGTACGGCGCAGCGTCGGTGCCGGTGCCGGCGACCCACTGCCAGCCGTGGTTGTTCGAGGCGATATCACCGTCGCGCAGATAGCGCATGAAGTGGCGAGCGCCGTGCGGCCACCACACGTGCAGGTGCTTGCACAGGAAACTCGCGGTCACCATCCGCACCCGGTTGTGCATCCAGCCTTCGGCGAGCAGTTGGCGCATACCCGCATCCACGAACGGATACCCCGTGCGCCCTTCCCGCCAGGCCTGCACCATCTCGGCCACGCGATCGTCGGTGTCCGGGTCGTCGTAGCTCATCGAGCACAGCGCCGGCTTGAGGTCGGTCCAGGCCGATGACGGGTTTCGCCAGAGCACGTCGGCGTAGAACTCGCGCCACGCCAACTCGGTGGTGAACGTGTAGGCCCCTTTGCTGCGTCGAGTGGCCAGATCCGCCAGCAGGGTCCGCGGATGAACCGTGCCGTACTTGAGGTGCACAGACAGTTGGCTGGTGCCATTGTGATCGGGCCGGTCTCGTTCTTCGCCGTAGTCAGAGACGTCGTCGATGAACTCGTGCCACCGATCCAGCGCGGCCTGCTCGCTGACCTCAGGCAGCTCGATGCCCTCGGGCAGGCTGGGTCGTTCCGGGAGGTCTTCACTCTCGATCTGCCGGTGCCAGCGCAGGTCCGCCGGCACCGTCGCGGGGTCGGGCCAGCCGTGCGCGCGCCACGCCTTGGAGAACGGGGTAAACACCTTGTACGGATCGCCGGAGCCGTTGCGGATCGTGCCCGGACCCACGGCATACGCACAGCCGGTCGCCACCAGCGACACGCGCTGCGGTAGGGCCCCACGGACTCGCTCGTCACGAGTTCGGCCGAACGGAGTCGACTCGGCAGAGATGTGCACCGACTCAGCACCGGCCTCTTCGACAAGCGCCGGGATGACCTCTTCCGGCGCGCCGGTCCGCACCACAATGGCCCCGTCATACGCAGCTTGAGCCCTCTCCACAGCGGTCAGGAGGCAGTGGCTCCGCACGGCCGACTGCTCGAGCAGCGCCGGGTCCAGGACGAAGACCGGCAGGACCCGACCACCGTCGGCTGCCGAGTGTGCCGCAGGCAAGGCAGGTAGGTCGTGCAGGCGCAGATCACGTCGAAGCCAGAGCAGTGCAGTGGGCATGATTCCAGGGTAGGGCGGTCGATACGATAAGCCGCACCAACCCCTTCAGGAGGCCCCGATGGTGCACGTCACGAGGCAGTTTCCCGTCGATGTCGAGCAGGCGGTGGCGGTCGAATACCTCCAGGACTTCGGCAACGCGACGGACTGGGACCCGGGCAGCGTCTCGAACGAACGCCTCGACGACGGACCCATCCAGGTGGGTTCAGCCTGGACCAACACCAGCAAGCTCATCTTGATCGAGACTGAGTTGCGCTACGAGCTCACCCAGTTGCGCCACGACGGCGTGGTCTTCACCGGCACGAACAAGACGGCGACGTCGATCGACACCATCGACGTGATCGCCGACGATCATGGCGTGCGGATCACCTACGACAGCCATGTCACCTTTAACGGCAAGGCGAAGTATGCCGATCCACTGATGCACCTCATCTTCCTCAAGCTGGCCGGCGAAACGGTGGCGGGCATCACCCGCGAGCTGAACAGGCTGTAGCCCCTCGCCTCGGTGCCAGCGAGGCAACCGGACCCGTGGCGGTAGGGGGATCAGCGCGCGCTATACATCTGCCCCGCCATCCGGGGCAGATGTATAGCGCAGGGGATGACGTCCCAAGGGTGGCGGTGAGCAAGATGAGGAACGGTCAAGCCAGGTGTCCGCCCGAGACAGCAAGTCCTGTTGCTTGTCATCGGAGAAGCCGTCCCACATCTTCGTCATCATCTTGGAGCGATAGTTCGATTCGAAGACATCACGGTGATCAGCCACAAAGGCCCAATACAAGCCGTCCCAATCGTCCATCGACTCCGACTTCGGCAGGTCAGACATCTTCTTCAGATAGTTACTTCCCGACACGTAGGGCTTCGTGGTGATAGCTCCGCCAGCCGCGAACTGGCTCATCGCATACACGTTGGGCACCATCACCCAGTCGTAGGCGTCGACAAACATCTCCATGAACCATTCGTAGGCTGCGTCGGGTCGAATCCGCAGCAGGCACATCGCGTTGCCGAGGACCATTAGGCGCTCGATGTGGTGGGCGTAGCCGGTCTTCAACACCGACTCCAACACGTGATCCACCGGTGACAGTCCGACCTCAGCGGTCCACCAGCCCGGGCCCAGCGAACGGTCGTGTTCTAGTTGGCTGGAGGTGCGCATCTGTCGGCCCCAGAGCAGATACGTCGCCCGCATGTACTCCCGCCAGCCGATGACCTGGCGGACAAAACCCTCCAGCGAGGGCAGTGGGATGTCCTGCTCCTGCGCCTCGGCCAGCGCCTGATCCACCACCGTGCGCGGCGACAACAGCCCTATGTTCAAGCCGGGCGTCAGCAGGGAGTGAAAGAGAAACGAATGCTGGGCGCTGATGGCGTCCTCATACGGTCCGAACTCGGCGAACCGTTCGTCAAGGAATTGTCGGTATGCCGTCTGTGCCTCGTCATGAGATGTCGGCCACGCGAAAGCGTCAGGATCGCCGGGTGCATCGGGAAAGGCCTCTTTGACCCAGGCAATCGCTTCGGTCACCGCGGAGTGAGGCTTCGGAGAGCTCACCGCAGGAACTGGGTGCTTCTTGGGCAACTTCTTCCGGTTCTCGGTGTCGAAAGACCACTGCCCGCCAACCGGCGAGTCACCGTCGACCAGGATGTCGAGCCGCTGACGCTGCCAGGAGTAGAAGTGCTGCATCCGCGCCGAATTCTCCGCAAACCACGACCGGATCTCCTGGCGAGAGGTCACGAAGTTTGGTGACTCGCCGACGTCACGATCCGGATCGAACGACATAGGCAGCCGCTGCAGCATCGCGCTGAGCCGTTGCGCCAGCCAGTCGTCCACCGGGTCGTAGAAGAACACTGCTGACGGCTCCCGGTCTTTCAGCAGCGATTCCAGGCGTTCGTCGCTGGTATCCGATGCGCTCGTCTCCAGGTAGTGGATGGCATACCCCGCCTCGCGCAGTCGCTTCGCGAACCGTCGCATCGAGGCACGGTGCAGGATCAGCTTCTGCACGTGAAAATCGTACTGCCGGAAGAACAGGTCGTCCTCGACCAGGACGAATTCCGTGCCCTCGTCGGCCTCCAGATGCTCAACGAAGAGTTGATGGGGGAAAACCAGCCTGATGTTCACCACCCATCCATCATCCGATGCGGCCCATCACCTCACCACCCGAGGGTGCCCGGTGCCCCCTTGAACGGGCCGCGCACTCGCGAGGTGATCCAACCGCCGTAGAACGACCCCTCTTGCGGGTGCACCCGCTCACCGCTGACCGTGCAGTAGTCGACCATCCCCGGCATCAGCGCGACGTGCCCCAACAACATCTCGAAGCCGCGGGTGGTCTTCGGGTAGTGCCAGGCCGCGCGGGGAGCCACCCGCTCCTCGCTCACTCCCGACGCATCTGGCTCCGTGTCCGCGACCACGTCGAAGTAGTGCGCGACGCCTTTGAACTCGCAGAACGTGGTCCCGCGCACCGGCTGTAGAACCCCCTCAGCAAAGGCACTCATCGGTATGTAGTAGGTCGGCGGATGACTTGTCTCGCGCACCCGCAGGCTGGCCGACGTGCGGGCGATCGAGTGGCCGGCGAAGAACACTTCCACGTCTTCATCGCTGGGCACGACGTCGGGCGGGCGCGGGTAGTCCCAGACGGATTCGGTCTCAGGCACAGAAGATTCGGGCACGGTGTCCTCACTTCGAAAGGGGCGCTCTGGCAGCGGTCGGTGCTGCGCGGTAACGTCGGACCTTCAAGGGTACTTCGACCAGTGAAGGAGCAAACAGGGCTATGACCACCACGTCCTACACCGTCCCGGGGCTGTCCGATGAGCAAAGCAGCACCGTCATCAATGCGCTGCAGAACCGCCTCTCGGCATACAACGACCTCCACTTGACGCTCAAACACGTCCATTGGAATGTCGTGGGCCCACACTTCATCGCCGTGCACGAGATGTTGGACCCTCAGGTCGATCTCGTGCGGGGGTATGCCGACGAGGTCGCCGAGCGGATCGCCACAATGGGCGGGTCTCCGCGGGGCACGGTCGGCGCGATCGTGAGTGACCGCAGCTGGGATGACTACTCGATCAACCGTGACGGCGTCTTGGCCCACTTGGCGGCGTTGGACCTGGTCTACGTGGGTGTCATCACCGACAACCGCAAAGTCATCGAGACCTCCGGCGACATCGACCCGGTCACCGAAGACATGGTCATCGGACACACGGCCGAGCTGGAGAAGTTCCAGTGGTTCATCCGAGCGCACCTGGAAGACATGGGTGGCCAGTTGGCCAACGCGGGTGCACACACGGAGCTCGACGCCGCCGACGCAGCGCGCTAACTGGGGGCAATGCACATGAGTGATCAGAGCGAAGCCGTGGGAGCAGAGCGCAGCACGGAGGAGGACATGCTGCCGGATCGGCCACGCAACAATCCCACCGAGTTGCTGAGGTTCCTACGCGCCGCTCTGATCACTCAGGTGCCACGCGATCACACGCAGACCGACGCTCAATTTCGTCGTCGGCGCATCGTGGTGATGTGCACGCTCCTCCTCGGGTCCTTCCTGCTCGGCTACGGCTTGACCCGGGAGCCTGGGGACACCAGTTTCTACGTCGCCACCGGGGCCCTGGCGTGCGTGTGGACGATTGGTGCCTTCGTTTCCGGACCGCTTCACCTGGGATGGGCGCACACCCGCGCCGGAGAGCGACATGCCCGCCCAGTGCTCCAGCCGTTCCTTCTCGGGGTCTTCGCCGTGGCCCTTTTTTCTGCAGGAGCGGTGCTGGTCGCTCAGTTCGCTGTATTGCGCGACCCTGTCAACGACGTCCTCGAATTCGCTCGAGCGGCCCCGATCCTGCTGGTGGCCAGCATCACGCTGGTCAACGGAATCGCCGAAGAGCTCTTCTTCCGGGGGGCGGCCTTCGCCGCGATCGGTCGCAAGCATCCGGTGATCATTTCTACCGTCTTGTATGCACTGGTGACGGTCAGCACCGGCAACCTGATGCTGGTGTTCGCCGCTGGCGTGCTGGGTGTCATGGTGGGCCTACAGCGCCGCGTCACCGGTGGTGTGCTCGGACCGATCATCACGCACTTGACCTGGTCGATGTCGATGTTGTTCATCCTGCCGCCCCTGCTGTCCGCACTCACCCCCATGTGATGGCCTGTCACGTGATCAATTCCCTCAGCACCAAGGAGTCTTAATGCCTCAACGTCGTGCCCTCGTCACTGGTGCCACCGGCTATATCGGTTCGCGCTTGGTCCCGCAGCTGTTGCGGGAGGGCTGGACGGTGCGCGTGCTGAGCCGAAGCGCCGAGAAGGTCCGCGCCCGCCCGTGGCACGAGCAGGTCGAGATCAGTGAAGGCAACGCCGACGACGAGGGTGATCTCACCTCCGCGATGGAGGGCGTCGACGTCGCCTACTACTTCATCCACTCGATGGACGGGTCCAAGGCCTGGGTGGAGAAGGACGCGGACATGGCGACCCTCTTCGCCCAGACCGCCGAAAAGCAGGGTGTGTCGAGGATCGTCTATCTCAGCGGCTTGTATCCCCCGGACGAAGAGCTCTCCACCCACCTGGGCTCGCGCAAGCAGGCTGAGGACATCTTCATCGATGGTGCTGTGCCGGTTTCGGTGCTTCGCGCGGCCGTCATCTTGGGCGCTGGATCTGCCTCGTTCGAGATGTTGCGTCACCTGACCGACCGGCTGCCGATCATGATCGCGCCACGGTGGCTGAAGACCAACATCGAGCCGATCTCCATCGCCGACGTGGTGCGCTATTTGGTCGGTGCCGCCGACATGCCGTCCGACGTCAACCGCGGCTTCGACATCGGTGCTGGCGAGGTCCTCTCCTATAAGGACATGATTGATCGGTATGCAGCGGTGTCCCGACTCGCCAAGCGCCGCGTGCGCACGCTGCCCGTGATGACACCCGGACTGGCCAGTCACTGGGTAGGGCTGGTCACCCCTGTCCCCTCCGGGATCGCCAAGCCGCTCGTGGGCAGCTTGATCCACGAGGTCATCGCCAAAGAGCACGACATCGCCGACTACGTGCCCGACCCCGAAGGCGGATTCATCGACTTCGACGAAGCGGTCCGCCGCGCGTTGGCGGGCCCTCAGCCAGTGCCGCTGCGCGGCGAGGTCGACGCCGACCATCCGTCGCGGATCAGCGCGGCGGACCCCACGTGGGCAGGAATGACGGTGTTCTCCGACGAGCAGGAGTCCACGGCGCAGGCAACGCCGGATCGAGTGTGGGCCGAAATCGAGCGCCTGGGCGGGACCAACGGATGGTTCGTTCCCGACGCGCTGTGGCGACTGCGAGGATTGGCCGACCGGGCCGTAGGCGGACGTGGCCACACCCAACGGCACGAGGCCGGGCCACTGCGTGAAGGTATGCAGATCGACTCGTGGGTCGTCGAGTCAGTCGATCCTGGCGCAGAGTTGGTCTTGAAGTCGCAGATGAAGACCCCCGGCAAGGCCCGGATGATCATCCGGGTCGAGGACGGAGATCGTGAGGGCACGTGCGTGGTGAAGCAACAGGCCCAATTCACCCCCTTCGGCCTGGCGGGCTTGGGCTACTGGGGCGCGCTATGGCTGGGGCACAAGACGACTTTTGCGCTGATGCACTCGGGGCTGGTCAAGGCCGCTGAGGCCGCCGCCGCAGATAACCCTGAGCAGCCCGCGACCCGCTGACCATTGCTCCCTGGATCGAGGCAGTGTCCATGTGGTCACCGCACGCGATGACGTGATCACTGATCTGCATCGGCTTACGGGTCTGCAGAGGCGCTTCCTGAGCGGGTAGAGCGTGGTGCACCTCGTGCCGGTGGACGTGCTCCCACCGCTGTGTCGGGCAGCCATACAACTGGCTGGCGTGTGCCCGCACCCAGTCCAGATCGATCGCCTCAGCTCCGTGCGCCATCAGCACCGACGTCTGGACGAGGTGACGCCCAGGTGGCGCATACGACGGGGCGGCAGCCGTGACCAACGCGGTGTTCTTGATCGGCCCGGGCGATTCGCGACCGTCGACGATGAGCATGTCCAGATCGGTCGGCGCGTCGTCCATCGTGAACCAGTCGGTGACGACGCCCTTCATCCGCGGGGCGGGTATGCCGAGCAGGCTGTCCGCAGCAGGGGCACCGGTGGCGACGACGACTAGATCGGCGCTGAGTTCCGCACCGTTCACAGCGACGACAGCCCGGTCACTGGCTTCGCGCACACCATCGACACTGTGGCCTGTGCGCACGCGTTGGTGCAGTCGATCCGCCAACTGCTCAGGCAAGGCCCGCATGCCCCGTTGAGGCAGACCCGGGGAACCGAGGGCAAACATGCGCAACAGGAGTTGGGTGAAGCCATTGGATGTGCTGCCGTCGTCTTCCAAGACGACACCCGCCACGAAAGCGTCGACTACTCGCCGCAACGGCCCACGCAGGTGTGCTTCAGCCATCTGGTCGGCGCGCGTTGAGTCAGGTCCGGACGTAAGTCGAGACACCGGCCCTAGAGAGGGGATCGCCCATCGGGCCAAGGCCAGAAGTTCGCTGGGGTCGAGCAGGCCGCTGCGCAGCAGATCGGCAATGTGCTCGGGTTCACGCAGGGGATCGGCGAGGACCGCCAAGCGGTCCGGCAGCCTGACCCCCGCCCCGGAGCCGAACATCTGCAGCCCCAACGCTTCGACGTCGATGTGCTGCTGCACTGCCGGGTAGGCCGGATTGAGCACCTGGAATCCTCGGTCCATCAGGAAGCCATCGACCACATCGGTGCGGATGCGGCCCCCGACCTCGTCTGCTGCTTCCAGCACCTGCACCTCGACGCCCGATCGCTGCAGGACGGTGGCACACATCAGTCCGGACAAACCGGCACCGACCACGATGACTTCGGCGTCGCTCATGACTACTTCGGCGTCCCGTCGAGGACTTCGTCGTGGCTCATGAGGCCTCTTTCCTGGCGGGCCGGGGCGAGATCTCGGCTTGATTCTGCTCCAACCCGGCCATGGCCCACCGTACGGTCGCAGTGCCCAAATGTCCTAGTGGCGAGGCCACCCACCGAGCGACGACCTCGGGCATCGGTAGACCGAGCATTTCGCGCGACCACGTCGGCAACAGCGCAACCCCGCCCGCGGCGAGCGCACCGTATCCCGGCCTCGCGGACCATGGCAGCGGCGGTGAGAGCAACAAGAAGCGAGCGGCCTCACGTGCAGCCGGCGTGGTTTCCATCTCGGGCCGGAATGCCTTGAGCACCGAGTTCAACTCCGCCACGGTCTGCGGCGGGTCGATGACCCCGAGTTTGCGGGCCGATATCGAGGCCTGAGCGACGTAGGTGTCCGCGTCCTCGTCGCTGAGCGGCGTAGCCGCATAAGCCTGATATCCCCGCAGGAAAGCGTCGATCTCGGCGACATGCACCCACATCAGCAGGTGTGGGTCGCTGGCGCGGTATGGCCGTCCGTGCGCATCCTTGCCGCGCACCCGCTCGTGAATCGAGCGGACGTGGCCGATGGTGGCCTCGGCGTCCTCAATCGTCCCGAACGTGGTGGTCGCGAGGTAGTTGCTCGTGCGCTGCAATCGGCCCCACGGGTCGCCCTTGTAGCCGCTGTGTCCAGCCACTCCGGCCATCGCGAGTGGCTGCAGCATCTGCATCAACAAGGCTGTCACCCCCGCGGGGAACATGGCGGCATCGGCGTGCACCCGCCATACGGGGTCGGTGTCCTTGAACCACCGCTCACCGTCAGCGCCCCAGATCCGGGCGGCACGGGTCGGCGCGTCATCTCCGGCGACCTTGGCACGCAGAGCCTGGCCCACCTTGAGTTGCACGGAATCTGCGGCTCGTTGCACCTGCGTGCGCTTGGGAGTTTCAGTCATCGAGGTGGGCCTTTCACGCACGGGCGAGATCGGGCTCGCCCTCCGTCATGGCCTCGGAGTCTGTGTCTTGATCGAGCTCGGTGTCGGTGGGCACGGCGTCTTCACTGTGCTTGCCCAGTTGGACGGTGCGCGGCCAATAGAACGCATCGCCCATGGTCAATACGATCGCAGGCACCAAAACGGTCCGAACGACCAGGGTGTCGATGAGCACCCCGACGAAGATGATGACGCCAAGCTGGGCTAGCACCACCAGCGGCAGGACGCCGAGGGCGGCGAACACCGCGGCAAGCAGAATTCCGGCGCTGGTGATCACTCCACCGGTCGCAGCGAGCGCCCGCAAAATGCCCTCGCGGGAGCCGACGGTGCGGCTCTCTTCGAGCGCGCGGGTGATGAGGAAGATGTTGTAATCCACGCCCAGAGCCACCAAGAACAAGAAGGCCAGCAGCGGGACGCCGGCGTCGAGTCCGCTGAAGCCGAAGACCGTGGTGAACAGGAACCAGGACAGTCCCAGCGCCGACAGATAGGTCAACAGCACGGTGGACACCAAGATGATCGGAGCGACGACGGATCTCAGCAGGCCGAAGAGCGCCACCAACACCAGTCCGAGGATCAGCGGCAGGATGACGACCCGGTCGCGAGCGGTGCCCTCGTCGACATCGATCGCTTGGGCATCGGCCCCGGTCACGAAGGTCTCGTCTTGGTCGGCAAGTGCGGTCCGCAGTTCGGTGATGGCCTCTTCGCCCTCGGCAGTGCTCGGTGCGGCCGACAGCACGACGTTGAAGGTGCTGATGCCCGCCTCTTGCTGGCCGGGTTGGACGGAGTCCACCGCTTCGACGGACTCGATCGCGCCCCGTATGTCGTCCAGCCGGCTTTGCTCCGTCGTGCGGGTCACGATGACTGTCGGGTCGGCGCTGCCGGCGGGGAACGATTCGCCGAGACGGGCCGCGGCTGTGATCGCTTCTGGTTCCTGGAGGAACTGCTCGCTGGTCGGTAGGCCGAGGTCGATGCGCGTCGTGCCGAACGCCGCCGCCGACAAGATCACCAACGTGGCGACGATGAAGGCTGGTGGGCGCTTGGCAACGGTGTTGCCGACGCGCTTCCAGATCGACTTCGAGTCCGCGAGCGCAGCCTGGCCCTCGCGCGGCACGAGCGGCCAAAAGACCCATCGGCCGAAGTTGACCAGTACCGCGGGCAAGGCCACCAGCGCGAACGTTGCTGCCACGACGATGCCGACCGCGCAGGCCAACCCCAGGCCGCGCGTGGTGGGGAAGACCGACAACAAGAAGGTCAGCAGACCGATGAACACCGTCGAGGAGCTGGCGAACACCGCCTCAGACGTGCGGCACAACGCCAGGTCCATCGCCTCGTAGCGACTCTCGTGGCGCTTCAACTCGTCGCGGTATCGGGAGATCAGCAGGAGCGCATAGTTGGTTCCTGCACCGAAGACCAGCACCGACAAGATGCCGGTAGTCGACTCGTCCCATGGGACCCCAGTGGCTTCGAGGACCCGGGTCGCCGCGGTGGAGGCGAACAGATCGCCCAGGCCAATCACGATCAACGGGATCAGCCATAAGAAGGGGCTTCGATAGGTCACCAGCAACAACAGCGCCACGACCGAGGCTGTCGTCAAGAGCAAGGTGAAGTTGGCACCTTCGAAGACTGCCGCCAAGTCGGCCTCGATTGCCGCCGGCCCAGTGACCGAAGCGGTCACGCCGTCGGGCACTTCATCGCTGAGAGTCTCGCGCAGTCCGGTCACCTCGGCCGAGGTGTCGGTGGCCGTCTGGGACGGGACGGTCAGCACGGAGATGGCTGCGGTCGTGTCTTCGGACGGGGCAACCGGGCTGGGTGAGAACGAATCGCCCTTCGTCGTCGTCAACTCATCCAGGGTCGCTTCCAACTCCGGCAGTTGCGGGGCGATGTCGGAATCCACCGTGAACAACACGATGGCGGTCGAGTTGTCGTCGGCAGGTAGCTCATCCAGGAGCGCGACACCTTGGGTGTTGCCGTAGTCCACCGGCAACGAATCGGTCGCCGACGGCGAACGCTCCCCCGTCCCGATCCCGATGATGATCCCGACCGCCAGGATGATGCTCAAGACGGCCACAATGCGAGAACTCACCTTTGAAGTGATCACGTTCGCGATGTTCGACACACGGAGATACTAAGGCAATCGAAAGATGTGCAGACGTGGACGAACCGATCGAATGGCCGTTCAGCGTGAATTATTACGAGTCGTAGCGACGGCGCTAGGACCCAGAGAGCCTTGCTACTTGCGGTTGTCCAGCGAGCGCACACCAGCCCACAGCATCGGGAAGATCGCCGCCGCGATGGCCCACTTGATCACGCCGCCGAAGATGAACGGGGTGAACCCCGCAGCGATCACGGCCGACACGTCGGACATTCCGAGGACGACCGCCAGGTAAGGCAAACCGAACAAGAACGGCACGAGGGAGGCCAGCCCGAAGGCCGCCATCGACAAGGCAGGTCGACGGTCCCAGTTGCGCTCGGCCAGCCAGCCGATGAGCGCCGCGGCAAAAACGAAGCCGATGATGTAGCCGAACGACGGCAGCAGCAGCGCGCCCGGCCCGCCGGCCCCGTTACTGAACCACGGGACCCCGGCGACGCCAGCGGTGAGGTACGTGAACATCGACATGGCACCGCGCCGCATACCAAGAGATCCACCGACGAGCAGCACTCCGAGCGTTTGGCCGGTGATCGGGACGGGCACAGTGGGGATGCTCACCATCGCCAGGGCCCCCACGACGATCGCACCGGTGGCCACCAACGCAATGTCGGTGGTCAGGCTGCGGGAGATCAAACGGTCGGCCAACACGGTCTGTGGCGCAAGGGCTGCAGTGCTCATAGGCGACAGCCTGCCACAGACTGCGCTCCCCCGTCAGCGAGCACATCCGCGTTGTCTGACCCGCTGACTGCTGCCGGCTTCGGCTCAGGTGGTGTTGCCCATCAGCGTGCTGCTGCGGATCAGACGTGGGAGCGTCACCAGCGCCAAACCACCGATCACGTTGGCCAGGGCGACGTACCAAAACCACGCCAACCAGTTCGCATACGTCACACCCTCAGCCCCGGAGTGCAGCGCCCCGAAGATGATGATCGAGTCCAAGATCGAGTGGAAGAGCCCCAGCCCGATGAGCAGGAACGCCCCCGCCAAAGCGGCGGCGAGGGTGGACACCTGGCTGTTGCTACCCGCTTGCATACGGGTCATGAGGGTGATCGCCGCCCCACCCAGCAGCGCCAACGCGATCGACTGCCAATCCAACGGGGCTTCCACGAAATGTCGGGCTTCCTCGGCGAACGTGATGTGCAGACCAGGGAAGGCGGCCACCGCTACCCACATCAACACCCATCCCCCCGTGAGGTTGGCCACGAGCGTGAGGGCCCAGAGGCGAAGCAACTGCGCCACGGATCCCCGACCGGCGAAGATCGCCACAATCGGGTAATAGAACCCCTCGGTGAAGAGCTCAGAGTGCGCGAGATACAGCGCAGCGAAGCCGATCGAGAACGCCAAAGCCCCCAGGAAAGGGCTGTCCGTCTCTTTGTATACGGTCAGGTAGGCCAGCACCCCGAAGGCGATCTCGATCCCCCCGGCAAAGCCCGTCGTGAGCGCAACCCGCGTCGACCGATGGAGCCGCTCGGCACCCTCTTCAGCGCTGGCGTCGAACGTGGACTCGACCTCTTCTTCGACCTCGTCATCACCAAGTTTGTTGATAGCCGCCACACACCGCAACCTACCCTTGGATCACCTCATCGGCTCGATGAGGGTCACCACCCAGGAGGCAGTCGTGCACAGCGCGTGGATCAAGCACTATCTCGCCGCTGCGGTGATTTTCGGTGCCTTCGACTTTGTCTGGCTGACCCAGGTCGCTCAACCGTTGTATGAAGCTGAGCTCGGCGATCTTCTGGCGCAGAGTCCCAACGTGCCGGCCGCGGCTGCCTTCTACGTCATCTACATCGCGGGCATCACCTACTTCGCCATCACCCCGGCGATCCGGGTCGGCTCGGCCCGGCAGGCTCTCGTGTCTGGAGCGGTGTTGGGCTTCGTGGCCTACTCCACCTGGGTGCTTACCAATCTTGCCGTCCTCAACGGATTCACGCCGCTGGTGATGGTCGACCTGATCTGGGGCACTGTCGCCACCAGCACCGCAGCCGGCCTGACGTACTCCTTGTTTCGCCCGCGGCCTGATCTGCGTCACGACGAGATGGGTTGAGGGCACCGAGCCGAGCGCATCGTGGCCCCGATTAGCACCCGGCACCCTGCAGACATCAGACTAGGTCGGGTGAGAATTGGCATCCTGACCAGCGGCGGCGACTGTCCCGGACTCAACGCGGTGATCCGCGGAGCGGTGATGAAAGGCGACCGGATCTACGGCCATAC
>JBGTGC010000006.1:0-11398 GCA_041746935.1 Dermatophilaceae bacterium
GAGAAGGATCACGAGGCCAAAGAGCGAGCGATCAACGAGCTCCGCGGGGTCAACGAATCCTCGTTGGCTGACGGGTCATTGGTGCGGTTCATCGTGACCGCCGGACCCGAAGGTGCGGCGTTGTTCCGGTCCATCTTCACCTCACCACTGGCCGCGCCGTGTCCCGATGAGAACGGGCCGGACCCGAGGACCGCGACGCAACGCAGGTACGACGCGCTGATCACCGTGATGAAACGTGGCATCGCTGGCGGCGATACTGCACCCACGACCCCCAAAGCCACCGTCAACGTCACCATCAGGTGGGACCTCTTCCAGCAGGCGTTCACGGGTACGGGGACCACCGACACCGGCGAGGTCCTCACACCCGAAACCGTGCGGCGGATGGCCTGTGATGCCGACATCATCCCCACGGTCCTGGGCGCCGGCGGCGAAATCCTGGACCAAGGACGCACCAAAAGGCTCGTCACCCCCGGACAACGGCGCGCGTTGCACCACCGCGACAGGCATTGCAGCTTCCTTGGCTGCACGGTCCCGGCACCCTGGTGCGACGCGCACCACGTCGTCCACTGGTCACGCAGTGGGCGGTCAGACCTGTCCAACTATGCGCTGCTCTGCGGGCGGCACCACACGATTGTCCACGACAAAGACCTCACCGCGACCGACCACCCCACCGGCGTGACCTGGCACGTCTAACTGCCCAGCCCAACACCCCACCACCACGGCGGGGACAAAGGCATGCACTGGGGCCATAGTGGTGTGTGTGCCGTGCGGCTCACCACTATCGCCCCGGGCGCTCACCGAGCCCCACGCCAGTCGTTCAAGGACCCCACCCCAGTCGCTCATCGAGGAGCCCCCCACTTAGGGTTGAAGGATGCCTTCTTCACCTATGCGTATCGCCATCGTCGGCGGCCACGGCAAGATCGGCCTGCTGCTCACCCGAATCCTTGCCGACCGTGGCGACGAGGTGACCTCGATCATCCGGAACCCCGACCACGCGGCTGAGGTCGAGGCGGCGGGTGGGGGGGCCACGGTGGCCGACGTCGAAAAGCTCACTGCGGACCAGATCGCCGACGCCCTAGCCGGCCAGCAGGCCGTGGTGTGGTCGGCCGGTGCGGGCGGTGGCAGCGCAGATCGCACGTATGCAGTCGACCGTGATGCAGCCATCGCTACCGTCGACGCTGCACGGACAGCTGGCGTCAACAGGTTTGTGATGGTCTCGTACTTCGGCGCTGGCCCTGATCACGGCGTGCCGAGCGACAACGCCTTCTTCGCCTACGCCGAGGCGAAGGCCGCTGCAGATGAATACCTGCGGGGAGCTCCAGGGCTGGATTGGACCGTGCTCGGGCCGAGCGGGCTCACCGAGGATGAAGGCACTGGCCTGATTGACGCTGAAACCGAAGAAGCCGCCAAGGTCTCGCGCGCCAACGTCGCTGCCGTCATAGCCGCGGTGTTGCACGACGCGAGCACGTCAGGACGAACGATCACCTTCAACGACGGCAAGACTCCCATCGCCGAAGCCATCGCGGCCGCAGTCACCGGCGACCCCATCGAAGGCCCCGGCACCGCCTAAGCCAGAACAGCCGCTGGTCGGTGTTGATGACCCGCACTCGGCGATCGGTGCTCACGCATCGACTCGCAGGAAAGTCACGAGAATCGGCCGCTCACGGTGACTTTGCTGCGAATCGATGCAAAGTCCTCGAACTGCGGGGCCTGCGGTGATCAAGTGGCTGGCAGAGCCACGCTGACCCGGCAGCCGTCACGGAAGTTGTCGATCTCGACGCTGCCTCCGGCTTCACTCACGATCGCTTGAGTAATAGTCAGACCCACCCCGATCCCGGCTCCTGCCTGGGGGGTCCGCGAGGCGCTGCCTCGCCACCCAGGGTCAAACATGCGCTCCAGATCCTCAGCCGACAGGCCGCCGCAAGTGTCGCTGACATGCAGATACACGGTCTGCCCCGTTCCACGAGAACCGACAGGACCAACCGACCTGCCAGAACCATGAGAACCCCCAGATCCACCCGAACAGCCAGAGCCTCCAGCGGCCCGAGCGGCTCCGGTGCGCTCGAGGCTCACCTGCACGACACCGCCCTCCGGCGTGTAGAGAATGGCATTGCGGACCACGTTGGCCACAGCACGTTCGATCCGCGAAGGGTCGACGGTCACACACATCGGTCCGCTCTCGTTGACTTCAACCGTGACGCCGTGCTGCTCGGCCACCACGTGTTGGCTTCGGATGACGTCTTGAGTCACCTCGGTGAGGTCCAACAGCGTCCGCACGGAGTCGAGGTCGCTTTGGATGTCGCCCTGATTGAGGCGTGACATCTCGAGCAGGTCATCGACCATCCGATTCATCCGGTCACTCTCGTGCCGAATCCGACGGTGATAGTCAGCCGGGTCGGTCGCGATGCCGTCTTCCAGCGCCTCCGCCATGATCCTGATCCCCGCCAAGGGGGACTTCAGGTCGTGACTGGCCCACGAGATCATCTCGCGCCGGCTCGCCGCCAACGACCGGTCGCGCTCTCGATCGGTCATCGCCTGAGTCGCTGATGTGTCGATCCGGCGAACGGCTCGATAGAGGAAGACTCCGCATACAAAGGCGATCGGCACGCACGCGGCCAGGACCAGCGAGATCAACGTGAAATCGCTCGAGGACAAGAACATCTGCTGGGCAGTGACGTAGATCCCCGCCGCCATGCTGGCCACAACGACCACCGGCCCCATGGCGGTGGCGAGAGCAACCGATCTGCGGGCCAGCGCAATGGTGGCGATCGCACCCACGACCCCGACGGCTCCGGCAGTGCCTGCCGCCAGAGCAACGGCTTCGACTTCGGGTCTCATCCGGGGTGCGATTCGGTATGCCGATCCCAGCGGTATCCCGAGCCCCAGACCGTGATGACGCGCTGCGGATTGGCCGGATCGATCTCGACCTTGTTGCGCAGGCGGCGGATGTGCACCGTCACCGTGGAGTCGTCGCCGAAGTCCCAGCCCCACACCTGGTTCATCAGCGCCTCGCGACTCACGACGACACCGGGGTGCGACATCAAGAAGATCAACAAGTCGAACTCCCGACTGGTCAGCGACAGGCTCTGGCTTCCTCGGCATACCGAACGGGCGGCCGGATCCACCATCAGATCCCCGTCGCGGATCGTGCCCACCACGGTGTTCACCGCGGTGGCTGTTGCTATCCCCGTGGCTGAGGTGCCTGCGGGGCTGTCGCTGGCCCGACGGACCAACGCCTGCACACGCAGGACCAGCTCTCGGGCGCTGAACGGTTTGACTACATAGTCGTCCGCGCCGATCTCCAGCCCGTTGATCCGATCAGCCTCGGTAGTCCGTGCGGTGAGCAGCAGCACCGGGAGTCGGGGGTCGATCTCGCGCATGCGCTTCAGCGCTTCGAACCCGTCAATGCCCGGCAACATGACGTCAAGCACGACGAGTTGTGGGCGCTGATCACGGACAACCGCAACGGCATCGAGCCCGTCACGGGCCTCCACCGTCGGAAATCCCGCCCGATGCAGGTATGCCGCGACGACCTCGCGCACGGTGTCGTCGTCATCAGCGACTAGGACGGTGACCACCGGTTGAGTTTAATCGTGAACAACGTCCCGGAGCCTTACGAATTGTTGACGGAGCTCTGCCCCGGTCGCACGCACATGGCGTCCACATCGAGGAACTGTCGAGTGCTGTTGTGCCAGAGTGATCCGGTGACTTCGACGACGTATCTCGACCACGTGACCGCATTGCTGGCCAGCACTCCGCTGATCGATGGGCACAACGATCTGGCGTGGGAGGCCCGCAAGCAGGCGGCATACGACTGGGACGTGCTGGACATCTCGAAACCGTCGCCGAACACGCATACCGACATCCCTCGGCTGCGGGCCGGGTGCGTCGGCGCACAGTTCTGGTCCGTCTGGGTGCCCTCGACGTTGCCGCGTGGCCAGGCGGTCATTCAGACGCTGGAGCAGATCGAGGCCGTGCACTCGATGATCGAGCGGTATGCCGGCGATCTCGGCCTCGCGTTGACCGCCGACGACGTGGAGCGCGTGTTTGTGACCGGACGGGTGGCATCGCTCATGGGGGCCGAGGGCGGTCACTCCATCGGTGACTCGCTCGGGACGCTTCGGACGCTGTATCGACTCGGTGTGCGATACATGACGCTGACCCACAACGACAACACAGACTGGGCTGACTCGGCCACCGATAAGCCAGTGCACGGCGGGTTGACCGATTACGGCCGCGACGTCGTCCGCGAGATGAACCGCCTGGGCATGTTGGTTGATCTGTCGCACGTCTCGGCCGACACCATGCGCGATGCGCTGGACGTTTCGGCAGCGCCGGTCATCTTCAGCCACTCGAGCGCTCGGGCGATCTGCGATTCGCCGCGCAACGTGCCCGACGACGTCTTGGCCACGATGGCCGCCGCTGGTGGAGTGTGTATGGCGGTGTTCGCCCCCGACTTCGTCTCGCAGGAGTGTTGGGACTGGCGGATGGAAGCGTCCGAGGTCGCCCAATCCGAGGGGGTGAACGTCACCGACCTGGAGGCCTTCAAGCCGTGGGTCACGCGATACGAGCAGACCCACCCCCAGCCGAAGGCCACCCTGGCTCACGTGGTGACCCACATAGAGCACCTGCGTGACGTGGCCGGGATCGACCATGTCGGGATCGGCGGCGACTACGACGGGGTGCCTGAGTTGCCCGTTGGTTTGGAAGACGTGTCCTGCTATCCGCAGCTGTTTGCTGCTCTAGCCGAGCGCGGATTCAGCGACGAAGATCTGCGAAAAATCGCCGGCACCAACCTGCTGCGAGTGCTGCGCGGTGCCGAAGCGGTGGCCCGAGACGCCAGCTAAACCTGCGGGTCTTCTGACTCGGCGAAGAAGGAGTCGCTGTCCTGGACGCGGACCGGTAGACCGTCTAGCGAATCTGGAACGGCATCGGTCGGGATCCGATCAGCAAAGATCACGACACAGTTCTCCCCGTCTTCGGTCGCGCCAAGACCGACCCCGTGGACCTCTTCGCGCTCATCCATGAAGGCGTTGGCCTCGCTCAGCGCAGGCGGCACTCCTTGCTCGTTGCTGCTTGCGCCGGCCACGTCCATACCGAGATTCAGATCATCCGTACCCATCGCTGCAACGTAACAGCCCTCCTGCGCTGGAACGCGCTCGCGGTGCCCCCAGATTGCGACAACGAGAGATCTGCGTGAGCCATCCCGTCCTGTCGCAACTTCCGACGTATCGGGGGCGAAGGGGGCCTCTCTTGCTGGTGTCAGACGATGTGCGACGGGAAAGGCCCGCCGGCTGACGTCATACGACAGCAGTGAAGGGACACACTCATGCACCACGACGACCTCACCGCGGGGACCGAAGCCGTACCCGTCGGATTCGAAGAAGTAGCTCAAGCTCGCGATGCCGCGCAGGAAAAACTCATGGGCACCGACAACGTGGTCGGAGTCGGCCTCGGCTACAAGATCAGTAACGGCGTCCAGAGCGAGACCAAGAGCGTAATGGTCTTGGTGACCGAGAAGTTGCCGTCCTCCATGCTCGGCACGAGCCAGGCTCTACCCAAGACCGTGAGCAAAGTGCCGACCGACGTAGTCGACGTCGGACACGTCTTCGCCGGTGGCGCAAACGCGCCTCACGACGCCGAAGTTCATGGCGTCGACGTCCAGAGCTTGGCTAAGCGGGTCCGCCCTGTGCGTCCCGGCTACAGCGTCGGCCACTACAAGATCACCGCTGGCACCATCGGTGCTGGCTGCTACGACCTCTCACCGGTGCCTGGCAAGCCCCCGCGCTACTACATCCTCAGCAACAACCACGTGCTGGCCAATTCCAACCAGGCCAACATCGGCGACCCGATCTATCAACCCGGACCGATCGATGGCGGCACTGCTGCCGACGCTGTTGGCCGGTTGTCCCGCTTCGTGCCGATCAAGTTCGACGGCTCGTGCAACGCGGTCGACGCGGCCATCGCCGAAGTCTCGTTCGACAACCTCGATCGCGACATCTACTGGAACGGCTACCCCGCCTCGGCAGTGAAGGCTGCCGCAGTCGGTCAACTGTTGAAGAAGACCGGCCGCACGACCCACTTCACCACCGGCCAGGTCACCGCCGTGAACGCGACGATCAACGTGAACTACGGCGGCGGAAACGTCGCGAAGTTCTGTAACCAGATCGTCACGACGGACATGTCTGCTGGAGGCGACTCCGGCTCATTGGTGCTGGACCTGGCGAACAACCCAGTCGGGCTGCTCTTCGCCGGATCGTCGACGGCGACGATCTTGAACACGATCGCCAACGTTCAGTTGGCGCTGAAGGTCCGCGTCTGGCCGTGACAGGCAACCTCCGGTCCATCGCGGCCGGAGACACAAGCCCAGTCAACCGCTGCGAGGCACCCAGAAACCTCGCGGCGGTTGCTGGGTCTGCGTTTGCGTTTGCGTTTGCGTTTGCGGCCAGATTCCAGAGTGTCAACGCGAGTTCATCTTCGTGCCATCTGAATGCCGCACGCCCGACGCAATGGCACGATTGAGTCGCATTCGTCGTGCTTTGGTGGGGTCCAATGTGTCTCTGAAGGCCTTCCAGGGCACAATAGTCCGATGACCCCACACCTTCAGTCGATCGTGCGCAAGGGGCGTGGGCTCGGTTTAGCCGTTGCGACCGCCTTGATCACGGGTGGACTGGCGGTCTTCGGAGCGCTCACTCTAGACCTGCCTTTGCGCGACCCCGACGGCTTTCTCGGCCCGAGCTGGACCCGCCTCCCCCTCATCTTATTCCTCTTCATTGCCGCCGACCTCATCCCCCGAGTCATCTCTCGTGCGCAACGCTGGAGTGACGTCCGATCCGCCCTGAAAGAGGTTGTCTACGAGCGTTGGCCGTTGCAGCGCCTGGTGGTCGTGCTCGTTGCGTTAGCCAGTTTTTACGTCACCTACGTCGGCTACCGTAACCTCAAGAGTTTCCTACCCGTCGCGCGCCAGCAGTCCGACGACGCCATGTTGGCTGCGAGCGACCGGCTGCTCGCCTTCGGCACCGTCCCCGCCGAGGTCCTACATACCGTCCTGGGCACGGGCGTCTCCGCCCACGTCTTGTCGTGGGTCTACATCTCGTTCTTGTTCTTCGTGCCCATCTCTTTGGCCGCTGCGCTGGTGTGGTCGCGCGATGTCAGTTTGGGCTTGTGGTACACCACGGCCCTCTGCCTCAACTGGGCCCTCGGCACCGCCAGCTATTACCTGCTGCCAGCACTTGGCCCATTCGCCGTGCGGAGTTGGAACTACAACGATCTGCCGACCACCGGGGTCAGTTCGCTGCAACAAGGCATGCTCCGGGCACGGAGCAACGTGATCACGGATCCGTTTGGGACCAACTCGGTGCAGAGCATCGCAGCCTTCGCCTCGCTGCACACCTCGATCGTGTTCACCGCGGCCCTCATCGTGCACCTAGTAGGCTTCCCCCGCGTGGTGCGCATCACGATGTGGGTGTTCTTCGCCCTCACGCTGATCTCGACCATCTACTTCGGCTGGCACTACATCATCGACGACATCGCCGGTCTGGCTATTGGTGGCGTCTCGGTCGCGCTCGCTGGTATAGCGACGCGAAAGGCCACCGACCATATGCCCTCGCGGCAGCCGGCTGGGAGTGGGCGTCAGTTGGCGAACAGCGGCTGAGGTACACCGGTTAAAGGTAGCTGACCCCGGTCAGGCGCTGCGAGGCTTCCCACAATTGCCCGGCCGTTTCGGCGTCATAGGACGCGTCGGTGGAAGCGACGACCACCGGAGCCCCGCGCGACTGACCGAGACTGGCCGGCCCGAAGAATTGACCGCCCCAGGCGTTGAAATCCGTCGCGGCGCGCAGGGTCGGCAATGCCCCGGCGTCCGGCCGCTGGGTGATCAGCTGGAGCACTGGCCGCACAAACGGCTTGAGCCGGTCGGCGATCAGGTGCTCGCCCAAACCTGTCGAGGAGACGCCGGGGTGGGCAGCCACCGAGATGGCCTCGACGTTGTGGGCCGCGAGTCGGCGCTGCAACTCGTAGGCGAAGAGCAGATTCGCCAGTTTCGAGTTGCCGTAGGCCTTGGTCTTTGAATACTTCGCGGCCACTTCATGGATCGAATCCACGTTGTCGACGTCGATCTGACCAGAGGTGTGCGCCAAGCTGCTGACGCTCACCACACGAGCGCCCTCGGTCGAGCGGATCAGGTCCATCAACCGACCGGTCAACGCGAAGTGACCGAAGTGGTTGGTGCCGATCTGCAGCTCGAAACCGTCGGTCGTCTCACCCGGGGGGACCATCATGATCCCGGCGTTGTTGATCAAGAGATCCAGGCGGGTATGCCGCGCGATCACGTTGCCCGCGAACTCCTCCACCGAGGAGAGGTCGGCGAGGTCCAGACGCAACACCTCTGCGGTGCCCGGTTGGGCACCCAGGCTGTCAACGGCGCCTTGGCCGCGCTCGACGTTGCGGCTGGCGACCACGACGTGCGCGCCGTGTTTCATCAACTGGTGCACGGTGCTCAGCCCCAGACCGGCATTGCCGCCGGTGACGACCGCGACCTTGCCGTTGAGGTCACCGATGTCGGATGTGCTCCAGGTTGTCGCTGCCATCAGGATGCCTTCTCGAGGTCGGAGATTGTCGGGTAGTCGGTGTAGCCCTCGGCCCCGCCACCGTAGAACGTGGTGGGGTTCGGCTCGTTGAGGTCTCGACCGGACTCCCAACGGGCGGGGAGATCGGGGGTTGCAAGGAAGGGACGGCCCACCACGACCGCGTCCGCCAGACCGGCATCGAGCACGCGCTCCACGGACTCCAGCGACGTGACATCACCGAAGCCGTCGTTGAGCAGCACCGGCCCGCCGAAGCGGTTGCCCAGCTCGGCAGCGAGGTCGGTGCCGTTGGCGGCCAGGATGCTCAGGTAGGCCAACTTCAGCGGGGCGATGCCGTTGACGAGCGCGGCGTAGGTTGCAGCGATGTCGTCGGCGTCATCCTCGACGATGCCGTTGAACTGGTGCCCGGGTGAGATGCGGACGCCGACGCGGTCTGCGCCGATGGCGTCAGCGACAGCCTCGACGACCTCGACCGTGAGCCGGGCGCGGTTTTGCGGCGACCCGCCGTAAATGTCTTCGCGGTGGTTGGCCGATGGGTCGAGGAACTGGTGCAAGAGGTAGCCGTTGGCCGCGTGGATCTCGACTCCGTCCAGCCCGGCCGCGATGGCGTTGTGGGCGGCCTGGACGTACTCGCCGATGAGCCCGGAGATCTCCTCGGTCTCCAGGGCCCGGGGGGTGACGTGCGGCTGAGGACCCTGCTCGGTGACCATGTCGCCGGGGGCGGCGATGGCGCTGGGGGCGACCGTCTCCAGCCCGTCCTTGTTGTCGGGGTGGGCGATCCGGCCGACGTGCATCAGCTGCGCGACGACATACCCACGCTGAGCGTGGACGGCGTCGGCCACCAGCTTCCAGCCGGCAACCTGCTGATCGGTATAGAGGCCGGGCACGTTGAGGTAGCCCTGGCCCACGGCGCTGGGAGCGGTGCCTTCGGTGATGATGAGGCCGGCGCTGGCGCGCTGGGCGTAATAGGTCGCGTTCAGTTCGGTGGGGGCGTGGCCATCGCCAGCCCGGTTGCGGGTCAGCGGAGCCATCACGAAGCGCTGGGGCAGATCCCAGGAGCCGATTCGGACGGATTCAAAAGCGCGTGACACAGGAGAAGACCTTCCAAGAGGGGTTCGTACGATCTCACCCCGCAACGCCTCGGATGCGTCACCGATTCCATTCGGCACCCGCCGCGCTCACGAGGTAGGCGTAGCCGTAGGCGAGAGTTGTCGCGACGGTCAGCCACACGGCATACGGCAGGAGCAGCACTCCGACCCACCACACGGCGCTTGATCCCACCGCGACTAAAGCCCAGGTCAGCGCGCTGGCGACGGTCAGCGATACCGCCGCAGCCAGCAGGCGGTGCGGGACGTAGAAGAGGTAGGCCCATCCCAGAGAGAACGCCACCGAGACGCACAACAACGCCGCGAAAGTCCGGCCGGCTGATGCCTGTTGGGCGAAACCCATGACCAAGCTCGCGGTGCCCAGCGCCAGGAAGTTGAGCGGCCAGATGATGCCAAAGACGACGTCTGGGGGCTGCCAGCGTGGGCGCGGGAGCGAGGCGTACCACCCCGGATCGCGCCCGGTCCACACGACGGACAGCACGGCATACGCGATCACAACCGCGACCATGCCGATCGCCAGAATCACAGCGCTGTCCACCTGCACATTCTGTCAACGCATCAGTTCAGTACCGAAAGTCGTTGGCATCGGCCGCGAGCGCCGGTCCGAGCAGGTCGAAGACGGGCGAATTGAGCTCCATGCCCTCCAGGAATGACACATAAAGCAAGTTGCGCACCGCCCGTCCAAGCTGGTGTATGCCGTTCGCACCGCTCCAGGAGCCAGCGCAGAGCAACGCTGTCCATCGACCCGCCGCCGGCCAGGGCGGCGATGCCCAGCGCTGGAGACATGAACAGACCCCAGAGGAAGAGCGCGAATCCCGCAGCCAAGAGCAAGGAGGCAAGGGCGTCGAGAGCGTGGTAGTTGGTCCCGACAGGCGCGGTGTCCGGTCCGGCCAAGAGCCCTTGCCGCCCCCGGGTCCACGGAAGGCCGCCGACGACGTAGTAGAGCACCGCAGGATGATGAGCAGCAGCCAGATGATGGACCATGGCCGGGTCACGAGGCTCCGGAGAGTTCCCGTGAACCGCCTCGACTGGGCTGGGCGAAGTCCCATCGGCTCGGCTCCCGCGCTGGCATGATCTGCTCCCGCGTGTCAACGACGAGGCTGATCTGATCGAGGGCGTGCGGATCTCGCGCCACGGCATACAGGCTGGAGCGCTCGGGCCCAGCACGAACCGCGCGGGCCACGCGCTGTCACCTGCCTCGATCAGAGCGGCACTGGGTCGCCCGGGCGATGCTCAGTGTGCCAGCACCGCGCATTGTCGAGCAGGGTATTCACAACTATCGGTTTCGGCCTAGACACGTCGATACTTGTCTACAAAGCCGCTTCGTTAGCCGCGGCCGTGGTAGGGCATACCCGTGGCGATCATCGTCATCGAGGGCACCGACACGTCTAAGGGCAACGACGCGATCGAGGCGACCATCTCGCCGACGTGCGCGACGTCGAAGGTCGGCTCGGGTCGCTGTGTGCCGTCGGGTTGCAGCGCTTCGCTCATCATCGAGGTGAGCTCCGTGGCGGTGTTGCCGATGTCGATCTGACCGACCGCGATGTGATGCGACCGACCATCGAGGGCCAGCGACTTGGTCAGCCCGGTGATGGCGTGCTTCGTGGCGGTGTATGCCGCCGCTCTCGGGCGGGGCGTGTGAGCCGATATCGAGCCGTTGTTGATGATCCGGCCGCCCTGGGGGTCTTGGTCGCGCATGATCGCGAA
>JBGTGC010000007.1:0-8542 GCA_041746935.1 Dermatophilaceae bacterium
TGCCCGATCAGCGCGATCGGTCCGCGTTGGCTCACCCGGTCCGGCGTCGCGCTCAATCTCCGGTATGTCGTGGGCCGGCACTCGCGACAGCCCCACCACCCCGTTGGCCCGGCCTCGGCGCTCCAACTCACCGAGCCGCCCCACTTCATCCAGGCTAGGCGCGAGGATCAACTTGCCGCAGCGCCGCGTGGGTATGCCGTGTTCGTCGCAGAAGGCGTAGATCTGCATAGCGCCTTCGACGAACAGCCGCGCCTTTAGCGACCCCGGCTGGTAGTACACACCGCTATGGATGACCCCCGAGTTGTGGCTGCTCTGGTGGGCGGCCACGTCGGACTCCCGCTCGAGGACGGCGACGCTGGCTCCGGGATCGGTTCGTCGGACTTCCCGAGCCACCGCCAGGCCGACGATGCCCGCGCCCACCACGACGACGTCATACCGGCTCATCTGTCCCATAGTGGTGCACCGCCGCCGATCACGACTGCCGACCCACGGCCGTAAGAAATCATAGGCAACCACCCGATTGCCTATGATGTCCACGTGGTTGACGTGTTCAAAGCCCTTGACGACGAGACCAGGCGGTTCATCCTGGACGAACTCGCCGTTCGGGACGGACGCACGCTGTTCGAGATCTGCGGACTGATGACCACCCGCTACGGGCTTGGTTCAAGCAGGCAGGCCATCTCGGCGCATCTGTTGGTGTTGGAGGCGGCCGGCCTGGTGAGCACCGAACGCCGCGGCCGATCAAAGTTCCACTACTTCAACAGCGCGCCACTGTCCGAGATCACGCGACGGTGGCCGACAACCCAGGAGGAACCATTATGAGAATAGAACTCGCCAGCGTCTTCGTCGACGATCAGCTCAAGGCCCTGGCGTTCTACACCGACGTGCTCGGCTTCACCAAGCACCACGACATCGACGTGGGTGAACATGCGTGGCTCACGGTCGTCTCTTCGCAGGCACCGGATGGGCCCGAACTCTTGCTGGAGCCAGCCGAGCACCCGGCCGTCAAGCCATACCGCGAGGCCCTGGTCGAAGACGGCATACCGCTGGCGCAATTTGCCGTGGACGATGTCCAGGCCGAGCACGACCGGCTGACTGCGCTAGGTGTGGTCTTCACTCAGGAACCGACCGAGATGGGCGAGGTCACCGCTGCCGTCTTCGACGACACCTGCGGCAATTTAATTCAGATCATCGCTCAGGCGACTAGCTCAGGCTGAGGGCCGATCGCTCGGTAGCGGTTGCAAGCCACGACCCGTGGTCATTGTGCAGGACGACCGGTTCGACGCAACCACATCCGTCACCGTCTGCCCCTTGACGACCGACCACGTGCAAGCACCGCTAAGCCGGGTCGAGGTCGAGCCGACAACCGTGACCGGAATCGGACAGTCGAGCAACATCATGGTCGACAAGATCACGACCATGCCTCGCGCACACGTGGGTGACCGGGTCGGGCGACTCGACGGCGCGGATCTCGTCAAGTTGGACCGCGCTCTGCTGGTGTTCCTTGGCCTCGCCGAGTAACACCATCCGCTTCCCGCACGCTCTTGGACGTCCCTGGTGACGCCGACGGACCTTGAGGCCGTTCGTTCCTCATACGACCGCGTGGCTGACACGTATGTGGCGATGGGGGTTGGTGATCTGGCACCGACCCCATCGCTGCGAGCGGCGTTGGAAGCGTTCGCCGGGTCCTCAAGTGCTCATCGCAGCCCGCCGCCCTGGCTGAGTATCGATGGACCTCAGGACGTGGCGCGCAACTCGCGGTGGCGGGGCAAAACGTGCCGCAGGATGTCGGTCACGGTGAGCACGCCCAGGGCCTCACCGTCGGACGTGATGACCGCGAGCTGTTCACCCTGCTGACGCATCAGTGCCAAAGCTTGATAGACCGGCGTCTCCCTGGGCATCCGCAGCGTGGGTCGCCCGAGGTCGGCTACCGACGCGTCCACAGCCTTGTTGAGGGTGTCCCGGACGTGTACGACGCTGCTCAGACTGCCATCGGCATCGGTGAGCAAGATGCGCAGGTGCCCACTAGTGGCTGCCGCACTCTGAAGCTCTCGCATCGTGGCGTCAGCTCCCACAGCGACCGGCGCGCTGCCTTCGGCCAGCAGATCGCCGACGGTGAGCTTCTCCATCTCCAACACCTGCGTGATGTGAGCCTGATAGGCACCCTCAAGCGACCCCCTGGCTGCCGACTGATCGACCAATTGGCGAATCGTCTCGACGTCCTGGCCGCCCACCGCGGCCCGGTCGACCGGGGTCACCCCACTGGCCGCCACGAGTTTGTTGGCCACCGCATTGACACCGAGCAAAAACGGCCGCACCAGAGCGATGAAACCCCGCGCCGGTATGGCGACCAACTTGGCTGCCGTTTCGGGGTGCCCAATCGCCCACGACTTCGGTGCCATCTCCCCCACCACCAGGTGCAAGAACGTGACCGCTAGGAGAGCCAGAGCAAACGAGGCCGCACCCGCCAGCCACCCCGGCATACCGATGACCTCGAAGACCGGCTCGAGCCACTTATCGACCGCCGGCTTCGTCACGGCACCGAGCGCAAAGGTGCACGCGGTGATGCCGAGTTGAGCACCGGCCAGCATCACGGTGAGTTCGTTGACCCCGCGCAGGGCGGCTCGAGCCGACCGTGACTCTCCCGCTTCCTCTTCGAGTCGGTGGCGACGAGCGCCGAGCATCGCGAACTCGATCACCACAAAGAATCCGCTCAACACGATCAACAGCGCTGTCGCAGCTAGAACCACGAATGGATCGTTCATCCGCGGTCACCGCCCTCATCGGTCTCGGCACCATCGTCGGGGCCTAGGCCATCGCCGGATTCTGCATCATCAGAGGCGGCACCATCCAGCATGATCAGCCGAACGCGCACCTGACTGGGCACGTGTCGAGCCACCTCGAGGACCTCGACTTCGAGGATGTGGTCGTTCGGCTCATCCGACACCAACTCTGCGGGGTCAAGCGGCAGCGTGACCGGCACAACCTGACCGATATCCGGCAGCTCACCGGTTTGCGCGATAATCAATCCCGCGATCGTTTCGTAGTCTCCTTTGGGCACCCGTTGACCGATGGCACGTTCGACCTCGTCGAGGTGGACGTCACCGTCCATCGTCCATTCGTTCTCTTCCCCTGGCAGGATCAGTTCGTCCATCTCGGCGTCGTGCTCGTCGGTGATCTCACCCACCACCTCCTCGGCCAAGTCCTCCATCGTCAGGACCCCGGCGAACCCGCCATACTCATCGATCACGCAGGCCAACTTTTGGTTGACGGCGGTGAGTTCCTCGGCAACTGCCGGCAACGACATCATGGTCGGCACGATCACGACGGGGCACATGATTTGCGACACCTCGGTCGCCGACCCCACGTCCCCTCGCAAGATGTCCGTCAGCTGGACCACCCCGATCGGCTCTCCATCCTCATCGACGACGGGATATCGGGTGTGGCCCGACGCCATCTGAACCCTGACCTCGCTCACCGACGTGTCGGCGTTGACGGTGTCGACTCGCGATAACGGGACCATTGCGTGCTCGGCGTCTTGGTCCGGAAAGTCGATGATGCGGTCCAACAGCAAGAAGAGTTCTTGGGGCAGGTGGCCGCTGTCGCGGGAGTCGGACAGGATGCGCTCGAGATCTTGACTCGTCGCGGTGGCGTCGAGGTCGTGGATGGGGGTGATGCCCACGAGGCGGAGCAACGCGTTCGCTGATCGGTCGAAGAACGCGATCAACCAACCGAAAAGTGCCAGGTAGATCAGGGTGGACCGGGCCATCCATCGGGCCATCGGCTCGGCATTCGCAATGGCCAAGTTCTTCGGATACAACTCCCCGAAGATCATCTGCACCCCGGTGGCCACAACCAGAGCAGCGACTGTGCCCACGGAGATGCTGATCGCCGTCGAAACCCCCGCCCCTCCCAGGAGGCTGCCGAGTTGCTGTCCGACGAGCGGCTCAGCGACGTAGCCGACCAGGAGGCCGGTCACCGTGATGCCCAGTTGCGCCCCAGAGAGCATGAATGAGGTGCGCTTGGTCACCTTCAAAGCTCGCCCCGCCGCAGCATCACCGGCCTCCGCGCGTGCGGCGAGGCGGTTGCGGTCGACCGACATGTAGGCGAATTCTTGCGCCACGAAGTACCCGTTGACGGCGATGACCAGCAGGATCACCACTATGCCCGCGAGGAGCAGCAGCACGGTTCCGATCACTGAGATTCAGCCCCCGCCGGGTGTCCAGCAGATAGGTGCTCAGCGGCCGGGCTCGTGATGGCTACCTTCTGGCGCTCTCGCACGTAGAGCTGCTTGCGCACCCGGGCCACCACCCTGCCGTCGTCCGTCACGATGTCGGTCTCGAACCACCTGAGCGCCTTCGCGCCACCCTCAGCCGCCGCCCGCAACTCATCCAGCAGCTCGTCGGTGACCTCATACGTGGCGCGGACCGTCGAGCGTCCCTGCGAAACGAATTCGATCTCCGCAGCCTTGTCCCACACCACGTAGTCGGGGCCCAGGCTGCGTAGCACCAAGACCATCCACCACGGGTCCGTCATCGCGAAGATGGCCCCGCCAAACAGCGTGCCGACATAGTTGCGCGCCCACCAGCGGTGATGCAGGGCTACCCGTGCAGTGCGGAAGTCGGCGCCCAAGTGCTCGATGTGGATGCCCGACCCCGCAAACGGGGGCCAGATATTCATGAAGTGGCGCATCACTCGGTGATCGCCACCGAAGGACTGCCAGGTCGGAGCACGCATACCCTGAAGCGTAATGACTCTGAGCGGCCCGACCCCACAGCGGATCCTGGTATACGGGGTCACCGGCAGCGGCAAGTCGTCTGGCGCGACGAGAATCTCGGAGAAGTTTGGGCTTCCCCTCGTCCTGGCCGACGAGGTGGCGTGGCAGCCGGGGTGGCAGCAAGTCGAGCCGGAACGTCAGCGCGAGATCTTCACCGCGCTCGCTGCGGACGAACAGTGGGTCTTCGACACGGCATACGGGATCTGGATCGATGTGGTGCTGCACCGTGTCGACCTCATCGTGGCGCTGGACTATCCGCGATGGTTCTCGCTGCAGCGTCTCCTGCGGCGAACCGCACGGCGGATGGTGACGCGGGAGCCGGTCTGCAACGGTAACTTCGAATCGCTGCGGATGGTCTTGAGCAAGGACTCGATCATCGTGTGGCACTTTCGATCCTTCCCGCGAAAACGCCGAAGGATCAGGGCGTGGGCGACCGATCCGACCGCTCCGCCGATGCACCGCCTCCGTCGGCCTCGGGACCTGGAGCGCTGGCTCGAGCCTTGATGCCGAGCAGCATCCTGCGGGACATCACCGCACTGCCCACGGTCACGACGGCGGCTACTGTGCGCGCCGGAGCCCACGGGACGACATACCTCTCTCGCACCACCAGCCGTGTCCCGCCCTCACCTTCCGGGCTCAACATGAAGATCCAGTGAAACCCGAGACCGCCGCGGACCGGGCGCGACACGACGAACAGTTCTCCCGGCACCACTCGCACGATCGGCAGAGCGATTGAGGGGTGCAGTCGAAGAAGGCCGCCGGGCTGCGGGTCTTGCCACTCCGCGTTGATGCGATCGCTGTTCACGATGCCCGCGCCGCCGAGATTCTCCAGCCACGCATAGCTGTAGAAACCGCCCTTGTTCTGCCCGAGTTGAGCGATCCACGGCCACACACGCTCAGGCGGGGCGTCGATCGAGATGGCGTGGGTCAGCCCAGCGCCGGGCTGCGGCATGAGCGCCTCGCTCGGAAGATCCCGGGTGGCCTCATCACCTCGGGTGCCCCACGTGCGCAGGCGAGCGGCAGCCACCACCAGGTATGCCGTCCCGCCCGCGGCAGCGAGCCCGATCAGTGACTTGTTCATGGCGGCAAGTCTGTCAGCAGCGACGTTCTCGCCGCCCCACTACTCCCCCGTCTGGCCGTCGATGGACTCACGCAGCAGATCGGCGTGGCCGTTGTGGCGTGCGTACTCCTCGATCATGTGGACCAACACCCACCGCATCGACACCTCCCCGCGACCGCCAAAGGCCGGATACCGCTTGTCGAGGGCCCCCTCGGGGTCTTCGTCCAGTCGCGATGTCACCACGGCCCGCGAGCGCTCCACCGCCAACTGCCATAGTCCCCGCAGGTCATCCCCACCGTCCTGCGCGGCCGAATGCCAATCCCAGTCCCAGTCGTCGTCCCAGTCCACACTCACCCAGGGCTCTGGCATCGGCTGCTGGCCGACGTTGGCGGTGAGCCAGTCATCCTCCACCAGCGCAAGGTGCTTGAGCATGCCCGCTAGCGTCATTGACGTGGGATGCAGCGTGGTGCGCAACTGCTCGTCATCCAGGCCACGGCATCGCCACTCCAAGGTCGCGCGCTGGTAGTCGAGGAAGCCGACGAGTGTCGCCACCTCTCCCGCGTGCTGCGGCGGCTCGGGTCGGCCATGCTCATCGAACGGGCTTTCGTCTGCCGTGGGCTCGGTCATACGCTGACCGTAACTTCGAGTGCGGACACACCACGAGCGAATTAATCTGCTGACAGCCACGAACCGACATCGAAGGGTCCTAGCGGCCATGAGCAAACGTCCCCGTTTGCAACTCACCTCCGTCACCATCGGAGCTCCCGATCCGCGAGCGCTGGCCAAGTTCTACGCGCGCTTGCTCGGCACGTCGGTCCAGGACTCGGAATCAGCCGGTCCTGGCGAACCGGCGGAGGCAGGCTGGGCACAGCTGAAGGCCACCCACGATCGCGGGTCGCTCACGGTGAACGTTGAGTATGAAGCAAGGTGGCAGACCCCGGTGTGGCCCTCTCGGGAGGGGCATCAAGTAGCAACGCAGCACCTCGACATTTACGTCGACGACCTCGAGACTGCCACCGACTGGGCCGTTGAATGCGGGGCGCGGCTGGCTGACCACCAGCCACAACCCGGGGTGCGTGTCCTCTTCGATCCGGCCGGCCATCCGTTCTGCCTGTTCACCGAGGCCGGCTGAGCGACTACACCGGCTGAGTGGCCACCCAGTATTCGACGAACTGGCCATCAGCGATACGCAACAGGTCGTTGCCGATGAAGGTCATCGACTCACCGCCAGAGGTAGTCCCCTGGCCACGCCACCGGCCCGCCACCATGTCGTCTTCGCTGATCGGCCCAACCTCGATCTCGAAACTGATCGACTCGAACATTTCGGAAAGCGGCACCATGGCCTCGAGTAGGCCCCTGACTCCATGGACGTCGCGGTCCGGCCAGTGCCCCACGAAGTTATCGGCCACGAGTTCGTTGGCGACACTGTGGTCCCCATTCCACATCTCGTCGATCCATTGCCGATAGAGCGCCTTCGCCTCAGATGTCATCTCGGCAGCGAACCACCAACCGTCCCCGTCGGCAACCCCAGCACCAACCTCATCGAGTGGCAGGAAATTCACCACCATCTGCCCTTCTGACGTGAATTTCCCACCACTCGATGCGAGGCTGACCGGGTGGAACCGATCGAAGCGGTCCTGTTTGACTTCCACCAGACCCTGGAGCGCGCGCCTCAACTCCACCGCTCGCCGTGACCTATCCGCCCAGGCGCATCACGACGTCGCGGTGGCGACCATGGTCGACATCGGCGGCATGGACGCTGAACTGGCCGGAGCGCTATACGACGGTCTTCTAGCCCAATGGCATTTGTTCGAGGACGTTCCGGGCGTGCTGCGTGAACTCCACACGCAGGGGACGCAACTCGCGGTCGTGTCTAACATCGGCCTCGATATCCGCCCTCTTCTGGCCGACGAAGGCGTCTTGGACTACTTCGATGCCGTCGTGCTCTCCTTCGAGGTCGGCATCGTCAAACTGGACCCGGCCATCTTTGAGTATGCGGTGAAGGCCCTCAGCGTCTCGCCGTCTCGCACCCTCATGGTCGGAGACTCGTGGCGCGCGATGCGGGCGCGGCGCAACTCGGCATACGGACGTTGATTTTGCCGCCGACCAGCGGCACCCGCCGCGGACTCGATGCTGTTCTCCGACTCACCGCCCCGCCGCCATGAGCCGATCCGCGCTGGGGTCAGTTGCCGGAGGTTAGGGCTCCGGGAAGTTCATCGAGGGCGGTCACTTCGATGTCCGGGCGCGTGAAGTGCTTGGGGTATGCGGTGCCGGTCCGGTTGATCCAGGCGGTCTGCATACCGGCAGCGTGTGCGCCGTGCAGGTCCCAGGGATGCGCCGCCACCAACATCATCTGGGACACCTGCGCCCCACAAAAACTCGCCGCATAGTCGTATGCCGACCGGGCAGGCTTCCAGAGGTCGGCATCTTCCACAGTCAGCAGATCGTCGAAGTGATCACGAAGCCCAGCCTTGGCGAGCAAGGCATCTGCCACCCCAGCAGAGCCGTTCGACAGCGTCACCAAGCGCAGGCCAGCCTCGGCTAGACCAGCGACCCCCGCAGGAACGTCCGGGTGGACATCGAGGGACATGAAGCCCTGCATGACGTGATCGATTGCTTCATCCATCGGCCGGTCCAGGTCGGTCCTCGGCAGCGAAGACCTCAAGACTGCGCGAGCGATGTCGGCGAACCCGGCCGCCTGCCCG
>JBGTGC010000008.1:0-3107 GCA_041746935.1 Dermatophilaceae bacterium
CGGCCAAGAGGCCTACACCCTGGCCCGGCACGTGCTAACGCACACCGGTGACATCGACCCCCGCACCCCCGGCGTCCTGACCATCACCCTGGACCCAATGCCCACCACCCGCGAAACCAAGGCCGTGACCCAGTTGTGCGAGCACCTCAACGCCACGAACACGACCTACCCCAGCACCAACCGCGTGCTGCGCTACCAAATCAAGACAGGCTTAGAACCACCCCGAACATCACCCTGACTCCTACGCCATGTCAGGAGTCCTGGGGATGGGCTCGCCGGACGGGCGTTCTGTCTCATTCTCACCCTCGCGAACGCCCAGGTGGCCTTGGGACCGGGGTCACGCATCGTCATCGTCATCGTCATCGTCATCGTAGGGATCTGAGTACGGGTCAAGCATCGCTGCGATCAGCCAGATCCGCCTCGATGCCGATGAGCAGGCCTACTACCGGCGTAAGCGGGCCGAGGGCAGGAAGCTCCTGGAAACGATCAGGTGTCTCAAACGCAGGATCTCCGACGCGATCTACCGACAACTCCTCACCGATGCCCAAAGAACCGTCGGCACGGATCCGGGAGGGCGCTGCGGGGCGACTCAAGAATCCAGCGCGGTCGATCTGCCCCAGCAAATCGACACTTCGGATCAGCAACTTCCCGAACCCGCAACCCGACGCTACCCCCCAAGCCCACCCCAGGGAAGACCAACCACCGCAAGTCGCAAGAGCGGACGCTCGCGAGATGCCCACGTCTAACTGGGCGGAAGACGCACGGGTTGCAGACAAGTCCACCAGGGCCCGCACATGAGTGCGATGATACTGGGCCAAGCCATGAACAACCCCGCCGGTCAGTTCTGTTTAGAGCCCTGTCGAAATGGAACTTCTGTGAGTGCGGGTTCCGGCTCACGCAGATGGACAACATCGAGCGCCTCCTCGACGGGCTCGTCACTCTGCAGATCAGCCCCGTGACCAATGCCGTCACGTCGCGGCGATCAATCGAGCGATCACACGGTCCCTGCCGTCCACGCCTGGCTCGTCACAGCCGGGAGGGGTAGGCCGTGCTCGGTGACGATCGCTCGACCCGCACCGCCTTCTCGCGCGTACGTGATGATCCGGACCGGTATGCCGTATAGCGCGGACAGTGCCTGATCGGTCAGGAGGTCCTCAGCACGGCCCGAGCGGACCTCGGTCGGACCCACCATCAGCACCACAGAGTCCGCGACGTGCAGCGCGTGGTCGGGGTGGTGGGTGGTGAGCAGCACGGCCAGCCCCTGGTCGGCGAGCTCGCGGACCAGGTTCAGGACGCGGGACTGGTTGTGCAGGTCCAGGCCGGTGGAGGGCTCGTCGAGCACCAGATGGGGGCACTCGGCGGCGACGGCTCGGGCAATCAGCACGAGCTGCTGCTCCCCGCCACTCAGGGT
Source organism: Dermatophilaceae bacterium (assembly GCA_041746935.1). Taxonomy (GTDB): domain Bacteria; phylum Actinomycetota; class Actinomycetes; order Actinomycetales; family Dermatophilaceae; genus Ornithinicoccus. Next base: position 1,412 of record JBGTGC010000008.1, read on the forward strand.
GGGGAACTGGCGGTGCTGAAGCGCGTCGATACCCACCCGTTCCAGAGCCCGCTGCCCGGCTTGCAGGTCGTCCCGTCCCGGCGTGCCGAACAGGCTGACCCGGCGCACCCGGCCCATCACGACCATGTCGATCACCCGGTAGGCGAAGGCACCGGTCCGGGCCTGCGGCACGAAGCCGACTTCACCATCACGCCGGACTGTGCCCTCGCTAGGGTTCAACAGCCCGGCGGCGCAGCGAACCAGGGTGGTCTTGCCCTTACCGTTCGGACCCAGGACCGCGGTGGCGGTGCCGGGGTGGACCTGCAGGTCCACCCCACGGAACACCCAGTCGCGGTGCGGGTAGGCGAAGCCCAGGCCGGCGAGTTCAAGCACGGTCCCAGATCCGGTCACGGTTGTGCCGCAGAAGCAGCAGGAAGACGGGGGCCCCGATCAGCGCGGTCAGCACACCGAGGGGCACCTCGCCTGCGGTCACACTGCGGGCCAGGGTGTCCACGATGATCAGGTATGCCGAGCCCAACATGAAGCTCACGGGCAGCAGGATCCGGTGGTCGGGTCCGACCCACATCCGGGCCAGGTGCGGGATCACCAGGCCCACCCAGCTGACCACCCCACTGACGGCGACGGCACCGGCCACGATGAGCGCCGACGCAGTGAGCACCACCCAGCGCAGGACACCGGGGCGCACGCCCAGCGACGCGGCGTCCTCGTCACCCAGGGACAGCACGTTGATTCGCCACCGCAGCAACACCAAGAGGACCGTGCCGCCCAGGATCGGCACCAGCGCGATCCCTACCTTGGCGAAGGTGGCGGTGGCCACACTGCCTAGAAGCCAGAAAACGATGGCGGGTAGCTCGGTATACGGGTCGGCCAGGTAGGTCACCAACGAGACGAGAGCCGAGAACAGTGAGCCGGTGACGACACCGCCGAGCACCACCATCAGCATCGGCGTCCCATGACGGCTGACCGTGACCGCGAACAGCACACCCAGGGCCACCATCCCGAAGGCGAAGGCACAGCCGACCAGCAGCACCGAGCCGAGGCCGAGCAGCAGCGCCAGGGCACCGCCGAGTGATGCTCCGGCGGAGACGCCGATGATCTCCGGGCTGACCAGCGGGTTGCGGAAGGTCGCCTGCAAAGCGGCGCCGGCGATGGCTAGCCCGCCACCGACCAGGAGCGCCAAGAGCACCCGGGGTAGCCGGACCAGGACCACCACGTTGGCCTCGGTGGTCCCGTCCAGACCCCCAGGGGTGAGCTGGGAGAGCAGGATCTGAACGACGCGAGGGAAGGACACGTCATACCGGCCCAGCCCCAGCGCGACCAGACAGACGAGCGACAGCAGCAGAGTGCAAAGCAAGAGGGGGACGACCCGAGACGCGCTCCGGTCGTGCGTGCGAGGGCGGAAGGGACGACTCAGGCCAGGGGCCCGCTCACGAAGCATGGAACTGCTCGTAGTGGGCCGACGACGCGTTGGCCTCGCTCCAGAGCATCGTGTCGATCTGGGCCGGCGTGGGCTGCTGGCCGTAGAGGAAGACGAAGTGGTCGGCAATGTCGGCCCGCAGGCTCGAGCCGGCCGCGTCGTCGGGGAAGGCCAGCTGGGACAGCCAGCGCCACATCAGCGGGGACTCCTGGCTCGGCGGGTCCCACCGGTAGCCGCCCAGCGGGACCTTGTAGACCTGCTGGGTGCGCACCGCGCTCA
>JBGTGC010000009.1:0-15836 GCA_041746935.1 Dermatophilaceae bacterium
GCTTCGGTCACCACGTGCAACGTCAACGTCTCGGTGCGTGCCCGCATACCGTCAATGCCCGTCAGGCCAGACTTCACTTCGTCATCACTGAGCCGAGGCAGCACCGGGGCCACGTCGGCAGCGGCTTCCGCGATCTCGCCGCTGACGTTGGAAAGCGTTGCCGCGAGCGCTTCGCCCGGCGGTTGCCACGCCGCCTCACCCGACTCATCCTTGGGAGCATCGGGGTCAGGCTGACTGATCACCACCGGCCCTTCTTCGCTCGTCTCCGTTTCAGAGCCCATGTCCGAGGTCGCGTCTGTGACCGCAGGGCGCACCGAACCACCGCAGCCCGGGACAGACCAGAGCAGCGACTCACCACCAAACGGTGAGGGATGAAACAATCCGATATCGAACATGTGTCCACTATGCCAGGGGTGGGTGACAGACCTGACCGCCCTGTGAATGAACGGCTGCGGCGACGCTAGATGTGGACAAGGTCGGCATCACCAGTGCTTTACGAGCGGCCGCTCCGCCGCGCACTCATCAGCTGCACTCTCCGAGCGTCTGCTCGATGGTCTCCGCGACGGGGGAGAATGCCGGCATGAGCAGCGCCTCGGGGGTGTAAGAGTCCGGCACCAGCACCTCAAGGGCCGGATCCCGGCCAAAACTGGTGAAGCGCACACCGTCGTCCAGAGTCACCGCCACCCAGTCGATGCCGGCAATGTCCAAACACTGATCCGTGGTCGGGCCCAGAATCGGAGCCCCACATCGAGCAATGATGGCTGGATTACCCCAAGCCGCCACGGTGTCACTATCGACCGCAGTGACACGTGCAGATTGTCCGCCGACGGTGGTTGGCCACTGCTCGGCAATCTGCATACAGGCAGCGTTTGCGTCGGCACCCTCGAAGGGGACGACCTTGATGGCCGAAGAACACCCGGTGCTCACCCAGGAGAGGGCGGCAAGCGCACCGATCAGCGAGCGAAGTTGACGACGGTGCATGTCGTGGTGCGCGTGATGTGCGGCACCTCCTGGATCTTGGCGATCACGAGACGGCCAAGGTCGTTGACGCTCTCGGCCTCGACACGGGCGATCACGTCGTACGGGCCGGTGACGTCCTCGGCGTGGGACACGCCGGGCAGGGCGGCGATGGCCGAAGCCACGACAGAAGACTTGCCGACTTCGGTTTGGACGAGGATGTAGGCGTGGACCACAAATTCCTCCTGGGCAACGAGCGAACCGGCAGAGCGCCGAGGACTGCCGCTGACGCTACCGTGTCTGACCGTGGCTAACGCATCGATCCCGAGCACTATCGGCGAGTTGGGAGAGGCTGGCCTGTTGTCCTTGGTTTTTGAGCGGCTCCGGGACGGCAAACCCGAGCCCTCGCCGCTGATCGTGGGGCCAGGTGACGACACGGCATACATCGCGGTCAGCGATCCGGCGGTCCTAGCGACCACCGACACGATGGTGCGGGGTCGGGATTGGCTGGATGAGTGGTCCAGCGCCGCGGACGTGGGGTCCAAGGTGGTGACCCAGAATCTGGCGGATATCGCGGCGATGGGGGGCGTGCCGACGGCATTGCTCGTGACCCTCGTAGCCCCAGGTTCAACACCTACAGCGTGGGCACTGGAGTGTATCGGGGCGCTGGCGGAGACGGCATACGACGCGGGGGTGTCCATCGCTGGCGGCGACCTCTCGTCCTCCGGCGGGGAGGTCAGCATCTCGGTCACGGCGTTGGGTGCGCTAGGCCAGGGCGTCGACATACCGGTGCAGCGCTCGGGTGGTCTGCCAGGGCACGTGCTGGCGGTGTCTGGTCCATTGGGGCGCTCAGCAGCTGGGTTGGTGCTGCTCCGTAACGCGGACGAGGGACGTTTTCCGCCCGCTGAGTATGCCGACGCGTGTGCGACGTGGGTGGGCTATCACTGTCGCCCGACTCCGGATCTGCGCGCCGGAGTGGCAGCGGCAGCGGCTGGTGCGTCCGCGATGATCGATGTGTCAGACGGTTTGGTGCGAGATGCGGGGAGGATCGCTTTGGCCAGCGGAGTGCGGATAGACCTAGTCCAGTCCGGAATTGCGCAATCAATAAGGGATCTGATCGGGGCGCTGGGTGAGGCAACGGCTCGTGACTGTGTCTTGCACGGTGGGGAGGAGCACGTGCTTCTTGGCACTTTCAGCCCCAGCGACGTTCCATCAGAGTGGACGATTGTGGGCACGCTGAGTCAACCCGAAATGGCCGGGGCCGGGGTTTACCTCGATGGAGAATCAGCCCCTGGTGGGGGCTGGGATCACTTCGGCGGGTAGCGAACGAGCGCGTGGCGGCGGGTAGCCGAACGAGGAGAACTATCGAGTGACCTTGCCGGCTTTGAGGCAGGAGGTGCAGACGTTGAGCCGCTTCGGGGTCGCATTGTTCGGCCCGACGAGGGCGCGCACGCGCTGAATGTTCGGGTTCCAACGGCGCTTGGTGCGACGGTGGGAGTGCGAAATGGCGTGACCGAAGCTCGGTCCCTTGCCGCAGACATCGCAAGTGGCAGCCACGGTGTTCTCCTACAGGTTGATGGAACGAATGATCGTGCAGTTCATGGTGTGTTGCCGCTGCCCTGGGCAGATCACGGGCGAACCCTCGGCGAACCGGGCAAGCCTACTCCAGGAGTGGTCCCAGCCCAACTCACTCCTGCCGGACGCAGCGTCGCGCTCCTACTGCTGGCACGATGTTGGCATGGTGACCACGACGCTTCACATCACGACCGGCAACACCGAGGCCGTGATCGACATCACCCGCCAATGCGCGCAGGTCGCCGCCGGTGCCCATGTCGACGGTCTGCTCAGCATCTTCGTGCCGCACGCCACGGCTGGCATCGCAATCCTGGAGACCGGTGCTGGCAGCGATGAAGACCTCCTCGCAGCGCTGCAGGACCTGCTCCCAGCGGACGACCGGTGGCAACATCGTCATGGCAGCGCGGGACACGGCCGTTCACACGTGATGCCAGCGCTGATCCCGCCCTACGCCACGGTCCCGGTGCTCTCGGGCAGGTTGGCTCTAGGCACCTGGCAGAGCATCTGCCTGGTTGACCTCAACGTCGACAACCCTGACCGCGTGGTCCTTCTCTCCCTGATCACAGACGCCGGATAATCTCCAACCGTGACTGAGACCGTGCTCGACCTGGCGGCGGCCCGCCGCTGGGCGGTGACTTCGCGGGCCCTGCTGAGCGACTTCCGGGCGCAGATTGATGCGCTCAACGTCTTCCCCGTGCCCGATGGCGATACGGGGACCAATATGCTCCTGACCGTTGACGGAGCGTTGGGTTTCTTGTGGAACGCGGACGATCCAGGCGACTCCTCGCTCACCTTGGGCGAGGGGTTGGCGCTGCTGGCCCGAGGGATGCTGCTCTCAGCGCGGGGGAACTCGGGCGTCATCTTGAGCCAGCTCGCCCTCGGGATGGCTCAGGCCGTCGAGCGCGCGGGACCAGGCACCGACGAAATGTCGCCGCAGATCCTGAGTGAAGCGCTCGAGCTCGCCGCTGACGTGGCTTGGTCAGGAGTCTCGGCACCGGTCGAAGGCACCATCCTCAGCGTGGCCCGAGCTGCCGCCGAAGGCGCGGAACTCGCCATCTCGGCTGCGGAGCCCGCGGTGGCCGATGGCCCCGGCAAAGCCGGAACCTTGACCGCTTATGCCGTGGCGCTCGCGGCCCTGGAGGCGGCCAAGGTGGCGCTTGCCAAGACGCCCGAGCAACTGCCCAGTCTGGCTCGCGCCGGGGTCGTGGACGCAGGGGGAGCTGGCTTCGTCGTGGTGTTGGAAGCGCTGGAGAGCGTCCTAGCCGACCGGCCGCACGACGGGACGGCACTGACCTCCTCAACATGGCGATCGCTTCACGGCGAAGATCCGCTCTTTAGCACCGGTGGTCGGCCCGGCGCAGACGCGCCAGAGTGCCTCGACGACGAGGGTGCCTACGAAGTGATGTTCGTCCTCAACGACGCCACGGCGGAGTCGGCCGACCGGCTCAAGCGCGACCTGACGGACGCTGGCAGTTCCGTGCTTGTCGTCGGCGGACCTGACGTATGGCGCGTGCACGTGCATCTGGATCACGCCCCGGACGCGATTGATGCCGGTTCCCGAGCCGGGCGAGTCGAACAGGTGAGCATCACGGCGCTGAATCGCTCGCTCGGCATACATCCTGGCGGCGAACCGAGTGAAGGAACGGCTGACACGAAACCTCTCCGGGCCCTGGCATTGCTCTGCTGTGCTCCGGGAGAGGGGTTGGCGCAGGTTTTTGCCGAAGCGGGAGCCAGCGTCGTCCACTCCAGTGCCGGCAACCGTGCCTCGATGGGTCAACTGCTGAGCGCCGCCCAGGGGACGGCGGCGAGGGCCGTGGTCATCTTGCCCAACGACCCGGACACGGTGCTGGCCGCGCAGGCTGCCGCTCGCGCAGGGGCTGACGAGGGTCTGAGGATTGTCGTAGTCCCGACGTTGGCCGCTGTGCAGGGACTCGCGGCGGTGTCCGTATGGGACCCCGACACCCGCGACGTCGACCAGTCGCTCGCGACAATGCGCGAGGCGGCCAGTGACGTCCGCTACGGAGCCCTGACGGTCGCGGCATCGCAGGGAGACACCTCGGTCGGTCCTTGCCGGATTGGGCAGTGGTTGGGGCTTGTGGCGGGCGAGATCATGGCTGTCGATGACGACGCCGGCCTCGTGGCCCGAGCCGTGCTGACCGAGATGGCTACGGGCTTGGCGCAAGACCCGGAAATGCTGACCGTGATCGAGGGTTCCGGGATGAGCGAGGACCTCGGCCTTCGAGAAGAGTTGGAGAGTGCGGTGCAGCGGTGGTCTGCGGCGTCGGGCACCGAAGAGGTAGAGATTCGGCAACTGGCGGGCGGGCAGCGCACCTATCGCTGGCTGCTCGGGATGGAATGAGTCCGGTCAGCCTCGACACCCCGTTGCGGACGGTCATTGGCACCTCGGCGAACACGCTGGGCAAGGGCAAGTCGCTGCGCACGGTAGGTGACTTGTTGGATTTTTTGCCCAACCGCTACCTCGATCCTGCCCGGCCAACCGACTTCAGCACGCTCGCTGAAGCCGAGGAGGTCGTGGTGCTGGGAACGGTTGCCCACGCGAGGACCAGGTCGATGAAGAATCGCAAGGGGACGATGCTGATCGCGACCGTGGTCGATGAGGCGGGTCATGAGCTGAGCTTGACCTTCTTCAGCCGCTACGGGCATGAGGGAGCCTTGCTGCCGGGAGTGAAGGTCATCTGCTCGGGCACCGTTAGTACGTTCCGCAAGGCCAAGCAGCTGACCCACCCTGAATACCAGGTGTTGCCACCAGACCCCGGTGCAAGCTCAGTCAATGACTCGACCGCCGACGATTCGACCGCAGACAGTGTGCTCGCGATCGGTCTGATTCCGGTGTATCCGAGCGTGCCCAAGGTCAGCCCGATGAAGGTCCGCGCTGCGGTCGATCTGGTGCTTCATGCTCTCGAAGACGCGCCGGATCCGATCCCCGAGACCGTCCGCCAAGCACGGCACCTGCCCACCCTGCTGACGGCATACCGCAAGGTCCACCAGCCACGCACCCACAAGGACGTACGCCTCGGACTATGGCGGATGAAGTTCCAGGAGGCCTTCGTCATCCAGGCCGCTCTGGCGCAGCGCCGAAATGCCCACGATGCGGTGCCGGCCACGCCCCGCCCGGCGCGGCCCGACGGCCTCGTGTCTGCATTCAGCGCTGGCCTGCCCTTTGCGCTGACTCAGGGCCAACAGGCCGTGCTGGGGGAGATGCGCCAGGACTTGGCTCGCCCGGTGCCGATGCACCGGCTGCTGCAGGGCGAGGTCGGCTCCGGCAAGACGATCGTGGCCTTGCTGGGGATGCTGACCGTCATCGACGCGGGCGGACAAGCGGCGCTGCTGGCCCCGACCGAGGTCCTCGCTCAGCAGCACCACCGGTCGATCACCTCGATGCTGGGGCCGTTGGCCCAAGCCGGGATGCTGTCCAGCGCCGAATCGTCCACTCGAGTCGCCATCTTGACCGGCAGCCAGAGCGCAGCGCAGCGACGAGCCAATCTGCTCCTCGCCGCGAGCGGGGAGGCCGGCATCGTCGTCGGCACGCATGCCCTCATCCAGGAGCATGTGCAGTTCGCCGAGTTGGGCCTGGTCGTGGTCGATGAGCAGCACCGCTTCGGGGTGGAGCAGCGAGACGCGCTACGCGCCAAGGCCAGCACCGCGCCACACGTTTTGGTGATGACCGCGACTCCGATCCCGCGCACGGTCGCGATGACCGTATTCGGCGACATGGAGATCTCGACCTTGCGCGAACTGCCTGCCGGACGCCAGCCGATCAGCACCCACGTGATCACCGGCGACAAACCCCGGTGGCTCGCGCGGATGTGGACACGGGTCTGCGAGGAGGTAGCGCTGGGACACCAGGTGTATGTCGTGTGTCCCCGCATCGGGGTGCCGGAGGATCCCGATCTGGGTGAAGACGGCAATGAGTCTGGCGCTGGACCCGGCGCGCTTATCGATCAGCCTTATCCGGGTCCAGGGGCACCCATCACCCCGCCGGAAGGAGAAGAGGGGCCCGTCCTGCACGGGGTCCTGCAGGTGCACCGGGCGCTGATCGCTTCTGTGGAGACCGGCGCGCTGCGGATCGGCCTCCTCCACGGGAAGATGGCGGCTGAGGACAAGGACGCCGTCATGACGTCGTTCACCGCAGGCGACCTCGACGCGCTCGTGGCGACCACCGTGATCGAGGTCGGGGTGGACGTCCCGCAGGCCACGGTGATGGTGGTGCTGGACGCCGACCGGTTCGGAATCTCGCAGTTGCACCAGTTGCGTGGTCGGATCGGGCGAGGGGACAAACCGGGTCTGTGCCTGCTGGTCACCCAGGGTGTTGATGGTCCGGCGCAAGAGCGACTGGTAGCCGTCGCTGCCACTACCGACGGATTCGAGTTGGCTCGCGTCGACCTGGAGAATCGACGTGAGGGCGACGTGCTCGGAGCGGTCCAAAGCGGTGGGCGAAGTGGGCTCCGGTTCCTGCGCCTGACTCGTGACGAAGACCTCATCGTGACCGCCCACGAAGATGCCTGGGCGAGCGTGACCCAGGACCGCGATCTGGTGGCTCACCCGCCGCTTCGGGCGGCCATCGACTGTCTGGATGCCGGGCGAGCTGCGTTCTTGGAGCGTGGATGACCCGGATCATCGCTGGCAGCGCAGGGGGTCGCTCGCTGAGCACGCCCAAAGGGCCCCGGACCCGGCCCACCACCGACCGAGTCCGAGAGGCGATGTTCTCTAGGCTCGAGTCGCTGATCGACTTCGGAGACACCCATGTCCTGGATCTGTACGCCGGATCCGGTGCGCTCGGGTTGGAAGCGGCATCCCGCGGCGCGCCCACGGTCACGTGTGTGGAGTCGGACAAGCCCACTGCTGGATTGATCCGGTGCAACGCCAGCACCCTGGGCCTCGGGGAGGTCTCGGTCCGATGCGAGCGAGTGGAGCGGGTGCTGCGTGCCGGGCCCGGGGAGACGTCATACGACCTGGTCTTGGCCGATCCGCCCTATTTGCTGGATGAGAATGCGGTCGCGGCCATGCTGGCGCTACTCATCGAGGGGCACTGGCTGCGACCCGGCGCCGTGGTGATGGTCGAGCGGTCCTCCCGGAGCCCCGAGCCACGATGGCCCGAGGGCCTGAAGCCGCAGCGCAGTAAGGCCTACGGCGAAACCACGGTTCATGATGCGGCCTTCGATCTGCGATGACCCCCGACGGCTTCGCGATGGCCGGCTTGCGGGTGCGCAGGGCGGTTCTCGATGGCAGAGTTTCTGCCATGACTGACTACACGATTCCGCGACCCACCTCTGGCGATGTGGTTGATCTCATCCTCACCGACCACCGACTCTTCGAGTCCCTGATGCGGGACATGCGTGACTCCACCGCTGATCGCCAGGCTGCTCGGGCGGCTTTTGCCCAGGTGCTCATCGCTCACGGCGAGGCCGAGGAGGCGAAGGTCTACCCGAACCTCACGCGCAAGGACGCGATCGACGCCGAGGATGCCGAGCACGGGGAGCACGAGCACGCGGAGATCAACGAGGCTTTGTTGGCGCTACTGCGCTGTGCCGGCACCGACACGCAGAAGTTCGACGATGCGGTGGAGGAGATGAACGAGGTGCTCCAGCACCACCTCAACGAAGAAGAGCAGACCATCCTCAACCCCGCCCGAACGGAGGTCTCGGCGCGAGTCCGCGAAGAGCTCGGTATGGCCTTTATCGCCTCCCGGAGCGCTCACCTCGATGCCGAGTCCGGCTCGGAGGCCAACGTGGCGAAGATCGTCGCTCGGGCTGCTCGTGAGGGCAAACTACAGGACTGAGTCGCTTCGATGGATGAGTGCGACGCATGAGTACATTGGGCGGGTGAGCCAACGCTGCGTGTGCCCAGGATCCTTCGATCCCGTCACCAACGGCCACTTGGACATCATCGCGCGGGCAGCTGAGATGTTCGACGAGGTCATCGTGGCGGTCATGCACAACCCGGATAAGTCGGGAACCTTCGACGTGCCCACTCGCATTCGATTTCTCGAGGAGTCGTTGCCACAGTTCGTGGCCCAAACCGCAACTGTCCGGGTCGAAGCCTTCGCCGATCAGCTGTTGGTGGACGTCTGCCGACGGGTTCACGCCCAAACCATTGTCAAGGGTCTGCGGGGCCCTGCGGACTACTCCTACGAGATGCCGATGGCGCGGATGAATCGGCACATGGCTGGGGTGGAGACCGTGTTCTTGCCGTCCGATCCTCGGTTGGAGCACGTGTCGAGTTCGCTGGTGCGCGAGATAGCGGCCCACGGGGCCGACGTGGCTCAATGGGTGCCGCCGATCGTTGCCACAGCACTGCACGCCACGGGACCGGCCTCACCAGGACGGTGAGGGCTCGGCAAATTGGTCTGCGACGCTGGCTGGAGTAGCCTGTCCTGTCGGTCTGTTCTTGATGGAAGGGACCCCGACACTCCCTCACACCAGGACCGTGCTTTCAGGCATGGCACCACTCGAGCGACAAGGCACATTTTCATGGCACACCGTCACGAAGACGGACTCTGGGTGTTCAACACCCGTGAGTTGGTTCGACGCCCGGGGACCATGCGTGAAGTGTCCCGTGTCATCGAGGCACCCGTCGCGATCGGCACGGCCGTCATCGCCATCGCCCCCGGAGCGAGTGTGGACCTGCAGGTGCGGATGGAGTCCGTGATCGAGGGCGTCCTGGCCACCGGCCAGGTCCGCTCGGCTGCCACCGGGCAGTGCGTGCGATGCCTGGACGACGTCGTCGTCGACGTCGACGTCAACGTGCAAGAACTGTTCGCCTACTCCGACCGTGCCGCACATCACCACCAAGTGGGGGACACTGAGAACGAAGACGAACGTCACGAGCTCGACCAGGACCTGATGGACCTGGAGCACGTGGTGCGCGACGCGGTAGTCACTGCATTGCCGTTTCAACCCGTATGCCGGGACGATTGTCCGGGACTGTGCTCCGAGTGTGGCGCGCGCCTGGCCGATGATCCCGACCATCAACACGACCTGATCGACCCACGGTGGGCGGCGCTAGCCGACCTGACGAGCAGCACAGACAACGAGAAGAGGACCTGACGTGGCCGTCCCGAAGCGCAAGATGTCGCGATCGAACACCCGACACCGCCGTTCCAACTGGAAAGCCAGCGCAGTGGCGCTGACGATGTGCCCCCAGTGCAAGGCGCAGACCCAGCCGCACCGGGCCTGCCCGTCTTGTGGCACCTACGGTGGCCGTCACTATGACACCGCCGAGCGCACCGAGCACCAAGGCTGAGACGCCGCAGGCGACTTGGCACACCAGAGCAGCCCGGGAGGCACGCACGAGCAGCCGGGCACCCCACGCCCGCTGGCAGAACTGCAAGAGATGCTGGCGAGTGTGGTGGGTGAGCCCTGCGAAGAGGCGCTCCTTCGCAGGGCCATGACACATCGCTCGTATGCCTACGAGCACGACAACGCCCCGCACAACGAACGTTTGGAGTTCCTGGGCGACGCCGTGTTGGGCGTGGCCGTCACTGATGCGCTGTATCGAGACAACCCCGACCTGCCCGAGGGCCAACTCGCGAAGTTGCGCGCTGCCGTCGTCAATACGCGGGCGTTGGCCGACGTCGCTCGCAGTACGGGGTTGGGGTCCTATGTGTTGCTGGGCCGCGGGGAGGAAGCGACCGGCGGCCGCGACAAGGCGAGCATCTTGGCTGACACCACCGAGGCGCTGATTGGTTGCGTCTACGTGGCTCACGGGATGGAGTCGGCCTTTACGCTGGTCCACCATCTGCTGGATCCACTGATGGCCGAGAGCGCCAAGTGGGGAGCAGCACTGGACTGGAAGACCAGCCTGCAAGAGCTGGCGTCGGCTGCCGAATTGACCGGCCCGGATTACCTCGTCAAGAACGAGGGCCCAGATCACGACAAGACCTTCACCGCGCGGGCCGTCGTGGGCGACGAAGTCGTCGGCTCGGGGGAGGGCAGCTCGAAGAAGGCAGCCGAGCAGGTCGCCGCCGAGCAGGCGTGGAACGTCCTGACCGACCGGGCTGCCGCGATGCTGCTCACGAGCGCCACGGACGCCACGGACAGCTCAGAGCAGGAGTGAGCCCGAGAGAGCTCGCCCAAGAACAGAACGGCGCCGCAACTCACGGTCTCGGGGGTGCGGCGAGGAATGCCTGAACTGCCAGAGGTCGAAGTCGTCCGGCGTGGAGTGGATCAGCACATCTTGGGGCGGACCATCGCTGCCGCTACGTTGACAGGGCATCGAGTGGCTCGTCGGCACGCCGCCGGTCCGGATGACCTCTCCGTGCGGGTCAGCGGTGCCACCGTGGTCGCGGCCGATCGGCGAGGGAAGTATCTCTGGTTGGTTCTGTCTCAGCCCGGTGAAGCAGCGCAGGCCCTGGTCGTGCATCTGGGCATGAGCGGCCAGCTCCTGGTTCAGCCGGGTGACTCTGAGCCAGTCCGGCATACTCATGCCACTTTCACCTTCGACGACGGCCGGTCCATCCTGCGGTTCGTGGATCAGCGGACCTTCGGTGGGTTGTCTCTGCTGCCTCTGGTGCCCGACCCCCACGCACCCGAAAGACAAGCTGCCACCCCAGGCACGCATCGCTTCGGTGTCCCGGCTTCGATTGTGCACATCGGGCCCGATCCGCTGGAGGCTGCCTATGACCAGGCCGCCGTCGCTCGCGCGCTCAAGGGTCGGCATACAGCGATCAAGCGGGCGCTGCTGGACCAGGGCGTGGTCAGTGGGATCGGCAACATCTACGCCGACGAGGCGCTGTGGCGAGCGACCATCCACGGTCGCCGTGAGTGTGATGGCCTGACGAAACCTGCACTGAGTCGAGTGTTGGGGCATGCCCGTGAGGTGATGAGTGAGGCCTTGCTGGTGGGCGGGACCAGTTTCGATGCGTTGTACGTGAACGTCAACGGGGCTAGTGGCTACTTCGACCGGTCGTTGGACGCCTACGGGCAAACGGGCCGGCCCTGCGGGCGGTGCGGCACGACGATCCGGCGCGAAGAGTTCATGAACCGTTCCTCGCACTTCTGCCCGACCTGTCAGCGGCCACCCCGGGCGCTGGCGACCCGCCGATCGGCTCGCTGAGCCGCATAAACGCCTGCACTCCCTCGTGGGCGCGGCGCTCGATCTCGCGCGCACCCGGCGGGTCCTCGCCCAGCAGTGTCCGAATTTGTGTGTCCTGCACGACGACGCCATAGAACCGGCAGAACGACGCAGCGGGGTCGGCCGCGCTCAGGTGTCCCACCGCGTCGAGGTCCGCGAAGTACGCCTCGACCAGAGGGCCGATCCGGTGGCGGCCCGAGGTCAACAGTCGCGACGACAGATCCGGGGAGGACATCGCCGCCCGATTCAGGGCTATGGAACCAGGGCTGGTGATCAAGCTCAGGAGCGCCACGGCATACCGATTCAAGACCTCGACTGGGGCAGCGCCAGCATCCAGCAGGGCCATCGTGCCGCTCACCGATTGATCGGCGCTGCGTTGAATCAGGGCCTCGTAGATCCCGTTCAGGCTGCCGAACCACGCGTAGAGCGTTTGCTTGGATGCCTTGGCCCTGGCGGCTATCCCTGCCGTGGTCACGTTGTCGTGTCCGCGCTCGATGAGCTCGGCCAGTGCCGCGTCCAAGACCTGCTCGTGGCGGGCGGCTCGCTGCCCGGCGGGCAGCCGTCCGGGCGAACCCGTGGGGCTCAGCGTGATGGTCATGTTGACAAGTGTACTCATTGGTACCAATATTCTAAACGTACTTGTCGGTACCATTAGGAGACATCATGCACACGTCATACCGAAGCGTCCGCCTCGCCGGGATCGTCAGTGCCGTCTTCGCGGCAGCAATCTTCGGCTTCTTCTACGCCTGGATCTGCTCAACTATGTGGGGGTTGGACGAGGCCGACCCGCGAGTTGCCATCGAGGCCATGCAGGCGATGAACGCCTCGGTGCGCAATGCCGTGTTCTTCCCCGCGTTCTTCGCCACCCCGGTGGTGATCGCCTTCTCTGCCGGCCTGGCCTGGCGTGCTGGTATGCGGACCGGTGCGCGACTGTGGGCCGCGGCGGCCGTCGTCTATCTCTTCGGGGGTTTGATCCTGACGATGATGCTGAACGTGCCGATGAATGAGTCGCTGGCGACGGTCAGCGTCCCCCCCGACGTCGAGTCAGCGCGGGCGATCTGGGCTGACTACTCGGGGGAATGGCAGATCTACAACGTCATCCGCACGCTGGCCAGTGGAATCTGTGTCGTCTTGGTGGTCATGGGGTTGCCGGCAGTTCAGCGATCTGACGATAGCCTCACATCGTGGCCCACGAGATCGATGTCGCGCGGGCAGTGATCTTCGTGCGGGGCCACGTGCAAGGGGTCGGATTCCGGTGGTGGACGCGCGCTCGAGCCTTGGAGCTCGCCCTGGTGGGCCACGCCCGGAATCTTCCCGACGGGCGGGTGGAGATTGCTGCTCAGGGACGCCGCGACGACATCGAGACCCTTCATGACCTGCTGCGCCCGGATGCCGACGCGCCTTGCCGCCCTGGTCGGGTCAGCGGCGCGACGCTGCAGTGGCATTCCCCGCGCGACGGCGTGATCGGTTTCGTTGAGCGATAAGCACTCGATGAGCCACTGATCGTGCGTGCGGCTAGGTAGGGTGAGGCGGCAGTTTGCCGTCCAGCCCAGACCCCGAAGGGAGCCGCCGCACGTGTACGTCAAGAGTGTGACCTTGCGCGGCTTCAAGTCCTTCGCCTCGGCCACGACGCTGCGCCTCGAGCCCGGCATCACCTGCATCGTGGGCCCGAACGGCTCGGGCAAGTCCAACGTCGTTGACGCGCTCGCCTGGGTGATGGGGGAGCAGGGTGCCAAGAGCCTGCGCGGCGGCAAGATGGAAGACGTCGTCTTCGCAGGCACCAGCGGTCGTCCGCCGCTGGGTCGCGCCGAGGTGTCGATGTCGATCGACAACACCGACGGCGCGCTGCCGATCGACTACACCGAAGTCACGATCACCCGGACGATGTTCCGCAACGGGGGATCGGACTACGCGATCAACGGGACCTCGTGCCGGCTGCTCGATATTCAGGAGCTGTTGTCGGACTCCGGGATCGGCCGCGAGATGCACGTGATCGTCGGTCAGGGGCAGCTCGATCAGGTCCTTCGCGCCACCCCCGAGGAGCGACGCGGGTTCATCGAAGAAGCTGCGGGGGTGCTCAAACACCGCAAGCGCAAAGAGCGGGCGCTGCGCAAGCTGGAGACCATGGAGGGAAACCTCACCCGGCTGGGCGACTTGACCAGTGAAATCCGTCGCCAGCTCGGCCCCTTGGGTCGACAGGCGCAGACTGCCCGTCGGGCGGCCGGCATCCAGGCCGAGGTGCGCGACGCCCGGTTGCGGTTGCTCGCCGACGACATCGTCAGCGCTACCGCTGCGCTGGACGATGAGATCAAGGCTGAGGCCATCCTGGTCGAGCGCCGCAAACGCGCCGAAGAAGCGCTCGCCGAGGTCACCGCCACTGTGGACGAAGCCGAGCGACGCAGCGCCGAGGCGGTGCCGGCCTTGTCGAAGGCGCAAGATCTCTTCTACTCAGCCTCCGCGCTGACCGAACGCTTGCAATCCACCCACGATCTCGCGGCCGAACGGGTCCGGTTGACGGCTGCTGAGGCAGGCGACGGGTCACGCGCCCAGCCCGGCCCCGGTGGTCGCGACCCCGAGCGGCTCATGGAGCAAGCCGCCGAGGTGCGCGAGGAAGAGGGAGTCTTGGCCCAGCGGGTCAGCGATGCCCGCGAGGTCCTCGTCCTGGCCGAAACGGCCCGCGGGGAGGCGGAGGCTACGTATGCCGCCGAGCAGGCCAGGATTGCCAAGCTCCAGCAAGCCGCGGCTGATCGGCGCGAGGGTTTGGCCCGTCTGGCCGGTCAAGTGGCTGCCCGACGCAGCCGGATCGAAGCCGCCGAAGCCGAGTTGGGCAGGCTTCGGGAGGCCGAGGCCGCGAGCGTGGCCCGCGCCTTGGCCGCCGAACAGAAATTTGCTGCGCTCGAGGTGACGATCAACGACGTCGAACGGGGCGAAGAGGGCTTGGACGAGGTGTTCGAGAATGCCCAAGAGCAGATGCAGGCCGCCCAAGAGCAGGTCACGCACTGGCAGGACTCGCTGCGATCGGCCCAGACGCGGGTGTCGTCCCAGACCGCTCGGTGTGAGGCGCTGGAGATGAGTCTGCACCGCAAAGACGGTGCGGCCGCCCTGCTCGAGAGGGGAAGCGAGGCGGGCGTTCAAGGCACCGTGTCCTCGCTGATCACCATTCGCTCCGGGCACGAGGCGCAGATCGCGGCCGCGCTCGGGTGGGTCGGGGATGCGCTCGTGATGAGTTCTCTGGACGACGGCCGCGATGGGTTGTACTGGCTGCGCGAGCAGGAGCAGGGTCAGAGCGCCATGATCGTCCCGGCAGCGATCCGTGAAGAGGACTCCGCCGCCGCTGCCGAGGCGGCCGCAGATCAACCCATCGCCCCCCTGCCCGCTGGTGCTATCTGGGCACAGGAAGTCATCGATGCCGCCTCTGCCGACCTGGCGCGCTCCATTCGCGGACACCTTCGCGGGGTGGCGTTGGTGCCGGAAGCCGAGCAGGCTCTTGCCCTCATCACCGACCCTGCCCTCCTGCGCGGTTTCACCGGCGGCAACGCCGCAGAGGTCGTTGCCGTCACCCAGGACGGAGACATCTTCGGGCCGGGCTGGATGCGTGGCGGAAGCTCGAGCGGTCCGAGTGCGATCGAGGTCGCGTCTGCCCTCGAGCAGGCGAGATCTGACGTCGCCAGGGCAGTTGCCGACGCCGAGCGTGCCTCGTTCGAACTGCAACGGTGCACGGAAACGTTGACTCAGGCTTCGACGGCTGCCGACGCCGCCCTCTCGGAGTTGCACCACAGCGACGCCGACATGGCGGCCGTCGCGGAGCAGTTGGGTCAGCTGGGGGCCACCATTCGGGGGGCGCGCGCCGAACGCGACCGGACGCAGCACGCCATCAGCCAGGCCACAGCCTCCATCGAGACAGCCCAGGAGGAAGTTTCCGGACTCCAAGAGCGGCTCACGCAAGCCCAGCAGGCTGCCCAGGCAGAGAGTCTGAACGAGCCCGCCAACGAGGCTCCCGGAGCCGGCCCGAGTGGGGTCCAGACCGACCTCCGAGATGATCTGGCCCAAGCCGCAGCCAGGGCGCGCAGCGCGGAAACTGAGGCTCGGTTGACCTTGCGGACCGCTGAGGAACGGGCCAACGCCCTTTCGGGTCGAGCCCAGGGCCTCGAAGCGGCCGCGCGCGACGAGATCGATGCCCGACGCAAGGCGCTGGCCCGGCGCGAGCAGCG
>JBGTGC010000010.1:0-5248 GCA_041746935.1 Dermatophilaceae bacterium
GGGCGAACGCCCACCGCGCGATGGCCACGGCAGCCCGCCGGCGTGGCCCGGCAGGGGCGGTGAGGCGTAAGCCTCGGCCGCGGACCTACGGGTACGACACGCTGAAGGTGCTGATCGAGGTGTGGTCCCTGCTGGGCGAGCCGTGTGGGAAGTGCCTGGCCGTGATCATGGCGCAGTCACTGAGCCAGTTGGAGGCCTTTGGGGAACTGGGCAAGGTCAGCGGCCGGTTGAACGAGCAGGTGCGCGAGCAGTTGGTGGCGATGAGCCCGGCCGCGATCGACCGGTTGCTCGCCCCAACGAAGGCAGCGCGGTACCCAGCGGCGAAGTCAGCGACCCGGCCCGGGGCGATGTTGCGTTCCAGTATCCAGGTGCGCCAGGCGATGGATGAGATGGAAGCGGTGCCGCCGTTCTTCGGGATCGATTTCGCGCACTGTGGGCACAGCCTGGCTGGTGAGCACGCGTGGACGTTGACCGCCACGGACGTCTTCACCGGGTGGACCCTGAACGTGGCTATCCGTAACCGGGCGCACACACACGTCGTCGCCGCAATCGAGCAGATCGATGACCGGTTGCCGTACCCGATCGTCGGCCTGGATTGTGATTATGCCGACGTCGGCACAATTGTGACAACGGTGGTGAGTTCATCAATCGCGCCCTGGTCGGGTGGTGCGCGCAGCGCGCGATCTTGATGACCAGGGCCCGGGCGCATACCTCGAATGACAACGCTCACGTCGAACAGAAGAACGGTGACATCGTGCGCAGGTCCGCGTTCCGCTGACGCTATGACACCCAGGCCGAGTTGGACCTGATCAACGAGTTGTGGGGGTTCGTGAACGTCCGCAAGAACTTCTTTTTGCCCACGAAGAAGGCCAACGGGTGGAAGAGCACCAAAGCCGCGCGTAACACCCGCACTTACGACCCGCCACGGACCCCGTACCTGCAGTGCTTGGACAGCGGCATACTCAGCGACCAGGCCACCAAGGCACTACAGCAGTTGCACGACGAGACGAACCCGGCCGACCTGACCCGAAACATCAACCGGATCCAGCAAGCGCTGATCGCCTCGGCCAAGGACAAAACCCTAGCCTTGCGGCATCACGTCGCTCTGACATCCTCTGGAGACTGATCCCACACGGCCTCCGAGGGCCACCGGCAACAACCGGACTCCACCACGCGGGCGCGATCCCAGCGAATGCTCGCGCCCACCCGTGCTTCGACCCAGGGCCCAACCCAGGTTGGGTCCTCCCACGACATCCCACCCTGAAGCGCGATCGAGTGTCTCTTCGAGAACAGGCTGCCGGAGACGGCGTGCTAGACGTGGCACCCCACTAGGACCCGTCTGACTAGGACCCGTCTGACGAACCTTCGGGACCCGACCCTCGGCGACCGAACCCGGAATTCCGTCTCGTGTAGCTACATCTTGATGAGTTGCAACCGTTGCCTGCCCGGTCCGCCGGGTCGTGCTCCAGCCAGTCAATTCGGTTATCTCGGAGAGGTGTCTCGACATGGCACAAACGGTGAACGTGCGCCTCAGACGTCTATAGTTGCCTGCGACGCGCAGATGGTCGTCCCATGTGCCCCGTCCGGCCCGTCGTCCCGGGACCGGGGGGGCTCAACGGCGCTGGAGGCTGTGAAACCTTGTCCGACTACCACGCTTATCCAGATCCCCAGCGCAACCTGAATTGTGCGTCTTTGCGTCCGTCACGTGCGACCATTCTCGGCGACCAACTACGAGCATCGAGCCGGCCAATGCCTTGACTCTGATGACCGAAGCCAGCGCTCCCAATCTCAGCATTCCTTCGAGCCGACGCAGCCCTCACACGGCAATAGTGTGTAGGAGTAAGAGCGCTCCTGCGAATGACGCCTTTAGGTCACGGCATCTGGGCTGCGACGACGCCACATTCGTGCGGCTACAAGTCCCCCGGCTGTCAAGACAATCAAAGCGGTCACGGCGGCAATGATGGGCCAGGACCCCAGATTCGTCGAATAGGCGCCGAGGGCCACGAACGCGACGGTCCCAGGGATGATTCCGATCGCTGTCCCCATCACGTAGGCCCGAAGCCGCAGTCCGGTCAGCCCAGCCGCGTAGTTGATCGCAGTGAAGGGCAAAACCGGGACCAGGCGGACGCCGATGACCGACAGAACCCCATGTCGCGTCAAGATCTCATCGATCGACGCCACCCGAGCGCCGGTCAGCTGCTCCACAGCCTCACGTCCCAGGAGCCGACCGATCGCGAAGGCAGTGACCGCGCCTAGCATGGCGGCTCCCCATACCAAAGCAAGGCCCAGCCACATCCCGAACACCAGCCCGGCCAAAACGCTGAGCAGATTCTTCGGGACCGGGAACAGTGTCGTGAAGGCGTAGATCAGCACGAAGAACAGCGGCGCGAAGGGCCCTGCCTGATCGACCCAGCGCTCGACTTCGAGCCTTGTCGGCACCCCACCGACGATCTCGATGACCACCACGAGGACCAAGACGACGACCAAGATGATGAGCCGACTGCGGGCGCGCCGACTCAGCCTGGGAGGCGTTTTCGGACTTTCGTCGCCATCCGGGGCGTCGGAGGGTTGGTCATGGTCGAGCACGTCTGGCCAGTATGGGCTCTGAGCACCCCACCCTTGCCCGATCCGGAGAACTTTTACGCGCGGTGTGGGCCGCAACAGTGGACCGCAGGCGGCAACAGTCGACGCAGGCTGGCAGAGTGAGCGCCGTGACTGACGCAACCGCAGATATCGCCGTCATCGGCGGCACCGGCTTCTACTCCTTCCTTGACGACCCGGTCGAGCACCAGGTGAGCACGCCGTATGGCGACCCGTCGGCTCCCGTGGCCGTCGGCA
Source organism: Dermatophilaceae bacterium (assembly GCA_041746935.1). Classification (GTDB taxonomy): domain Bacteria; phylum Actinomycetota; class Actinomycetes; order Actinomycetales; family Dermatophilaceae; genus Ornithinicoccus. The sequence goes on from JBGTGC010000010.1 coordinate 2,839, forward strand.
ACGTGCGCGGCCGCAGAGTGGCCTTCATCCCGCGCCATGGCCTGCACCACGACTATCCGCCGCACGCCATCAACTATCGCGCCAACGCCTACGCCCTACGCCGCCTCGGCGTGCAGCAGATCATCGCGCCGTGCGCGGTCGGTGGCCTCAGCGCGTCGGTGGCCCCCGGCGACATCGTCCTGCCCGATCAGCTCGTCGACCGCACCATCCGTCGGATCGGCTCGTTCGTCGAGACCGGAGCCTGCCACCTTCCGTTCGCCGACCCCTACTGCCGCGGGATCGGAGACGCCGTGGTGAGCGCTGCCCCCGATGTCGTTGATGGGGGAGCGATGGTCGTCATCGAGGGACCCCGTTTTTCCACGCGCGCCGAGTCGCAGTACTACGCGGCCCAGGGTTGGAGCCTGATCAACATGACGGGGGCACCCGAAGCGGCGCTGGCTCGGGAGATGCGTCAGTGCTACGCCGCGATTGCCCTGGTCACGGACATGGACGCTGGTGCCGAATCCGGCGAAGGCGTCGGACAGGCGGAGGTCTTCGCGCTCTTCAAGAAGAACCTCGAGCGCCTCACCGGCTTGCTCGCCGACACCATCGAGGGCCTCCCGGAACCCGCAGGCTGCTCGTGCTCGACGTGGGCTGAGGGCATCGACGTGACCTACGCCATCCCAGGTATGCCGTGAAGGTCCTGCTGACTGGGTCGGCCGGATTCATCGGCAGCGAGATCTGCCGACAGCTCGAAGCCGCCGGGGATGAGGTCGTGCGCGTGGACCTCATGCTCGCAATGGCCCACGGTGAGGCCCGCGCTCCTGAGGGCACCCATCAGCTCGACGTCCGCGACAGCGCCAACACCGATGAGTGGCGCTCGCTGTTGCAGGGCATCGACGCGGTCTGTCACCAAGCCGCCGTGGTCGGTGCCGGTGTCACTGTGGCCGACCTGCCGGCATACGCCTCACACAACGACCTCGGCACGGCGGCGCTGCTGGCGGCGATGCACGAAGCCGGGGTGAACCGGATGGTGCTCGCGTCCTCGATGGTGGTCTACGGCGAAGGTCGCTACGACTGTCCCACCCACGGCCAGCAAGCCCCACGGCCGCGCACCCTGGAGGCCCTGGACGGCGGAGACTTCGACAACCACTGCCCCCTTTGCGGCGAGGTGCTCGGCTGGGAACTGGTCGACGAGACGGCCCGGATGGACCCACGCAGCACGTATGCCGTCAGCAAGCTCGCGCAGGAGCACTACACCGCCGCCTGGGTGCGCCAGGCCTCGGCGTCAGCGATAGCCTTGAGGTATCACAACGTCTACGGGCCGGGTATGCCGCGCGACACTCCATACAGCGGCGTTGCTGCGATGTTCCGCTCGTCCCTGGAGCGTGGTGAGTCCCCGAAGGTGTACGAGGACGGCGCGCAGATGCGGGACTTCGTGCACGTCAGCGACGTCGCGCGGGCCAACGTCCTCTCGCTGAGGGCGGTGGTTGACCGGCCCGATGAGCAGTTCGACGCCTACAACGTCTGCTCGGGCCAGCCAGTGGGCATTGCCGACGTGGCGCGAAAGGTCGCCAGTGGCACCGGAGAAGTGGGATCGAGCAGCATCACTCCAGAGATCACCGGTGGGTATCGCCTCGGCGACGTCCGGCACATCGTGGCGTCACCGAAGCGGGCCGAAGCCGGGCTGGGCTTCATCGCTCAGGTCTCACCCGAGCAGGGACTGGCGGAATTCGCCACAGCGCCACTGCGCGCGTAAAGCTCGGAGTCTGCGGTCTCGGGCCAGCGGCCTCAAGGCCGGCTACCAACTCGTATAGAGCAGGGTCTCCACGATCAGTGCGCTGCCGAGTTGGATGGCTAGTGCTGGGCGGACCCACTTCTGCGGCAGCAGGGCCAGGGACAGCGTCAGCCACGGCATAAACGGCAGCCAGATGCGCTCGACCTCGGCCTTGCTCATCTGCGACAGGTCGGCCGTCATGATCATCAGCACCGCGGCACCGGCAAGCAGGATCACGATGCGCCGATTCGCTTCGGCCTGTTCGGTCGTGGGCGTCAAGGTCGCAGTGATGTCCGCCTTTCTCGCGCGCAAGGAGTGCCGCACGGACCGGGCGTTCACCGCGAGCAGGGCCACTCCCGAGCCCATCATCGGCCCGGCTGCGATCAACAGCGCACCGAGGTTGCCCCATACCCAGTACGCGAACGGTCGATCCATCGCCACACCGTCCCAGTAGCGCTCGGTCAGCACCGGATAGGCCTCCCACCAGGCAAAACCGAACCCGGCGAACACGAACACCACCCCCAGCGCAGCCACCACAGCCACGGGCAGCGGCCACCACGACCCCCGCGCCGCGATCAGCACCGCCATGGCCAAAATGCCGAGGAGCGGCAAGCCGTACGACGTCATCACGACATACCCGAGCAGCAGTCCGGC
>JBGTGC010000011.1:0-27780 GCA_041746935.1 Dermatophilaceae bacterium
CGATCTCGGCACCGGCCTCGCCGTATTCCAGCGCCATCGCCTGCCATCCGGCAGCGCGCAGCACCCGAGTGTTGCCACCGCCGGCTGCGCCGATGTCGAGTGCAGTGCCAGCCGGGATGCCCGTGATGTCCCGGGCGAGCAGGATTCGCCGTTCCCGATACCACCAGTGATCGTCTTCGAGCTCGGCAAGTTTGCGGACTTCCGAATGATCCACTGCGGCTGCGACTACTTCAGGACGGGCAGTTGCGCCGGGTAGGTGTAGACCTCGCCGTTGCTGGCCTTGATAGCCGCCATGACGTGAATGACCATCGCGCCGATCCAGACGATGATGCCAACCGGAATGGTGATGATGATCGCGATACCGAAGGTGACCACCGAGATCAGGACCAGCACGGCATACACGATCCAGAGCGAGAGGTTGAAGTTGAAAGCCCCCGCTGAGGCGTGCCGAACCTTGGCGCTGCGATCCTTATAGATCGCCCAGATGATCAGCGGACCAACGAAGTTCAACATGCCCACGCTCACCAAAGCGGCAACCGGTGCCGAGAGGTGGGCCAGGATCGACCAGGTCTTCTCCTCCGACTCGGTCAAGGGCACCCCACTGGCACCGGCTGGGGCGGCATACTGCCCGGGGTTGGGCTGGCCGCCGTACTGCTGCGGTCCGGGCTGGCCGCCGTACTGCTGCGGCGGGGCCTGCTGCCCGTCGTACTGCTGAAGGTCGGGTTGTGCAGCAGCCTGCTGCGAGTCCTGCGATGGAGGCATGGGGTTGGGGTCCGGCTGCTGAGGCTCGGAGGGATCCATCGGACCGGAGGGGTCATTGGGCGGAGGAGGAGGTGGTTGCGAACTCATCGCTGACTCGATTCTGGTGGGGGCACGGTGACGAAGTCGATCAGTTCTTCGACGCTGGCCAGGAGCGTTGGTTCCACGTCGTGATACGACCGCACTGTGCACAGGATGCGGCGCCACCCCAAGGCTACGTCTTTTTGGGTCGTATGAGGCCAACCCAGCTCGGCGAGCACGGCATGCTTCCACGATCGTTCGCGCTCGATCACCGGCCACGCATCCAGGCCCAGCCGGGCTGGTCGCACCGACTGCCACACATCGACGTAAGGGTGACCGAGGACGCGCGCCCACTTCGCTTGCGGCAACTGCAGGGCAGTCTCGACAATGCGAGACTCCTTGGTGCCGGGCACGAGGTGGTCGACCAAGACTCCCATCCGTCGATCGGCCGAGGGCGCAAAGCCGCGGATCACCGCCGACAGATCGTCCACTCCGTCCAGCGCCTCGACCACGACCCCCTCGACACGAAGGTCATCACCCCAGACCTTCTCCAGCAACTCGGCGTCGTGTTTGCCCTCCACGAAGATCCGCGATGCGCTGGCCACCCGGGCCGGAGCAGAAGCCACGGCTCGGGATCCGCTTGCGGTGCGCGAGGCGGCTTGGCGGGCCTGAGCGAGAGCAGCAGCATTGTCGGCTCGCGGAGGCGTCAACACCACCGGGGCACCGTCGACCAAGAAGCCTGGGCCGAGCGGAAACCCGCGGGTCTTGCCGCGGCGATCTTCAAGGTGGACAACCTGCATACCGCCGGCCTTTTCGACACGGACCACGGCTCCGCACCACCCGGTCTCGACGTCCTCGACGACGATCCCGATATCGGCCACAACGTCGGTCGAGCGGCCCCGCCGCGGCACCTTCCAGTCGCCAGCCAGCACGTCGGTCCCGTATCGATCACTCACCGGCGCAGTCTCTCAACTGGTGCGGCGATGGCCGGGTTGCCGCGCCTATGCGTCGGCCTCGTATGCCTGCTCGATCATCTCGATGATCGCGTTGCTCAGGTCGTCGGCCCTGGTCAGGTTGTAGGTGTGGAACCACCGACTACCCAACCGTTGCACCCGGCGGCTGGGCTTCGGATCGCTCACTTCGCGGGTGAGTTTGACCGTGAGCGCAGTCCATTTGGTCATCGTCCGAAGTTGCGCGAAGGTGCTGCGCCGCTTGACGAAAAGCCCGACTGAGACCGGTTCGACGTGAGCATCGGGCAACGACGCGGCCAGCTCCAGCAGCTTCTGTGCGACCGGGCGTTCGTAGTCCGGCGAGGTGGTGAGCCACTCATCGAGCTTCATGACGGGAGCACAGGTATGCCCAGCGCGGGCACGGCTGAAGGCTCGGTTGCAGTCCGGGCAGGTCCAGGAACTCACGACGAAAGCATGCCAGCCCACCCACCGTGTATGCAGGTGGGCAGCCGCGAGGCCGATCCGAACACGTAGACTTGGCACTCGTGTGTCCTGAGTGCCAGGCTCAGCCGCTTGACGTGACAAGCGTTGGCCCGAGCCAAGCCAGCCAGATGGAGGTGAGCCCCGTGAGCGAAGACCGAAAACTCGACGTGCTGCGTGCGATTGTGCAGGACTACGTGCGGACCAGCGAGCCTGTCGGCTCCCGCGCCCTGTTGGAGCGTCACTCCTTGGGGGTCTCGGCGGCCACCGTGCGCAATGACATGGCGGCCCTTGAGGACGAGGGCCTGATCACCGCACCGCATACGAGCGCCGGACGCGTGCCGACCGACGCCGGATATCGCCTCTTCGTTGACCGGCTCTCGAGCATCAAACCGTTGAGCGGAGCCGAGAAGGTGGCGATCCGCCTCTTCCTCGAGGGTGCGGTGGACCTTGACGACATCGTGGGTCGCACTGTGCGCTTGCTCGCCTCCCTCACCAATCAAGTCGCAGTGATGCAGTATCCGTCGCTGAGCCAGTCCACCGTGCGGCACATCGAGTTGGTGCCGATCGGCGGTTCCCGTCTGATGGTCGTGTTGATCGTCAACACGGGCCGGGTCGAGCAGCGTGTGCTCGACGTCGCGCAAGACCTGAGCGAGCGCCACGAGGCCATCGCCCACCTGCGCGGCCTGGTCAATCGGACGGCGGTCGGGCAGGCTCTTACCGCTGCTCCTGCGCGGCTGTCGCTGGCGCTGGCCGAAGTGGTCGAGAGCGATCGGGAGATGGCTCGCGCGGTGGTCGCGACGCTAAAAACGGCGCTCGCCGAGCAGACCGAGGAGCGGCTGGTGATGGCGGGGACGGCCAATCTGGCGCGCGGCGGCAATGATTTCCCCACCTCGCTGGGAGAAGTTCTGCAGGCCTTGGAAGAACATGTGGTGCTTTTGAAGTTGATGGGGAGTAGGGCATCGCTTGATGGCGACGCTGTAGCCGTCAGCATCGGTGCCGAGAATCCGTTCGAAGGCTTGCGGACCACCTCGGTGGTCACCACGACATACGGTCCCGCAGGGGGTCTAGGCGTGGTGGGCCCGACCCGGATGGACTACCCGATGGCGATGGCTTCGGTGCGTGCAGTGGCGCACTACGTCTCCACCATCCTCGAAACGTAAGACACACGATCCAGAGCACAACGATGACGATGCTGAGCACAACGACAAGGACTCAAGAGTGAACGACTATTACGCCGACTTGGGTGTCGAGCGCGACTCCAGCGCTGAAGACATCAAGCGGGCCTATCGCAAGAAGGCACGCAAACTGCACCCGGACGTCAACCCCGGCCCGGAGGCCGAGACCGAGTTCAAGCGGGTCTCCCAGGCGTATGACGTGCTGTCCGACCACAGCAAGCGCTCCTCATACGACCGGGGTCAGGACCCCTACGGCGGGGCAAGCAATGGATTCGGCCAGGGCTTCACGTTCACCGACATCATGGACGCCTTTTTCGGGGGCAATGCTGCGAGCGGACGCGGGCCGCGCTCGCGCACGCAGCGGGGCCAAGACGCCCTCATCCAACTCGACATCGACCTTGGGGTGGCGGTCTTCGGCGGCGAAGAGACGCTGACGGTGGACACGGCTGTGACCTGCACGACCTGCACCGGCTCGGGGGCCCAGCCTGGCTCGGGTCACCGCACCTGCTCGGTGTGCTCGGGGCGCGGTGAAGTGCAACAGGTCCAGCGCTCGTTCCTGGGTCAGGTGATGACGTCGCGTCCGTGTAGCGCGTGCCGCGGATACGGCGAAGTCATCGAGAACCCCTGCTTCGACTGCTCCGGTGAGGGCCGCGTGCGCACCCGCCGCGACCTGACCATCAAGGTGCCGGGTGGCGTCGATAGTGGCACGCGGATCCGGATGACCGGCGAAGGCGAAGTCGGCCCCTCCGGCGGTGAAGCCGGTGACCTCTACGTCGAGATCGCGGTCAAACATCACGACACCTTCCGTCGGCGCAGCGATGACCTGCACTGCTCGATCGAAGTGCCGATGGCGGCTGCGGCCCTGGGTGCCACACTGACGGTGCACACCCTTGACGGCCCGACCGAGGTCGACCTCAAGCCGGGTGCTCAGCCGCAGGACACGGTCACCCTGGCTGGGTATGGAGTGACGCACCTGCGCGGGACGGGTCGCGGTGACCTGATCGTGCACCTGGACATCAAGGTGCCGACGAAGCTCACCGACCTGCAGCGTCAACTGCTGGCGGACTTCGCAGAGTCCCGTGGGGAGTCCCGTCCGCAGGGTCAGATGGCCCCCTCGCACGGCGGCATCTTCGGCAAGTTCCGGGAAGCCTTCACCGGCCGGTGAGCGCTCCGCTCTTCCTGCTCGACGAGGGCACGTTGGCTGGCGTCGGGGTCGGTGACCTCGTGGGCCTGGAAGGCCCAGAGGGACACCATGCGGTGACCGTATCCCGTATGCGGTCAGGCCAGCCGATCCTGTTGGCCGACGGCTCGGGCGCGCTGGCATCGTGTCGGATCGCCGAGGTGGGGAAGGGGTCCTTGTCGGCAAAGGTGGACTCGATCACCGCTGCGCCGATGCCCCAGCCGCAATTCACGCTCGTCCAGGCGCTGGCCAAAGGCGATCGGGATCTGATGGCCATCGAAGTAGGCACAGAGTTAGGGGTCGATGCGGTAGTGCCGTGGGAGGCCGATCGCAGCATCGTCCGTTGGCGCGGTGATCGGGCCGAGAAGGCACGGCGCAAGTGGCAGAACACGATTGTGGCCGCCACCAAGCAGGCCCGCCGGCCGCGGGTTCCCTTGCTGGGCAGCGTGGCCGACCGTGCCGCTGTGGTCGAGCGCATCCGTGCCGCTGACCTAGCGCTGGTGCTGCACGAGAGCGCCACCGAGTCCTTGTCGGCATTACGCCCCGATGAGTTGCCGGCTCACGGTGAGGTGGTGCTGACCGTGGGGCCAGAGGGTGGGATCAGCGACGACGAGCTCGAAGCGTTCGTGCAGGCCGGAGCGCGTGCGGTGCGGTTGGGGTCGACGGTGTTGCGCACATCCACGGCAGGTTCGGCGGCCATCGCCGTGCTGAGTTCGCTCAGCCGCTGGCGGGCTTAGGTTCACGCGTCGCCGCGCCGGGTGTCCTTTCGTGTGCCCGTTCTTCCGCCTAGTGCTGCACTGCAGCGCAGCACCAAACGAGAAACGCAGCACGCGATAGGACCGCCGAGGTGCGCCCCGCCATCGAGGGGTCAGGTCAGTCGTAGGCTTGGACCATGAGTGACTGCATCTTCTGCAAGATTGCCGATGGGGAGATCCCAGCCGAAATCGTCCACGAGGGCGACACCGCCGTGGCCTTCAGGGATATGAAGCCGGCCGCGGCTACCCACATCCTCGTCGTGCCTCGCGATCATCACGAAAGTGCAGCGGCGATGGCGCTGGTCGATGCTCAGGGCCTTGCCGACCTCTTCGCCGTTGTCGGTGAGGTAGCCACAGCAGAGGGCATAGCCGAAAGCGGGTATCGCGTGCTGACCAACGTCGGCCACGACTCCGGCCAAGAAGTAGCTCACCTGCATCTCCACGTCGTCGGGGGCGAACCCCTCGGACCGCTCTTGAGTCAGTCGGACCGTTCCTGAATCATCTCAACCGCTCGTAAGTCGATCGAAGCGTTCCTGAATCAGCACCCAGCAAGCGAACGGTAGACTTGTCCGCCTCATGACGCAGACCTCCCCGGCGGCCCCCGTGCCAGATGCTCCCACGCACACCATCGCCATCCCCGCCGACGTCTCGATGGTTTCCCTGCTTGGTCCGCGCGATGAGTTGCTGCGCACCATCGAGCGCAGTTTTTCCGACGTCGACATCCACGTCCGAGGCAACGAGTTCCGCCTCACCGGGCCTTCACCTGAGTTGGCACTGGTCGAGCGCCTCATCGATGAACTGCTCGACATCGTGGGCAAAGGCCACCCCCTGAACCGCGACGCCGTCGAACGCTCCATCTCGATGCTGCGCCAGCAGACCTCGGACCGGCCAGCCGACGTGCTGACGATGAACATCGTCAGCAGCCGAGGCAAGACGATCCGCCCCAAGACGCTGAACCAAAAGCACTACGTCGACGCGATCGATCGGCATACCGTGGTGTTCGGCATCGGCCCGGCGGGGACCGGGAAGACCTATCTGGCGATGGCCAAGGCCGTGGCCGCGCTGCAGGCCAAAGAGGTCAACCGGATCATCCTGACCCGCCCAGCCGTCGAGGCGGGGGAGCGGCTCGGCTTCTTGCCCGGCTCGCTGAACGACAAGATCGACCCCTACCTGCGGCCGCTGTATGACGCGTTGCACGACATGGTCGATCCCGACTCGATCCCACGTTTGATGGCCACCGGCATGGTCGAAGTCGCACCCCTGGCCTATATGCGGGGACGCACGCTCAACGATGCCTTCATCATCCTGGACGAAGCGCAAAACACGTCGGCCGAGCAGATGAAGATGTTCCTGACGCGCCTGGGGTTCGGCTCCCAGATGGTCGTCACCGGAGACGTCACGCAGGTTGACCTCCCCCACGGGACGACGTCCGGCCTCCGGGTCGTCGAGGGCATCCTCGGCGGCATCGAGGACGTGCACTTCGCCCACCTGAGCAGCGACGACGTGGTCCGACACCGGCTGGTCGGCGAGATCGTCGAGGCCTACGGGCGATTCGACGCGCTGAGCGACGGTGCGCCTCGGAGACCTGAATGAGCATCGACGTCCTGAACGAATCAGGAGTCGTGCCCTCGGTGCTGCCCGAGCAAGAGTTGCACGATCTGGCGGCATACGTCCTGGGCGAGTTGAACGTGCACCCCCGGGCCGAGATGGCCATCACCTTGCTCGACGAAGACGCCATGACGGCCTTACACACCCATTGGATGGATCTGCCTGGGCCCACAGACGTGATGAGTTTCCCGATGGATGAGCTCCGGCCAGGCAGCGACGAGGAGACCAGCACCGATGGAGTGCTCGGGGACGTGGTGCTCTGCCCCAGTGTGGCCCGCACTCAGGCTGCTGCCGCCGGTCACTCGGTGGCCGATGAGATGCTGTTGCTGCTCACCCACGGCATCCTGCACCTGCTCGGGTTCGATCATGCCGAGACCGAAGACGAGCAAGAGATGTTCGACCTGCAGCGAACCCTGCTGCTGACCTACTTGGCACAGCGCGGTCGCAGCACCACGGCGGCACCAGCGCCCCGCCTCGGCTCCGCCTGACTCGTGGCGTTGACACCATGACCTCGTTGATCTTGGTCGCCATCGCGGCCACGCTGATCGCCTTCCTACTCTCGGCTGCCGAGACGGCACTTCAGCGCATGTCGCGCAGCCGAATGGAGCAGCTGCGCGAGGAGGGCCGCGCTGGGAGCCAAGCTCTGGCCCGCATCGTCGGCGAACCGGGTCCATACCTTGCGGTAGCCGCCTTCGGCCGGGTGACCGCCGAAGCCCTGACCGCCGTTGCGGTGGCCGTCGCCGTGGACACCCAGACCAACAGCCACTGGCAGACCACGCTGATTGCCGTCGCCATCATGGTGTTGATTTCGTTCGTGCTTGTCGGCGTTTCGCCGCGCACCCTGGGCCGCCAACACGTCGACACGGTCTCCCTGCTGGCCGCGCCGATCGTGACCATGCTGCGCTTCGTACTGGGGCCGTTCGCGAAGGTCCTTGTGGTCTTCGGCAACGCGGTCACCCCAGGCCGGGGGTATGCCGAAGGCCCGTTCGCCTCGGAGGCTGAGCTTCGAGACCTGGTCGATCTGGCGGGCGAAACCTCGGTCATCGAGGCCGGCGAGCAAGAGATGATCCACTCCATCTTTGAGTTGGGCGACACCGTGGCCCGAGAAGTCATGGTGCCGCGCCCCGACATGGTCACCACCCATAGGGACAAGACCTTGCGACAGGCCATGTCCCTGTTTTTGCGCTCCGGCTTCTCCCGAGTGCCGGTCATCGGCGACGGCAGCGACGACGTGCTGGGCCTGCTCTACTTCAAGGACGTCGCGCGCGAGGTGAACGCCCGCGGCGTCAAAGCCGAGTCGATCCGGGTCACCGAGGTCATGCGCGCGGTCCACCGCGTGCCCGATAGCAAACCGGTGGATGGCTTGCTGCGTGAGATGCAGCAACAGCGGCTGCACTTCGCCATGGTCATCGACGAATACGGTGGGACCGCCGGGCTGATCACGATCGAAGACATCCTGGAGGAGATCGTCGGGGAGATCACCGACGAATACGACCGGGACGTCTTCGAGGTTGCCTATCTTGACGACGGCTCCGTGCGGGTGCCCGCGTCCATGCCGGTCGACGATCTGGCCGACATGTTCGACACCACGATCGAGATCGAAGACGTCGACAGCGTCGGTGGCCTGCTCGCGGCAACCGTAGGCATGGTGCCCATTGTGGGATCCTCGGCCGAGGTGGCCGGGCTGTCCCTGACCGCCGAGCGGATGGCCGGCCGCAGGCGTCGGGTAGCCACGGTCTTGGTGAGTCGGATCACGGCCCAAGACTCACCCGAAGAGGCCGACCCGGACGTAGCGCAGGAGCGACACACGTCCGGCGACGGCGAGGATGACGCCGAGCACCGACGCCGTCGGACCCGATCCAGGAGCGCATCGTGAGCGAGAGCAGCAGCAGCGACACCAGCACAGGCGACCCGGAATACCGGTCGGGCTTCGCTGCGCTGGTGGGGCGGCCGAACGCAGGCAAGTCGACGCTCACCAACACCCTCGTGGGTCAGAAGGTCGCGATCACGTCCAGCAAGCCGCAGACGACCCGCCACACCATCCGCGGGATCCGCAACGCGGAGCATTCACAGTTGGTGCTGGTGGATACTCCAGGACTGCACCGCCCCCGGTCGCTGCTCGGTCAGCGGCTGAACGACCTCGTGCGCGAGACGCTGTTAGGCGTGGACGTCATCGGATTCTGTATGCCGGCCGATCAGCGCCCAGGTCCAGGAGACCAGTTCATCGCCAATGACCTCAAAGAGCTACAACGGGCTCGCAAAGTCCCCGTGGTGGCGATTGCGACCAAGGCCGATGCGGTCGACCGAGACCATCTGGCCGAGCACCTGATGGCCATCGACCGGCTCGCCGACTGGTCGGAGATCATCCCGTGCTCCGCGGTCCGCGGCCAGCAGGTCGACGAGGTGGGTGACGTGTTGGCGTCCTACCTTCCGGTTTCCCCAGCGATGTATCCGCCCGACATGATTTCTGATGAACCCCAAGTCGTCATGATCGCGGAACTGGTCCGTGAAGCCGCCCTCGAAGGCGTCCGCGACGAACTGCCGCACTCCCTCGCGGTCGTGGTCGATGAGATCCTGCCCCGCCCCGACCGTCCAGAGAACGACCCGCTGACTGACGTGCGGGTCGACGTCTTCGTCGAGCGGCCCAGCCAGAAGGCCATCATCATCGGCCGCGGCGGCTCACGGCTGCGCGACGTCGGCAGCACCGCCCGCAGGGGCATCGAAGAACTGCTCGGCCACCGCGTCTATCTTGACCTGCACGTCAAGATCGCCAAGGACTGGCAGCGCGACCCCAAACAGCTGCAACGGTTGGGCTTCTAGCGCGCCACGCACGTTGGGCTCACTCGTCGGGGTGGCCCACGTGCTCGGTCAGCCAAGAGTTGATCGGAGCCGCATCACGCCAGAGCGCGGTCACCTTGGACAATGATTCGCGGGTGAAGATCCAGTCGTGATCAGGCCCGTATTCGCGGGCGACCGTCAAGCTCTTGTGGCGCAGCAGATCGACCCTGGGGTGGTCGGTGGAATACCCCCGCGGCGCGGTCTTCAGGGCTGATTCGCCGATGTCCAGACCCTCAGTGCGACCTCGTTCGACCAACTTCGTGAGCCGCTCCCCGGACGCGTCGTCATCGATGGCCCCATAGAATCGCTGGAGTTGGTCCCGAGTCATCATGTAGATTCCCGAGGCCACGAAGAGGCCTTTGCCCCCGATCTGGACGTAGAACACCGAGGACGATTCGTTGTTGTCGCCGATGGCCGCCGCCCCGCTCAACTTGTATGGAGATTTGTCCTTGCTGAACCGCACGTCCCGGTTGGGCCGGAACACCTTGCCGCTGTCACCGAACTCATCGCAGACCTCGCCGAGAAGCCGCTCCAGCGGCTCCCGGATGTGGTCGTCGTAAACGTCACGATGGGCGTTGAAGAAGTCGCGGTTGTTGTTGGCCTCCAACTCCGTCCAAAACGAGATCGCCCGAGGGCCGAAGCCCTCGAAGGGTGGCATCTGATCGTTCATCGCGCTGTCTCCTCGCTGATCGTGACGCGGGGTGCGTCTGCATACCTTCCCCTAGAAGTTCTCCCCTAGTCACGGTGGGGTGCTCGTGGTTGAGTGGTCTCCATGAAGAAACTCATCAATGACCCCGCCGATGTGGTCGACGAAGCGCTGCACGGAATGGCCCTAGCCCACGCCGATCGGCTGCGCGTAGACCATGACCTGAAGATCGTCTATCGCGCAGCCGGGCCTCGGCAGGGCAAGGTGGGATTGGTCTCCGGTGGAGGCTCCGGGCACGAGCCTATGCACGGCGGTTTTGTCGGGGTCGGGATGCTGGATGCCGCCTGTGCCGGTGAGATGTTCACCTCTCCCGTGCCTGATCAGATGATGGCCGCGACCAAGGCCGTGGACGGTAGCGCCGGAGTTCTGCACATCGTGAAGAACTACACCGGCGACGTGATGAACTTCGAGATGGCCGCGGAGTTGGCCGAAGCAGACGCCGGCACCGAGGTGGCCTCAGTGGTCCTCGACGACGACGTCGCGGTCCAGGACTCACTCTTCACCGCCGGTCGACGCGGAGTCGGGACGACGGTGCTGCTGGAGAAGATCGTGGGAGCGGCGGCTGAGGAGGGTGCTTCGCTGAAGGACTGCACCGACCTTGCCACCCGCATCAACGGCACCGGCCGTTCGATGGGCATGGCCCTCACATCGTGCACCGTGCCCGCGGCGGGCAAGCCGACCTTCGACATCGGCGATGACGAAATGGAAATCGGCGTCGGCATCCACGGTGAGCCAGGCCGTGAGCGGATGAAACTTGCTCCCGCCCGCGAGATAGCGGCCATGCTCGTCGAGCCCGTGCTGGCTGACCTCAGCGCTGCCCAGGGTGACGGCGTCATTGCCTTCGTCAACGGAATGGGCGGCAGCCCGCTGATCGAGCTCTACCTGATGTACAACGAAGTCGCGCAGGTACTGGAGAAGTCCGGCATCACGATCGCTCGTTCGTTGGTCGGCAACTACATGACCTCACTCGACATGGCGGGATGCTCGGTGACGCTCCTCAAGGCCGACGACGAGATCGTCCGCTTGTGGGACGCTCCGGTGAACACCCCCGGCCTTCGCTGGGGCGTGTGATGGCCGACCTCGCGGCCTTCCAGGCCTGGCTGAACGATTTTGCGGAGGTCGTGCGAGCCAACGAAGAGCACCTCACCGATCTGGACCGCGCCATCGGCGACGGAGACCACGGCAGCAACATGGCCCGCGGCACGGGCAAAGTCGCCGCGTTGACCGCTGCCGAGTCGTTCGCTTCGATCGACGCCTACCTGAAGAAGGTCGGTATGACGCTGGTCAGCACCGTGGGCGGAGCGTCGGGTCCCCTTTACGGCACGTTCTTCCTGAGAATGGCCGGGCCGCTGGCCGGCGTGGAGGATGCCGACGCAGCATCCGTCGGGTCCGCCCTTCGCGCAGGGGTCGAGGGTGTCCTGGCTCGTGGCAAGGCCGAAGTCGAGGACAAGACGATGTATGACGCATGGGCACCTGCGCTGGAGGCCTTCGACGCGGCCTCGGGGCAGGGCCTGAGTGGAGCACTCAATGCGGCTGCCCAAGCAGCGGCGAAGGGGCGCGACGGGACGCTGGATCTCATCGCGCGCAAGGGCCGAGCCAGCTATCTCGGTGAGCGCAGCCGTGGACACATCGATCCTGGGGCCACCAGCACCACGATGCTCCTGGAGGCGGCTGACCGCACGCTGTCATGATCGGCATCGTGGTGGTCAGCCACAGCCGCGCCTTGGCGCAGGCCGCGGTCGGTTTGGCCACTGAGATGGTGCAGCACGGCGACCTGCCGCACATGGTGGTGGCCGCGGGGCTCGATGAAACGACCTTCGGCACGGATGCGACCGCGATCGCCGAAGCCATCGGTGAGGCTGACAGCGAGGATGGCGTCTTGGTGCTCCTCGACCTGGGTAGCGCCATCCTCTCGGCCGAGATGGCCTTGGAGTTCATTGACCCCGACGTTGCCCAGCGGGTCGAATTGTCCAGTGCAGCGATGATCGAAGGGCTCGTGGCCGCCGTGGTCACCGCCTCCAGCGGAGCCGGGCTCTCGTTGGTGAAGGCCGAAGCGGAGCGGGGGCTGCAGGCCAAGCGGGAGCATTTGGGGGATGCTTCAGGCCCGCCGAGCGCTGACTCGGCCGACCAGGGTTCCCTCGCGCGGGATGCTCTGACCCGGCAGGTGCCGATCGACATCCCCCATGGGCTGCACGCGCGGCCCGCGGCCCGATTCGTGGCCTGTGTGAATCGCTTCGCGAGGACTCAAGTGCGACTTCGCAACCTCGACGGCGCGGACCGAGAGGCCGACGCGAGCAGTCTCAGTGCAGTGGCCTCACTGGGTGTTCGGCAAGGCGATCGTGTGGAGATAGCAGCCGAGGGGGACCATGCCGAAGAGGTCCTCGAAGCGCTGGTCGCTCTGGCCGCGGCCAATTTCGGCGACAGTGCGACTGATGCGACGCCAACTCCGACAACGGCCGGACATGCATCACCCATCCGGGTCGAGGGCGCGCAGGATCGACGGGTGCCTGCGATGGGCTCGGGTCTGGAAGCGGCGCTCGGTGTGGTGTTGCGTGTGGATGAAGCCGTTGACGCTGCGGACTACGAGGGCTCGGGGGATCTCAGCACGGAGAAAGACCGCCTTGGTGGGGCCATCGCGGCGGCGATCACGGAGTTGGAGGAGATCGCCTCAACCACCAAAGACCACGTGGGATCAGCTGAGGCGGAGGTGTTCGGGGCGCATGTAGCCCTCCTCCAAGACCCAGCAGTGACGGATCCGGCATTGAAGGAGATCGCCGAAGGGGTGCCGGCGGCTCTGGCGTGGCAGCGCGTAGGCGAAGCGGTGGCGGCAGATTTCGCTCGACTGTCGGATGAGTATCAGAGCGAGCGCGCCCAGGACGTGCGCAGCGTCACCGACCGGGTCCTTCGCCAACTCATTCACGGCGGCCAAGCCGATCCGCCCGAAGAGGTCGAGGGCGGCCAGCGCATCCTGGTGGTCCATGAGTTGGACCCTGGAACCGCAGCCCGAGTGGACCCTGGGCACATCGCGGGCATCGTCACCATCGGTGGAGGCTCTACCGGACACGGCGTGTTAATCGCTGCGGCGCGAGGAATCCCGGTCTTGCCCGGAGTCCGGCAGGCGGACCAGTTCAGCGATGGGACGGTGGTCGCTTTCGATGTCCGCGATCGAAGCGTCATCGTTGATCCAAGCGATCAGGAGCGCGCCCGCTTCCAGCGGCTGCTCGATGACCGCGCGACTCAACAAGACCTCGACCGGGCCGCCGCCACGATGCCCGGACAGACGAAAGATGGCTTGGTCGTGACGGTTAAAGCCAACGTGACCAGCCAGTCCGAGGCAGCCGAAGCGGTCCAGTTGGGCGCCGAGGGCTCCGGATTGGTACGCACCGAAGTCATGTTCGATGGGTGGTCCACCGTCCCTACCGTGGACGAACAAGTCACCGAGTTCACTGCCGTCGCCGAGGCTCTTGACGGTCGGGTGATGACCATCCGAACCTGGGACATCGGCGCTGACAAGCCGCTGGGTTTTTGGGCGCAAGACCCGGAGCAGAATCCGTTCTTAGGGGTGCGCGGTCTGCGGTCCTTCACCCAAGACCCGAAGCTGCTGCGAGACCAACTCGAGGCCGTATGCCGGGTTGCGCACGAATATCCCGTGCGGGTGATGTTTCCCATGGTCGCCACGGTCCAGGAGGTGCAGTGGGCCCTGGAGCAATTGGCCCATGCCGGAAAGCGCTTGGGAGCCGGGGTGCCTGCGTCGCTAGAGGTCGGGATCATGATCGAGGTGCCCGCCGCGGCGCTACGCGCCGAGGCGATGTCGGTGCTACTCGACTTCGTCAGCATCGGCACCAACGACCTCACCCAATACACGATGGCTGCTGAACGCGGTAACACCGGCGTTGAGCATCTCTTCGACCCGTTGGACCCATCGGTGCTCGCGTTGATCGCGCAGGTATGCCGAGATGTCGCCGAAGGTGTGAGCGTGAGCGTGTGTGGTGGCGCGGCGAGCGATCCTGCTGCTGCAGCGCTGCTGGTCGGCCTCGGAGTCGACGACCTGAGCGCGACCCCGGTGGCCGTTCCGCGAGTCAAAGCCCTGCTGCGTCGGCATACCCTCGAGCAGTTGCAGGACCTCGCCCGACGCGCGCTGCGTTGCGACTCCGCCGCCGAGGTGCGGGGCCTACTTGCTGGGTTGGACTAGCGCACCCCGGCAGTGCGGAACTGGATGCTGATCCGCGGGCCGGTCGGCGCGGAGGTTTTGGGCACGCTGTGGTCCCAGGTGCGTTGGCACGAGCCGCCCATCACGAGCAGGTCGCCGTGACCGAGCATGTGACGACGTGACTCCCCACCGCCGCGTGGCCTGAGCATCAATGCCCGCGGAGCGCCGAGCGAGACGATTGCCACCATCGTGTCGTCGGTGGCACCACGTCCGAACCGGTCTCCGTGCCACGCCACGCTGTCTCGACCGTCGCGATACAGGCACATGCCGACGGTACGAAACGGCTCGCCGAGATCCGGTCGATAGTGCTCGCCGAGGGCATCGTGGGCGCGGGTGAGCACCGAGTCGGGCAAGGCTTCGGTGTCGTCGTAGTAGCGCAGGAGTCTGGGGGTGTCGACTACTCGGTCGAACATTCGCCGCCGCTCGCCCTGCCATTCCACGCCAGCGGATCCGTCCAGCCTTAAACGGTCGAACAGCTCGTCTGACCCGGTCACCCAGCCAGGGCGCACGTCGATCCAGGCCCCGTGACTGAGGTGGGTCCGAGTCACTGAGTCACCGAGGGCGCGCAGGCCGACCTCGGTGACCTGGTCCAAGAGGCTGCCCTGCCAACTCATGTTCATCCCGCGAGCATAGAACACCCGTTCGATGAATGTCCACCCCTGGACGAGTCGCTGAGTGCAGGTCGTCAGGTGCCGCAGGACGGCATACGGTGCAGGGTTCGGGCCGCAGGACAGGGCGGGGAAACGCGTAGCGATGCCAACAGTGTGAGGCAGCAGGTGACAATAGGTGGATGCCGCTCTATCGGGACGCCGCCATCGTGCTGCGGACCCATAAATTGGGGGAGGCCGACCGCATCGTCACGATGTTGACGCGTGGGCGGGGCAAGGTCCGGGCGGTGGCCAAAGGCGTGCGCCGGACCACGTCCAAATTCGGGGCACGGTTAGAGCCCGGGATGGTCGTGGACGTTCAGTGCTATGAAGGCCGCAACCTCGATACGGTCACTCAGGCTGAGGGTTTGGCGTCCTACGGTGAAGCGATCTCCCACGACTACGACGCGTGGACTGCCGCCAACGCCATGCTCGAACTGTGCGATCACCTGATCAGCGAGCACGAAGTGGCACCCCGACAGTTCCTCCTGCTGGCCGGCGGGTTGTCCTCGCTGGCCGACGGAACCCACGAGGCGCGGATGGTGCTCGACAGTTATCTGGTGCGCACGATGGCTATCGCGGGCTGGGCGGCGAGCTTCCACGACTGTGCCCGCTGCGGAGCCCCGGGTCCGCACCGAGGGTTCAACGCCGGGATTGGCGGGGCGGTCTGTCCGGTATGCCGGCCGCCCGGGTCCTCAGCCCCCGCGCCGGAGACCTTCGAGTTGCTCGGGGCGCTACAGACCGGCAACTGGATCACGGCCGAGGCCAGCCAGCGCCAGCACCGAACCGAGGCCAGCGGGCTCGTCGCGGCATACCTGCAGTGGCATCTGGAGCGTGGCGTCCGCGCGCTGCGCTACGTCGAGACCAGCCCGCCGGCACCTCTGGCATGATCACGCCCATGCCTAGCCTGCGCGAAGCACCGAAGAAGCCGTTTGCCCACCCCAGCCGGGCGCGGCCGCCGCAGATACCGGCTCACCTGGTGCCCACACACGTGGCGATCGTGATGGACGGCAACGGGAGGTGGGCCAACGGTCAAGGACTCACCCGAGTCGAGGGACACAAGGCGGGGGAGGCCTCGTTGCTCGACGTCATCGCCGGGGCCATCGATGTCGGGGTGAAGTGTGTCTCCGCCTACGCCTTCTCCACCGAAAACTGGAAGCGCTCGCCGGAGGAAGTGCGCTTCTTGATGGGCTTCAATCGCGACGTGATCCGTCGGCGACGCGACGAGATGGACTCATGGGGGGTGCGCGTGGTGTGGTCTGGCCGCCGCCCGCGGCTGTGGCGCTCGGTGATCAACGAGCTGCAGGAGGCTGAAGAACGCACCAAGACCAACGACGTCATCACCTTGAACTTCTGCGTCAATTACGGCGGACGAGCCGAGATCGCAGACGCGGTGCGCGAGATTGGCGAGGAGGTCGCCGCCGGGAGGCTCAAGCCGTCGCGAATCGATGAGCGCATCATCGCCCGACATCTCTACCATCCCGACGTCCCGGACGTGGACCTCTTTGTGCGCTCCTCCGGAGAGCAGCGCACATCGAACTTCATGCTCTGGCAGAGCGCCTACGCCGAGATGGTCTTCCTCGACACCTTGTGGCCCGACTTCGACCGCCGTGACCTATGGCGGGCTATTGAGTTGTATGTCGACCGCGACCGTCGATATGGCGGCGCGGTGGACCACTCGGACCCAGTGGGCTAAGCGAGCGGACCTAAGGCATCGATTCTGCGACGTCGAAAGTCTGCAGGCCACGGCATACCGCATTTAGCCAGGATCCGACTGACTCGCGCGCCCGTGGGGTGTCCGGATAGCGGCAGCGCACGTGCATGCCCGAGTCGTTGGTGACGAACCAGATCATCACGCCGTCGGTGCGGATCACCGCCGAGACGTGTTGGGCCTGTAGCGCCGGGTCGAGCGCCACTGGCAGTCGCCGATTGTCCAGCCAGGAAATAGCGAACATCCCGGGCGCGGCCGGCAGGCCCCCGTGCGGGGCGGTGATCGCAGCCATGATGGGGGCTAAGGGGTAGGAACCGAGTGAGATCGCTTCGCGGATCGCCAACGAACACGCAGCGGGATCGGGATCGACGGATTCAATCACCGAATTGGTGATGAACCACCCGACGCTGGTGTGCCAGCGCTCTGCGTGGCGGCTATGCACCGGGAGGACAGCTCGCAAGGGCTGACCTGACATATCCCGGATGACCTGCGTCAACACCGACAGCGCCGCCGGAAACATGCGCTGACCCAGGGCCTTCAGGCGGTTCTCGAAGTGTGCCAACTCGGCGCTGTCGAATACGTCGCGCACCTCGACCACTTCGGCCACCGGAGTGCTGATGTCGCCCAGGGGAAGTGGGAACGTCGGCATCACCCCCCCGCCTGCCGCCACAATCTGCGACCACCGACTCCGCACCTGCTGGGGGGCTTGGGCCATCGACTCCAACAGGGCGCTGTGCTCGGCGAACGAATCGACCGTGGGAAGGGTCGATCCCGGGGTGCGTCCGGCCGCAATGTCGTCGAGGCAGATGCCGAGGTCACCCGCCAGCACCATGAGCGACCAGGCGTCGGCGTGGGCGTGATCGAGCCCGATGATGATGGCCGGGAGGTCCGTGTCCATCCCGGCCAGCAAGAGAGCGTGTGAGGGGCGGGAGTATGGAGCACACGACTCGTCCAACACCTGACGCACCACGTCGCTGGCCGAGCCGTTGGACACCGGATGCTCGACCCATTGGCCCACGCCGATGTCGGTGTGATGCAGCACGACCTCGCCGTGAGAGTCCCGTGAAAAGGCCGTCTGCAGAGTGCCGTGCCGAGCCACCACCGCCAGCCAGGCGCGAGCCAGATCGCCCGGGCTCAACGATCTAGGCCAGCGAAGGCAGAGGGCCATCCACGATCCCGGGCGTTGACCCTTGCCGACGTGAATGCGCTGATCAAAGGAGACCGGGAGTTCATCCCCATCTACGCCGGCGCGGACGGCATACGCCAGGACCGGCCCAGGGGGCAGGTCAAGGTGTGCCACGCTGGTCAGCCGCATCACGACGTACTGTATGGCTTCCCGCTCGATCACCCAGGAGCCCGGTTGCCCACGCTGCCCGCACAGAACGCCACGCTCGACTACGACGTCAGTGGTGCCGGTCCGACCATCGTTCAGTTACATGGATTGACCTCGAGTCGGGCACGGGATGCGGGATTGGGGTTGGACCTGTCCAGCGCAGCCCTGCGGAATCGGGTGATCCGCTACGACGCCCGCGGTCACGGCGCGTCGGCCGGCGACCATGACCCAAGGTCATACACGTGGTCAGCCCTGGCGCTCGACCTGTTGGCTCTCATCGATGCGGAGTCCCCAACTGAGGCCGTGCACGGCGTGGGGCAATCCATGGGAGCGGCCACCCTGCTGCACGCTGCGCTCGCACAACCGCACCGGTTTGCCAGCCTGGTGCTCGGCATACCGCCGACCGCCTGGGCCTCGCGGGTGCCGCAACGGCGCGTCTATGCAGCGAACGCCGATCTCATCGAGCGCTCGGGGGTAGGACCGTTGCTGGAGGCCGATCGGAGCGCATCGCGCCCTCCAGCGTCCACCGCCACCGGTGTCTTGCCGCCGACGGTCGCAGAGAACTTACTGCCGACGGTTTTTCGCGGCGCTGCCTTGGCTGATCTGCCGCCGCCAGAGGAGTTGCGGCGCGTCGCTATCCCGACGCTCTTGCTGGCCTGGGTCGGAGACCCTTCCCACCCGCTGAGCACGGTCCAACGGCTGCATGACCTCTTGCCGCACAGCCGGATGGTCGTTGCGCACGCTCCCTGCGACGTCGAGAAATGGCCCGGCCTCGTGGCCGAGCACGTGACAGACAGTCAGCGCTCGGCTACGTTCGCATCGCCGAAGGCCTGAACACCTTGGACGGCGATCGCCGTGGTGCAGGACGAATCGAAGAGGATTGCGCCATCGTGGGGGACATGAACCGGTTGGCGTGGGTGGCAGCCGAGAGCGGTGATGCGTTCGCCCTCATCGACCTCGATGGGGCCAGGTTGCCTTAGTTGGGGGCCGTGGCCTGCTCGGCGCTGACCGCCTCGGGTGCCGTCGCTTTCGATGAGCGCACAGTGCTGCGGGCTCGCGTTGCCATGGAGCCCGTGAACTAAATAGCCATTGACAACAGGCTTCCCGTCCGACTTACTCAAGGTATGACAACGCAAGACGGTTCGATAGCCAGGCTTTCCGTAGCGCTCGATGAGATCGAGAAACACGTGGGTGCCAATGTCGAACGCGGGTTGGAGATACAACGCAAGGTGCGATGGCTCCAAGAGCAGATCGACCAGGGTGTCTCAATCGCCGGGCTGGTCGCCGCCGAGGACTCGCCACGAGTCGTCGAGTTGATCACGATCAACAAGGAAACCCTCGAAGACGTCGGGTCGGAGTTGCGCGCTTCGCTGGCGCTGGCGCTGCGCGACGATGGGTTGACCCTGGCCGAGATAGCAGACCTGTTTGGCGTCACCCGGCAGCGAATCTCCGCATTGCTGCGCCAGCGAGCGGCGCTGGAAGTGGGCTCGAACCGTCACTAGTCAGTGATCTCAGCAGGTGGCAGAAATCTCGAGGGTGTGAGCCACGTCGCCGAAGCCGTGCTCGGCGGCGACCCGTTCAGCCCAGGCCTGCGCCGCCGGTCCCTCGATCTCGACCGTGCGGCCGCACACTCGGAATGCCAAGTGGTGCTGCCCGCTGCTGCAGGCGCGATTGACCGACTCGCGTGCAGTTCCTGCGCCGAGGCGAAGTCCTGGGAGGCGCTCACCTTCTCAGCGACGAGGTGCCGTCGGGTGAGCCGGGGGTGGACAGAGGTCTTCGCGCGACGTCATGGTGATCGCGCCGAACAGGAACCCGGTGAGATGAGAGGTTTGCGAGCCATCGACCTTGTTGATGATCACGACACCGGCGGCAACCCGGCAGGGCCGCGATCATCGCGGTCAGGATCGGTGCCTGATCGGTCAGCAAGGCGTGGCGCATGAAGTCAACGAGCACAGCTCAGCCATGCCAGTGCCCGTCGTCGGCCCTACCATCTGAGGGTCCCGCCATCAGCCGAGGAGCGGTCGGGCGGTCGTCATGGTGGTGGTCACCGGGATGTCCGGTGATCATCTCGCCCAGGTATGCCGTGTAGTCCGCCGGCTCCCCGTCGAAGGTGATCGTGCCCGCGTCCATCGCGACGATGCGGGTCACCACTTGATGCAGCACTGACAGGTCGTGGGTCACGACCAGCATCGTCACCCCCCGATCCACCAACCGCTGCAGCACGCGAGCCAAGACGTCTTGGGAGGCGGCGTCGACGCCAGCGGTGGGCTCGTCCATGATCAGGACGTCCGGCTGGCCGACCAGGGCCCGCGCGATCAGCACCCGCCGCTGTTGTCCCCCGGACAGGTTCGCCACGTCAGCCTGCGCTCGGTCGCTCAGGCCGACCGTCTCCAGGGCATCCGCCACGAGATCGCGGTCGACGGTGCTCGCCCGTCGCCACCAGGGACGATGGGCGAGGCGGCCGGTGGCCACGACTTCGCGCACCGTGGAACGCAACGAGGAGGACAAGGTATGCCGTTGCGGCACGTAGCCGATCGGCGTGCGGTCGCTGCGCCGAGTGACCGGGGCACCCAGCACCTCGATCTCACCGTCGAGGTGATCGTTGAGGCCCAGGAGCCCGCGCACGAAGGTCGACTTGCCTGAGCCATTGGGGCCTAGCAGCGCCACGACTTCGCCCGAGCGGATGCTCAGGGTCATGTCGGTGATCACGGGGGCACCGGCATACCCGAACGAGGCCGATCGCACATCGATGACTGGAGCAGTGCTCGGGTCGGCGGCGGTGGCGGAGTGCGTCATGCGCAGTCTTGTCCGGTCCGCAGGGTGTCCAGGTTGGCGCGCATCACCTCAAGGTAGTCCTGTCCCGCCGACTCGTCGCTCAGCCCTTCGACCGGGTCCAAGACGAGCACGTCAGCGCCGGTCTCGGCTGCCACGGTCTCGGCGATATCGGTGCCGATCAACACCTCGGAATCGATCGTGTCGTCAGCGCGGAATAATTTGCGTGGTGGCAATCCCGATGACCAGCAGCAGGACAGCCAGCCGGAGCAGTCGCTCGGGTTGACGCAGATGCGGCCAGGTGAGATAGAGCAGCCAGCCCAAGAAGGCGATGGGGATGAGCAGCAGAATCGCCCCGATAACCCCGCCGAGGAATGCGCCGGTCAGCAGGACAGCGAACATGATGAGAAACGGCACCAGAGCAGGCATCCGGGCCATCGCCGTCAGCAGCGGGGTGCTCGCGCTCTCGACCTTCCCCCGTATGCCGCTCGCCCGGCTCCCACTGCTCCCGCGGTCAGGATCGGGGGTGTGGGAATCAGAGTCGCTGGGCGCAGGCACGATGGCAGCCTAATCTGCCCTGCACTTTAGGATTGCGCGCATGGCAGCCCCCACTACCGTCGAAAGTGTCGTCAGCCTCTGCAAGCGCAGGGGGTTTGTCTTCCCGTGCGGCGAGATCTACGGCGGGACAAGGTCGGCCTGGGACTACGGCCCGTTGGGGGTTGCGCTCAAAGACAACATCAAGCGTCAATGGTGGCGCGCCATCGTGCAGACGCGCGACGACGTGGTCGGACTGGATTCCTCGGTGATCCTGCCGCGCCAGACGTGGGTGGCCTCAGGTCACGTCGGGGAGTTCACCGACCCGCTCACCGAGTGCCTGAGTTGCCACAAGCGCTTCCGGCTGGACCACATGCAGGAGGCCGTAGCCGAGAAGGCGGCGAAGAAGGGCAAAGAGATCGACCCCGATAGCGTCGCTATCGAAGACCTGAATTGCCCGAATTGCGGGACCAAAGGCCAGTGGACCGAGCCGCGCGAGTTCAACATGATGCTGAAGACCCATCTGGGCGTACTCGAGGAAGAATCCGGACTGCACTATCTGCGCCCAGAGACGGCGCAGGGCATCTTCATCAACTTCGCTAACGTGATGACGACCTCGCGCAAGAAGCCACCGTTCGGCATTGCCCAGACCGGCAAGAGCTTCCGCAACGAAATCACCCCCGGCAACTTCATCTTCCGCACTCGCGAGTTCGAACAAATGGAGATGGAATTCTTCGTCGAGCCCTCCACCGCGCCCGAGTGGCACCAATACTGGATCGATGAGCGCACGGCGTGGTATGTCGGCCTAGGCGTCAACCCTGACAATCTTCGGCACTACGAGCACCCGGCCGAGAAGTTGTCGCACTACTCCGACCGCACCGTGGATATCGAATACCGCTTCAACTTCGCGGGCTCGGAGTGGGGTGAGCTCGAGGGGGTCGCTAACCGCACCGACTTCGACCTCACCACTCACTCGCAGCACTCGGGGACCGACTTGTCCTACTTCGACCAGACCACGGACAAGCGGTACACGCCGTACGTCATCGAGCCAGCCGCTGGTCTGTCCAGGTCGCTGATGACCTTCCTTGTGGATGCCTACACCGAGGACGAGGCCCCCAACGCCAAGGGTGGCGTCGACAAGCGCACCGTCCTGCGGTTGGACCCTCGGTTGTCGCCGATCAAGGTGGCGGTGTTGCCGCTGAGCCGCAACGCTGACCTCTCGCCTGCCGCCAAGAAGCTCGCGGCAACGCTGCGCCAGCACTGGATGATCGACTTCGACGACGCCGGGGCGATCGGTCGCCGCTATCGCCGTCAGGACGAGATCGGCACGCCGTTCTGCGTGACGGTGGACTTCGGCACCCTCGATGACCAGGCCGTCACCATCCGCGAGCGCGACTCGATGACCCAAGAACGGGTCGCCCTGGACCAGGTCGAGGGGTATCTCGCGCAGCGACTGATCGGTTGCTGATCGGCACGCCCACCTGCGACGGCTCTGATCGTTGCCTGCTGATTCTGATCCCGCTGCGCTCGCTGGCGACTCCATCTTGTTGATGGCCTATGGACACGCCGTGCTAGGCCCGAAGCCTTCTACGCCGCTGCGCAATGGCTGCGCTCAGCCGTCGCCGACCTAGCGGCCCCGACGGCAGCGTTGACCGCGCTTTTACCTACCGGGAAGAGATTCGTGTCCGGCCTACCTCCTCCGGTGGGCCTCACCTCCACCAGCGCGAGACGCGCATTGAACGGGAAGAGCTGTCCATGGGGATTGCCGTTGGCTTGCTGAGCCGATGGGGTTGATCCGTTTGCGCTCGCCTCGTCATCTTGACCAGATCGTGACCAGAACTTTGCATCAACGATGAGCTTTGGACGTCATAGAGTGGGTAAGCAATTCCTGTGACGAAGGGCATCTCATGAAGATCAGTGAAGTTCAGAGCGATCGGCGCACGTTGCTCTTGGGCGGACTCGGGGCCGGACTGGCTACGGTTCTGCTAGCGGCACCGGCGAGCGCGGCGTCGACGTACCGACGGGGGAGTCGGGGTGCCGGCGTGGCCTCATTGCAAAGGTCTCTCGGCGCTCACGGGTATTGGTGTGGGCGCGCAGACGGCGTCTTCGGCCACCTGACGCAGCAAGCGGTCTGGGCCTTGCAGAAACGCCATGGGCTCGTGCGTGACGCTGTGGTCGGGCCAAACACCCGAGCCGCGCTCGACCGGGACACGGCGTTGAGGCCAAGCGGCGGCTCGGGCACCCGATTCGAAGTCAACCTCTCTCGCCAGTTGGTGCTGGAGGTCCGTGACGGCAAGACGTATAGGGTCTTCAACACCTCTACCGGCAATGGCGAGCCCTACCAGTGGCAGGGTCACACGTACAACGCCAATACGTATCCGGGGTCCTTCACCGTTCACTCGACCTACGGCACTGGGTGGCAAAAGGGGCCCTTGGGGTCGCTGTATCGCCCGGCATACTTTGATCGCGGTCGGGCACTGCACGGGTCGGATTCGATCCCGCCCTATCCCGCCTCGCACGGCTGCTGTCGTCTCTCCACGGCTGCCACGGACCTGCTCTGGTCCGGCGGGTCGATGGCACGTGGCCATCGAGTCCTCGTGGTGTGAGTTGACTACCGGCTCGCTCACTGAGGGTGGCTCGACGTGATCTGATGGCCGGTATGCAGATCCGCCCGTTTGCTTCTGAGGACACCCAGGCCGTGGTGCGGCTGTGGCAAGAGGTCGGCATCACCCGTCCATGGAACGATCCGCACCGCGACATCGAGCGCAAGATGAGGGTCCAGCCGGAGCTGTTCTTGGTCGGAGTCATCGGCGGCAACATCGTCGCGAGCGCGATGTCGGGGTTTGACGGGCATCGCGGGTGGCTCTACTACTTCGCCGTGTCGCCGAGCCGCCAGGGTCACGGACTCGGGCAGCGGGTTCTCGAGGAAGTGGAGCGGTTGCTGATCGAGCGGGGCTGTCCCAAACTGAATGTTCAGATCCGGGGTGGCAACACCGAGCTGATGCAGCGTTATCAGGCGTGGGGGTATGCCGAGGATGGGGCCACCGGGATGGGCAAGCGCTTGATTCCGGACTGATCTTGCTAGGTGCCAAAGATCAGACTGATGCCCAACGCGATCAGCACCACTGAGACCACCGAGTCGAAGATCTGCCAGGATCGAGGGGTGCTCAGCAGCGGGCGCAGTCGCGTGGCTCCATAGCCCAGGGCGAGGAACCAACTCAGACTGGCGGCATACAACCCGAGGAAGAACCACCAGCGATCCTGCGGACCGTGACTGTTGGCGAAGGTGCCCATCAACATCATGTCGAGGTAGAGGTGCGGGTTGAGCCAGGTCAGCACGGCGAGGATGCTCAGAGTGTGGCGGGCGCTGGCCGTCCCTGCGTTGCCGGTGACCAAGGCGGCGGGCCGGCTGGCGCGGTATGCGGCGTGTGCGCCGTAGGCGATCATGAACAGTCCGCCTGCAAGGCGTAGGACCGGCATGATCGAGGGCCATTGCGCCAGGACCAAGCCGACGCCGAGCACGGAGGCACCGATGAGGATCAGGTCGGAGGCCGCGCAGAAGATCACGACCTTGCCCACGTGTTCGGTGCGCAGGCCCTGACGCAGCACGAAGGTGTTCTGGGCACCGATCGCGACCAGCAAGCCCCAACCGGTCAGCAGACCGGTCACGATGAGGGCAAGAGGCGTCACACGTACTGGAGTCCTGTCGCCGCACGCTGATGCGGCCAGAGGGCTCTAAGGCTGCGACAGATGTTGCCGAGCGACGGGGGGTCGGGAACAACTGAAGCCCTGGATGTATTAAGATAATTGATACATCAACTACTTAGCGAGGGTGAGCATCATGCAGTTCGGAGTGTTCAGCGTTGGCGACATCACCATGGATCCCACGAACGGGGTGACCCCGAGCGACGCCGAGCGGGTCCAAGCGCAGGTAGCGATCGCGCTGAAGACCGAAGAGGTCGGGATGGACGTCTTCGCCACCGGTGAGCATCACAATCCGCCGTTCATGTCGTCGTCGCCTACGACGATGCTCGGCTACATCGCCGCGCAGACCAGCTCCTTGAAACTGTCGACGGCGGTCACCCTGATCACCACCAACGACCCGGTGAAGATCGCGGAGGACTACGCGATGTTGCAGCACCTCTCCGGCGGTCGGGTCGACCTGATGATGGGCCGCGGCAACACCGGGCCGGTGTATCCCTGGTTCGGCAAGGACATCCGTCAGGCCATGCCGTTGGCGGTTGAAAACTACGACCTACTTCGGCGGCTGTGGCGTGAGGATATCGTCGACTGGTCGGGGCAGTTCCGCACCCCGTTGCAGGGCTTCACCGCCACGCCTCGGCCGCTGGACGGCATACCCCCGTTTGTGTGGCACGGCTCGATCCGCACCCCTGAGGTCGCTGAGCAGGCCGCCTTTTACGGCGACGGGTTCTTCCACAACAACATCTTCTGGAACATCGAGCACACCGCGCGGATGGTCGCGCTCTATCGGCGGCGCTTCGAGCACTACGGCCACGGGCCGGCCAACACAGCCACGGTGGGGCTGGGCGGCCAGGTGTTCATGGCCAAAAACAGTCAAGACGCCGCCCGTCAGTTCCGGCCGTACTTCGATAATGCGCCGGTTTACGGTCACGGTCCGTCGATGGAGCAGTTCATGCGGGAGACGCCGCTGACCGTGGGCAGCCCGCAACAGGTTATCGAGCGCACGCTGAGCTTTGCTGATGAGGTCGGGCACTATCAGCGACAGATGTTCTTGATGGACCACGCAGGTCTGCCACTGGCGACCGTGCTGGATCAGTTGGAGATGTTGGGTTCCGAAGTCATCCCCGTGCTGCGTCGCGAGTTCGAGGCCCGTCGCCCTAAGGGTGTGCCATCGGATCCGCCCGTGCACGAGTCGCTGCTCGCAGCTGGCGATAGTCACCCGAATGCTCACGTCCGCCCCGCACAGATGAACGAGCAGGTTTCGGTATGACGTCGCGCCCGTTGTCCGTCGTGGTGGTCTCGGCCGGGGTGAGTACGCCCTCGTCAACTCGATTGCTCGCCGAGCGGATCGGGCATTCTGTGGGCGATCGGCTGCGGGTGCGCGACGTGGCGGTTGACCTGAGGTTCATTGATGTCCGCGAGATAGGCCTGGACGTCACCTCGGCCATCGTCAACGCAGGCCGACGATCCGCTGCGCTGGAGGGTGCAAACGCCGCGATAGCGGGTGCGGATGCTGTGATCGCAGTGACGCCGGTCTTCGCCGGTTCGTACTCCGGCTTGTTCAAATCGTTCTTCGACGTGCTCGACCCAGAGGTGCTGCGCGGGACGCCGGTGCTGATCGCCGCCACCGGAGGCTCTGAACGGCATTCGCTGGTGCTGGATCACGCGATGCGGCCGCTGTTCGCCTACTTCGGTGCCTTGGTCTTGCCCACCGGAGTCTTCGCCGCCACATCGGACTTTGGTGCGGTCGCGACGTCGGGTGACGGGCTGAGCGACCGGATCGATCGAGCCGCTGACGAATTGTCGGCGGCGTTGGCCCCAGGTGGTCCGGCTGCCACGAAGAGTGAGACCTCCGCGGGCAGAGTGGCACGGAGGGCTGCGGACGATCTATCCGCAGCGGAGTCGATGGAAGCGGTTGGCACCTTGCCAGACTTTGGATCGCTGCTGCCTTTACGCCGCTGATCCCGCCCACCGTCTAGCGCCTAGGCAAGTCCCTGACCTGCGATAGCGCCACTCATCTTCACGTCGTGAACTGACCCCGTCAGGTATGTCGGCGGGCTAGTTTAGTGTGAACGTATGTTCGATGATGAGTCGCCGGAGGAGCCGGTTGACGTCACCCGCATGAGTGCGGGTGACCCGCTTTTTGGTGCTGAGGCTGGGGAGTCGTCGTGGCGTTCACCGGGTGGCGTGTTGGCCTCTCACATCGGAGACGGGACGCGCTCAGTCGTGTTGGCGACCACGGTCGCCCCTGTCGCGCCTCGGCTCAGTGATGACGAAGTGAAGTCTGGCCTGACGGGCATTGACGGTATGCGGGCACGCACCGAGACGTTGACGTTGCACGTGGTGACCGAAGCCCTCGAGCGGGGGTTGCCGTCCAAGACGGGGTTGACCGCGCA
>JBGTGC010000012.1:0-1782 GCA_041746935.1 Dermatophilaceae bacterium
GGCCCGCTCCGCCGCCTCCTCAGCCCACTCCCCCGCCTCCGGTTCCCGGTCAGCCCTACGGATTTGCGCAAACCCAGGCGCCCTTGCCACCCCAGCCCGCCGGGTCGTTGGCGCGTCGCGCATGGCGCAACCAGTTGCCACTCGTGGTGTGGATCGCGGTCTGGCCGGGCTTGCAGGGCATCACCAACCTCTTCACGCAGCGAGGCTTGGCCGGCATACCCCTGGTCGTCTTCTTCTCGTTCATGGGATGGCTGGCCGCCCGCAAGCGCAGTGGCGGCGGCGGGATCTCTAAACGCTATATCTCTTGGCTCATCGTCGGGGCGCTATTGGGCGCTGTGGTGTATCAGGGTGCGCCTTTGGCCGCGGTGTTCTGGGGAGTGATCTACCTGTGGTGGATTGTCGCGACTGAATGGTCACATCGCTTGTCGAGGAGATAGGAATCGCCCAGGCATTCGTCGCGCGACAACTGCCCACGGTTGAGCATGTGCCGAGATTCTGGGCCAAAGCGCGGATCCGGTCGCACGCTTCGGGTCCCGCCGGGCAATCCCCCTAGCCGACAACTTCATCGATATGCCGGGGCATGAGGGCGGCAGAGAGCACCAACGTGAGCGCCACAACGGCCGAGGTGATGAAGACGGCGTGGATCGCCGGGTCAAGCACCCCCGGAGGCAATGACTCCAGATCGGCTGGTGCACCGCCGAGCCGGTCGGAGACGATGTGGTTGACGATCGCCCCGAACGCAGCCACCCCGACCGCGCTGCCCACCGACCGGGCAAAGAGCGATGAGCTCGTGGCGACTCCCCGATCCTTGCGCCCCACAGCTGCCTGAGCGGCGACGATCGCCGGGCTCGCGACATACCCAAAGCCCAGGCCCATCACAAAGCACGGCGTCGCCAACCACCAGACCGGGCTTGAGGCGTTGACGGTCAGCAGGAGCAGGGCACCGACGAGGGCGATCAGCGAGCCGATCAGCATCGTGGACCGGAAGCCGATCGAGAGGTAGAGCCGGCCGGACGTGGTCGCGGCAATCGGCCAGCCGATCGTCATCGCGGCGAGCGCAAACCCCGCCGTGACCGCACCGGTGCCGAGCACCCCTTGGGCAAACAGCGGCACGTATGACGTCAGGCCGAGCAGGAGGACGCCGACCACGAGCGAGGTCAGCATGGCCGCCCCGACCACGCGGTGCCGAAAGACCCACAGCGGCAGGATCGGCTCGACGACGCGGGACTCGACAAACACGATCGCCGCAATGAGGACGGCGGCGGTCGTGAACATCGCAATGCTGATCGCAGAGTTCCAGGGCCAGAAGATGCCGCCTTCGAGCAGGGCAACGAGCAAGAGGCCCCCTCCGGTGAGCAGCAGGACCGCCCCCAGGTAGTCGATCCGCGGTCGCGGCCGAGCCCGCTCCAGGTCTTCGTCGTAGCGCGTCCAGAGCATCCAGGCGGCGACCAAACCTAGCGGCAGGTTGACCAAGAAGATCCACCGCCAACTCAGGTAGTCGGCGAAGATGCCGCCCAAAGTCGGGCCGATGAGCGAGGCCATTGCCCACACGCTGGCGATGTAGCCCTGCACGGTGGCTCGCTCGGCCACCGAATAGATGTCGCCCACAATGGTGATGCCGACCGGCTGCACGGCACCGGCCCCCAAGCCCTGCAGTGCCCGGAAGGCGATCAGTGAGCCCATCGACCAGGCGAGGCCACACAGCAGGGAGCCGACCACGAAGAGCAAAACCCCGAGCAGGATGATCGGCTTGCGGCCCACGAGGTCCGCCAATTTGCCGTA
>JBGTGC010000013.1:0-3765 GCA_041746935.1 Dermatophilaceae bacterium
TTTCCTTCTGAGTACGCGGGAGACTCCTTCTCCTACAGCCAAAGAAAGGAACATCATGCGCACCTCCACTCGCTTGACCCCCCTGGTGGCGGCCGCGATCGTCGGGCTGCCCCTAGCCTTGGCCGGTCCCGCAGCGGCCCAAGACGGCACTGAGCTGTCCGGCACGTTGGACACCCTGAACGACAGCGGCACGACCGGTTCGGTCTGGGTCATGGTCGAAGGCACCAGCATCACCGTAAAGCTCGAGACCAGCGGCGCACTTGCGGACGCTCCCCACGCCCAGCACATACACATCGGCGGCACAAACTCTTGCCCCGACCCGAACATGGAAGGCACCGGATTCGAGGGTGCCATCCGCGTGACCGACGCCGCCGGCTCCTATGGGGGCGTGCAGGTCTCACTGACTCAGGAGCCGGGCGAGACCGGCCCCGAGGCGGCCCTGGATGTGGCCAACTTCCCGGTAGGCGACGCTTCCTACGAACGCACCTTCGAGGTGTCTCAAGACCTCGCCGACCAGATCTCGGCCGGCGATGGAGTGGTTGTTGTCCACGGTGTGGATCACAACGGCAACGGCGAGTATGACGGAGACATGGAATCCGACCTCGACCCGTCGTTGCCAGCCGAAGCCACCGACCCAGCTGCTTGCGGTGAACTGAATGCCGCGCAGATGGCGATGCCCGAAGGTGGCGTCGAAACCGGTGGCGGCTCAACACAAGGCACGGAGTATGCCGGGTTGCTTGCCCTAGGCACCCTGGCCTTCGGTGCCGGAGCCGCCGGCTTGGTGGTCAGCCGTCGTCGCGGATCTAGCGCTTCGCGCTGAGCGCCATGACACCCACCTCAGGAGGCCGCGGGCACTACATCGTGCCCGCGGTCTCCGCGGTATCTGCTCTCTTGGTCTTACTCGGAGTGGCTGCCGTGACCTGGGCACTGTTGAACCAACAGACAGATCCACCTACTCCGGAGCCCACAACGAGGGCTGCCTCCATAGAAGGCACTCCGAACGAGGGCTTGGCCGCTGGTGAAGCAACCCCGGAGCCAGTGGATGACAGCGCCTCGGCCACGAGGTCACAGTCGGCATCCAGTCGAGACGACTCCACGGCACTGTCGGCCGCAGCTGAGCCTCAGCCGTTATCGATGGACTCATCGGAACCCATCGCGGTACGCATCAGCAGCATCGATGTGTCCTCAGATCTTCACGCTCTCGGGCTAGCCGACGACGGTGCCCTCGACGTGCCATCGGGCGATCAGTACAACCAGGCCGCCTGGTATGAGGGTTCTCCCACGCCGGGTGAGATTGGTCCAGCGGTTATCGAGGGCCACGTCACCAGCCAAGGCTCCGTTCCCTCCGTCTTTTTCGATCTGGGCGAGGTTGTCACCGGAGACGAGATCGAGGTTGACCGCGAGGACGGCACCACCGCCACCTTCGAGGTATACGACATTGGATCGTTTCCCAAGGACGACTTCCCAAGCCTGGCCGTCTACGGCCGCACCGACGATGCCGAGCTGCGAGTCATCACCTGTGGTGGTGACTACAGCGCCGAGCAACGTCGCCACGTCGACAATGTGGTTGTTTTTGCGCGTCTGGTCGACGCCGCGTGACCCTTCGAACGGTCAAACAACCCCATCCCTAGCGGCGGGCGAACACGCCGCCTAGATGTTGATGATGCGCGATGAGGCCGCAGGCCCCTCACTGTCACGGGTGAGGCCCTGCGGCCTTTTACTGTCCTTGTATCTACGTTCCCTCAGCCGTCGAGTGCCTCCGGCCTACGCCGTCTCCGCAACAGCAAGCCCCCGGGCTGTCAGCCGTCAGACTGACTGCCCGGGGGCCTTGCTGACCCCTGCTTAACTCTCGAACGGGACCACCACAACTGGATCGGTGGTCGGCTGCGCCGATCCGCCTACCGGCTCCACACTCAGGGCGAAGGCGACGACCCCAGCGGGGTCGCCTTCAAGGCTCACTTCACCCTGGTCGCTGCCAGCGCCATCGTCGAGGACGCCGGCAGAGATGATCTGTTCATCGGCGTTGACCCACCACGCCTGGTACACCTCGTCATCGGCCAGTTCGGGCAGATCCTCAGTGATCAGCACGGCTCGGTCCAACGACGCGGATGACACGACGGTGATCATGTCCCCCTCGTATTCGACGTCGACGGTGCGGGCGTCATCAGCCTGGATGACTTGGTCGATAGGGCTGAGGTCGTCGCTGACGCCCTGCCAGATGCCCCAACCGCCGACAGCCAACAGCCCGGCGGCAGCCAATCCCCAGACGGCTCGGCTCCCTGGGGCACCCGATCGCGACTGAGCCAGCGGCATCGATGGCACCTCGTCGAGGGGCGTCTTGTGCGCGGACAGCTCTTGGGGTGGCCGCGCCTGCTGGGGCTGTGCGGCGATGGCGTCCAGGATGATCGCGCGTAGGCCCGCGTCAGGGGCGACCTCGTGGCCGTTGCTCAGCAGAACTGCAGCCTCAGTGAACTCTTTGAGCTCAAGTCGGCAACGTTCGCACTGATCGATGTGTGCTTGGACTTGGGCGCGTTCGTCTGGGTCGACGGCGTCCAATGCGTAGGCGCCAATGAGATCGTCGACATGAGGTGTGGCCGACGTCATATCGGGCCTCCCATGCTTTCTCGTAGTTTGCGCAAACCGTCACGGATGCGTGTTTTAGCGGTGCCCAACGGCACTCCGAGGGCCTGCGACACCTCACGGTGTGTCATGCCTTGGAAATACGCCATCTCAAGGGCTTCCTGATGCGGGGGGCCAAGATCGATCACGGCCGTTCGCACTGCAGTTGCCTGCCAACGGTCCTCAACCTCCTGGCTCGTGGGATCCAACGTGGGCCCATCGCGACGTGATTCGTAGTCCTCGTCCCGAACGGATTGCGCTTGGGCGGATCTCACTCGATCTACTGCTCTGCGATGGGCCAACGTCATCAGCCACGACAGGGCGCTGCCGCGGGTGGCGTCAAAATTGGGCGCGTTGTTCCAGATCTGCAGGAACACCTCTTGGGTGACCTCTTCGGACTGGGCGTGATCGCGCAGGATGCGGACCACCAGGCCATGAACGCGGGGGGAAACCTGGTCGTATAGCGACGCGAAAGCGAGCTGGTCCCTGGACGCGGTTGACCGCAAAAGGTCTTCCAAACTGGGCTCGGCCGATTCGTCCACGGCCCCATCATGACTCACCGTTACGCCCTGGGCAGAACAGGACACACACCAGGGGTGTGCCGCGTTACCTCTAGACGACGCCATGCTTGACTAGGTGTCACTCCGAAACAGACATCGGATCTGGATCGGATCCCAGCGAAAGGAGCACAGACGTGAATGCCACCTTGGCCCCTGAAATGACCACTGCCCACCGTTGCGATCAATGCGGCGCGCAGGCCTACGTCCGCGCTCGTCTGGCTGACGGGCTGGAACTGCACTTCTGCGCTCACCACGGGCGCGCCAACATGGATAAACTGCGCGATCTCGATGGCATCACTATCACCGATGAGTCGGAGCGTTTGCATGAGGAGTCCCAGCCCGCTGGCTGATCCGGCATGACCGTCGTCGTGGCGTTCTCCGCGTTCATCATGATCGTGGGGTTGCTCGGGATCGTCATACCTGTCCTTCCAGGGCTTTTGCTCGTCTGGGTGGGAGTGTTGTTGTGGGCGGTCAGCGAGACCTCAGCCCTGGGCTGGGGTGTCTTGGCCGCCGCAACGGTGCTGGGGGCGGTGGGAATCCTCCTGCAGTTCCTCATTCCCGGGCAACGCATGCGGCGAGCAGGGGT
>JBGTGC010000014.1:0-18418 GCA_041746935.1 Dermatophilaceae bacterium
GCCGACGGCGAAGTGCTCGTGGCGTTGCAGTCGCGCACCTCCAGTGGCGACGCCAGCCGCGACATCGCCCAAGCGCTGCTCGCTGCCGTCGAGGCTGAGCCCGGCAGCCCGATCACCTCGGTCCGCCCGGCCACCGTCGGCACTCCCCGCTTGCAGGACCTCGTCGGCCCCGACCAGCGGCTGAGCGTGACCCTGCACGAAGACTTCTCGTTCTGGGTGGGCGAGGAGGAAGCCAGCCCCGAGGTCGTCGGCGCACTGGAGCAGACCAACGCCGCCGCTGTGCCGACCACGAAGATCGACGACGTGCCCTCGGCATACTGGTGCCTCATGGGCGAGCGTGCCTACATCCGCTGGATCTTGCCGCAGGACGAGGACGCCGCGACCACCGCGTTTGCCCGGCTGCAGGCTGCTGGCGAGCACACCCTGGGTGAAGGCACCTCCTTGCTCGGCGCGTTCCGCGCGGCCGGCGTGCTGGTGCCGGTCTTCGAGGTCGACCCCGAGACACCCGCAGCCGAGATGGGGCCTGCCTTGGTGGCGATTCAGGAGCGCTACGCCGCAGCCCTGAAGGTCAGCGACAGCCTTACCGCCGAGGAGCGACGTGCCCGGGACGGCATCATCAGTCGTCAGGTCACCTTGCGCTGAGCATGGATGAACGGGATCAGAGCGGCATCGTGGCTGTCGTCGCCGCCAAGGATGAAGCGGAGCGTATTGCCTCAACGCTGCAACACCTGAGGTCGGGCGTCAATCAGATCGTGGCGATCGTGGTGGTCGATGACGGCAGCAAGGACCGCACCTCTGCCATCGCTCGCGCCAACGGGGCCCACGTGGAGCGGCATCCCGCCAACCGCGGCAAGGCGGCGGCGATGATGACTGGCGCACGAGCGGCCAAGAAGCTGCACCCTCACGCGGCAGTCTTGTTCGCCGACGCCGATCTAGAGGACAGTGCGGGTGCGCTCGGCGTGTTGTGCGTGCCGGTTCTCCGCGGCCAGGTGGACATGGCCATCGCCGTGCTGCCCTCGCAAAAGAGCGCTGGCGGAGGGTTCGGGCTGGTCAAACGCCTGTCCGCCCAGGGCATCGAAGACCTCACCGGATGGCGACCGCAACAACCCCTCAGCGGTATGCGGTGTGTCCGGCGGACCGCCCTCGACGGCGCGATGCCGCTGGCCGCCGGGTGGGGTGTAGAGGTCGGCTTGACGGTCGACGTGCTGCGAAACGGGGGCCGTGTGCGGGAAGTGCCGTGCGAATTACAACACCGAGTCACCGGGAAGGACTGGCGGTCCCAGCTGCATCGGGCACGGCAGTATCGGGACGTGTGGATCGCCCTTGCGCGGCGACGCAGACCGCTGATCCGAGCGCAACCGTGAGCCCGAGCGCCACCACCGAGATCCCCGAGTCGTTGAGCACCCAGCCCAACACCCATACCGCGATTAAGGCTCCGGCGCAGGCATGCATCAACGGCTGGTCCCACAGCGGCCGCAGCGACCGAGACAACCGCGACCCGCGGGCGAAGACGGCATAGATCGCGGCCCCCAGGGCGATCACGACCAGCCACGAGGCGGGATAGGCCAGCAGTATGCCGAGGCTCTGGTCGAGCTTGCGGGTGATGATCTGCCAGGCACCGCCGTCCAGCACGGTCTGCACGAAGTCGCCGAGGTGGGAGCGCTGGTCGGATGGTCGCAGCCAGTCGGCGACCATCACGACCCCGCCGACGGCCGCGGCGATGATGACCAGCAAGAAGACCACCGACGGCTTGACGGCTCGACCGGCCGCGGCCATCGCCAACAGACCGGTGCCGACCAACGTCGCAGGCACCCCGCCGAAGTCGGCACCCCAGTCCGGCGACCCGTCGATGGCGGCGGCGGTCAGCCCGATGGCCAACACGGCGACGACTCCCCACCAGCGCTGACGTCCCCTCGGCTGCGCAAGCATCGAGGCAACACAGCCAACGAGGATGATCGCTGCCGCAGAAAAGATGCCGAACGCGATATTGCCCATGCCGTAGAACCGACCCGCCGCAACCGGCTGCACTCCCAGCACCGAGATCAACCCGAGACCTCCGCCGCGGACGACGTCCACCCCGATGACTATCACCGTGATCGAGGCGATGATCGCGATCGGGGTGAGCGGATGCGGCACCAAGAATCGGTAGACCGCCCACGAACCCCCCACGATGAAGGTGCCGATGAGCAGGGTCGCCAGCACCAGGGCAATCGTGGGTTGGCCCACACCCACGGTCGTGGGGTCGGTCGTCGCCGGGTCTGCGCCGAAGCGCCACCAGGGCAGGACCGAGGCTCCGAACGCCGAGACCGGGAAAGCCATCACCGCCGACCCGCTGACCGACAGCGCCACACCGGCGAAGCGACGGCTTGCCGCGATGGTGGCTAACCGCACCCACAGCCCGCTGACAATCACGGCTGCGGCCAAGAGGATTCCCATCGTGGCGGCATACCCCGGCAGGACCCGCGTCGCCAGCGTGGCGGCGGCAGCCACGTTGCGGTGACTCTCGCGTAGCTCTGCGCCCGTCATGTTGTCGTCCTCCGCAAGCCTCGACGCCGCTATGACCGCGCCGGACGCGGCACCGGCGACGTCGGCGTCGGCGTCCAGGCCTGCGAAGTTGGCCAGGATGGTCCAGGTCAGGTCGGTGGTCTGGACGAGACCGAATTGGCGCGTGCTCGCCGACCACAGTTGGGCTGGGCCGCTCGCCGCGACGCCGGCCACCGCACCGTCCTCGACGTTGGTCACGAGCACGGGCCGCAGCGCGGGCACGTCTGCTTCATCCGAGATGCCCGCCACGATCAGCAAGGTCTCGTCCGGGAGGACGCTGAGCAGATATGCAACGCCGGCGTCTAGGCCCGCCGGATCCAGCCCAGACCCGTCGATGAGGATCACTGCGCAACTGCCATCGCCGGGAGGAATCGGCGATTCCTCGATGTCGGCCAGGGGCCGGGGGGCGAACCGGTGCACCACGCCCTGCCTGTCGGCAGCCCCGAGTGCCGCCATCGGTCCGTATGCCGCCACGCACTGGTCGTTGGCGGCCAGTCCGCGATCCAGCAGCCCGAGCTCGGCCACCAGCGACTGGTCATCCGCCGCCCTTTGCCAGTCGGCAAACTGCAGGAAGGTGGCGTTCACACCCGACGTGTAGAGCAACTCCTCAGGGTCGGCTGCGCACCTGACGGCAGTGTCGGGCTCATCGATGGCGGCCCGTTGGCCAGCGCCCAAGGTCAGCCACCCATCGGCCGGACACGTCAGCGGATACGTGCCGCGCACCACCAGAGACCCGCTCGCGCCGGAGTCCTCGATGTCGCGCAGCGTCGGGGTGTCTTCGGTGATGTCCGACCAGGACCAGCCGGGCACTCCGACAAGCACAATCTGGGTGGGTCGTTCGGCATCGCGGGCTGCGGCGATCGGAGCCCCGGGGGCGGCGTTCGGTGATTCAGCGCTCGCGGCCACCCCCAGCACCATCAACGTGAAGACGAGCAGGGCCATTGCCGCTCCACGCACCCGCCCTCCCGTCATACCGGCACACCTTAGACGGCGGTGCTGCACTACCGGCCTCCCTCGCGGGGCATAAGGTCGGTGCGTGACTTCGCCGGACCTGTGGGGCTTCGTGGCTATCGCCTCGATAGTGATAGCGATGGTGGCCTTGGTTGCGGCGGTGCGCAACCAACGCCGATATGCCGCGATGACCGCCAGGTATGCCGTGCTGTGGGGCTCGGGGGAAGCTGAGGTCACCGAGGTCCTGGCTAGTCAGGCTCGTGCGCTCGGGGTCGAACGCGCTCGCGTCACTGCGATGGAGGAGTCGCTGGCCTTGGTGCGCGGGTGTATCGAGCAGGGGCTGCAGCACGTCGCGGTGGTCCGCTATGACGCGTTCGGCGACATGGGTGGGCGCATGTCGTTCAGCGCAGCGATCATCGATGACCGCGGCGACGGGATGGTGCTGAGCTCGATCCACGCCCGCAGCGAATCCCGGACCTACGCCAAAGGCATCGTGGGCGGCAAGAGCGATGTCACGCTGAGCCCGGAGGAACGGCACGCCCTCGACGCGGCGAGATCGGGGAAAACCGACTGAGGCCTACGCAGCCTGACCATGCTTGATGGGCAATCGGACGATCAGGCTCTTGGGCCGGACTTCAACGTCCATGACCACGCCAGCACCCAGCACGTCGCCATCGACCTGCACCTCGACGGGTTTGGATGCCTCGACGTGGATGCGCGTCGATGACAGGTGGGTGAGCCTGGCGGGTGGGCCGATGTCGCCTTTGAAGACGAGCTTGCGCCAGATGGAAGCCCACCCCAGCAGCCCGCGCGGATAGAGCAGCAGGGCAGTGACCAGGCCGTCGTCGGAGCGAGATTCGGGCAGCAACTCGAAGCCGCCCTGGAGTTTGCCGACGTTGCCGAGGATGACCGAGCGCACCTTGCGGTGCTCGCTGTGGCCGTCGGCGGCCAGGACATCGACGTGGAACTGCGGGCCCTGCAAGTGTTGAGCTCCGGCGAAAACGTAGGCACCCCAGCCGATCTGGGCCTTGAGGTCCTCGGGTGCGGTGGCCATCACTTCGGCGTCGAAGCCGAGACCGGCCATCACCAAGAACATGTGCTCCTCGACCCGCGGGGCTTCATCGTTGTCCGGGCTGTCGGTGCTCTCGGAGGGAACGACCGCATCATCGAAATCGACGTTTCGCGCCTCGTCGTTCGGGTCCTCAACACGCGCCTTGAGTTGCTCGGCGCTGGGCCGAGTCAGGCGCAGGGAGCAGGTGTCGATGGGGGCGTTACGACCGGTCAGCACCACCGTCATCGACCGGCGGAGCGAATCGATGGGCAGCCCCAGGTTGCGCGCCAGCAGGTTGCCTGTGCCCCCGGGCAGCAAGCCGATCGGTATGCCGGTGTCCACGAGCGCTGAGGCCACGGTGCGGACGGTTCCGTCGCCGCCGAGTGGGCACACGACGTCGACCCCGGCTTCGATCGCTTGCCGCGCCTGCGCACTGCCGGTCTCCTCCACGGTCGTCTCGGCCCACCAGGGGTCGGCCCAACCCTCGGTGGCGCACATCCGCCGCAGCATCGCGCGCACCTCGGCGACGTCGGCGAACTTAGTCGGGTTGTTGATGATGGCTGACCGCTTCTTGGCGTCGGCCGGCTTCGCGCCGACCTCGGGGCGGTCCTGTGCGTCGGTGGCACCCCCTCGGCGGGGCATCAGCCTGGCCAGGCCCTTGGCCTCCACCGCGTCAGCCTCGGTGCGAGCCAGGTATGCCGTCAGTGCCACGAGCAGCAACACCACCACGGCGGCGAGGCCAAGGAAGAACCAGCTCGGGTCAGAGGGCATAGCCACACGGTAGGTGATCAGCGAGCGCTCGACGGCCTGGACACTGCCGACTCGGCATACCCATCCGGTTCTGATGACCGAACTGCGCGCCGTTGCACGCGGCGGGCGCGCGGAGAGCGCGCACGTCGGTCAGGTGCTGAGCTTGGTATGCGGTTCCTCGGGTTGCCCACTTTCAGACGACGGTTCTGCGTGAGCGTCCCTGAAATTCAGGTAGCTGTAGATGATCGTGCCGAGGGCGATCAGACCCGAAAGGATGAGCGAGGCCCCCGTTCCCCAAGCACCCGGCAACCACCACCTGTCCTGCAACGGCCACCATGGGGGGGCCGACGGCTGCAAACCCCAGAGCACGCCGGTGGCGATCAGAGCGACGGCAAGTACGACGGATAGGGCTATGCGCCACACCGTGGCGACGC
Source organism: Dermatophilaceae bacterium (assembly GCA_041746935.1). Taxonomy (GTDB): domain Bacteria; phylum Actinomycetota; class Actinomycetes; order Actinomycetales; family Dermatophilaceae; genus Ornithinicoccus. The sequence continues at coordinate 5,731 of JBGTGC010000014.1, forward strand.
TATCCGCCGCTGTGCGCAAGGCAGCCTTCTTGACAGGTTCCAGCCGCTTCTGAGCCCACTCGTATTGACTGGACAGCAGCGCCACACCGGCGAACAGCGCGAGCAGCCCGGGACCGGGGAGCACCAGGGCGGCCAAACCGACCAGCACCAGGATCCACCCGGCACCCTCGATCGCGATTCTTTTGGCAAGACGTACACCTGCAGACACTTCGCTCCTGACGCGGTTGGCTCGACTCGCACCGTGTGATCGATGCGATGTCCAGGATGCCGGATGGCTCGCTAGGCCCAACAGCGGGGGAGGTGCAGAGCCAATGACCGAAGTGCGCGCGAATGCGCGTGGCGGGCGCGCTGAGAGCGCGCACTTCGGTCACCGGTAGTGCTAGACGGTTGGGCGCAAGAGTGCAGGCGCCTATCGTCCAGATCGCGCAGGCGGCACCCATGGCCAACCCGACCACGCTGCCAAGTCCCAGACCGAGAGTGGAGATGACCGCGGCGTAACTCGCAGCCCACCGCCGTCGAAGCCGGTTGGTTCCACCGATCGCGGACAAGTCGGTCGAGCCACTCGTTGCAGCAGCGCTTGCCTGCCGTATGCCGAGCCGAGCTCGAACGCGGCAACTCCGAGGCCGTAGGTGCGCTCCTCCGGGAGGTGCTTGGGTCGGGCCTCACCCTCGCGACTGCGTCGAGGGCGATCACGACGAGCATGACGATTCCGGTGAGCACGGCAGCAGCGGGTGCCCAGCGTGGGTCGGCGAGCCAGCCGAGGAGCAGTCCCGTCGTCCCGATCAAAGCCATCAAAGTGCCGAGCCTGGTGAACATCGGTGTGTGGAACGCCGCTGCAAACGGCAAGAAATGCAGCCCGACCGCCACCACGATGACGGCTGGCTGCAGACCAGGCCTCTCGACCGATTCGAGGTACGCCGAACCGAGGCGGATCATCACCAGCATCCCCAGCACGCTGGCGAGAGAGGTGAGGCTGGCTCGACGTCCGACCGCAGCCATCGGGCCGAAGGTTCTCGGGTTGATGAAGACCCTCCACAGGTAGGCCGCAAGCGCCACAGCCCAGACGACCACTGCCACGGTGGGCCACGCTCCAGGCAACTCGACGCGGTTGGCCATCACGAACACGGTTGCTCCGATCGCACCGACGATGGTGCCCCTTACCCGCGGGTCCCAGATGCGCTGGACCCCACGCATCACGTGGGTGGTCCCTCGGGTCTGATGCGGCGAGGCCGTCATTGGCTCACCCTGACACTCCTCAGGAGGTGACGCGAAAGCCGCGCCGCGAGTCCTCAGGAGGTGACGCGAAAGCCGCGCCGCGAGTCCTCAGGTACGACTCAAAAGTCCGCGGCGTTCTAGGGTGATCTGCGTGGAAGACCAGAAGAGCATGCGGGACAGGATGTTGGCCGGAGAGCTGTATATCGCGGACGATCCGGGGTTAGCCCGCGACTCCAGGCGAGCGCAGCGGCTCACTCATCAGGTCAACACGATGGACCCCACCGACGCAGGGGCGGTCCGAGAGTTGCTGGTCGAGTTGCTGGGCGAATTCGGCGAAGGCAGCGAGATCCGCCCACCGTTGCAGTGCGACTACGGCTCGCAGACCACGATCGGAGCACGGACGTTCGCGAACTGGGGCCTGATCCTTCTCGACGTCGCGAAGATCACGATCGGAGACGACGTGCAGATGGGCCCAGGCGTCCAAATCCTCACCGCGACCCACCCGCTCGAACCCGGCCCCCGCCGGGACAAATGGGAGGCCGCGGAGCCGGTCACCATCGGCGACAACGTCTGGCTCGGCGGCGGGGTGATCGTCTGCCCGGGGGTCACTATCGGCGCGGACACGGTGGTCGGAGCCGGGGCGGTGGTCACCCGAGACCTCCCCGCAGGAGTCCTCGCGGTGGGCTCACCGGCGAAGGTGCTACGCGAGCTCTGAAACCTCGGGGCGAAACAGTCAGGTATCGATCAGGCGAACCGTGCTCACCGGGTCGGACGGGCAGCCGACATCGATGCCGTGCTCGGCCGCTGCGTAGTGCTCGATCTTGCGGTCCAGGATAGTGAGGGCCTCGGTCAGTTCGTCGCGGGCAGCGCTGACTCGATCTCGGTGCGCCTCCAGCATCGCCCGCCGATCCGCAGGTATGCCGACCCCCTCGCGGACTAGGACGGCATACCGAGCGATCTCACCGATGGGCATCGCGGTGGCGCGCAGCCGGCGGACGAAGAGGATCCATCCACAGTCATCTTCGGAGTAGGTCCTTCGTCCTGCACCCGTCCGCGTGATCCCCGGCAGGAGCCCGGATTTCTCGTAGTAGCGGAGCGTGTCGATGCTCACGCCGGTCCGATCCGCGACTTCGCCGATCGAGAATCCCAGGCGCGCTTGAGCTTCAGCAATAGACATAGCGACCACAGTAATCAGCGTTCAATTTGAAGTGGAGCGCACTCCAGGTCGTTGACTAGGCGCATGACTTATCAGACCTCATCGAATCGCCCCATCAGCACCGCCGCTCTTGGTCAAACCGGGCCGATGGTCTCGAGCATGGCGCTCGGCACCATGACCTTCGGCGTCGAGACCGACGAATCCGTAGCGCACCAGCAACTCAACGCCTTCACAGACGCGGGCGGCACCTTCATCGACACCGCCGACGTGTATGGCGACGGCGAGTCCGAGCGCATCATCGGTCGGTGGGCACGCGAGCGCGGTGGAGTAGCAGATCTGACGCTGGCCACCAAAGGCCGGTTCGCCCCACCAGACGGGGCGGCGGGAGCCTCTCGCGAAAGCCTGATCCACTCGGTCGACGCCAGCCTTGATCGCCTCGGAGTGGAGAGGATCAGCCTCTACTCGGTGCACGGATGGGACCAGAGCACTCCCGTCATCGAGACACTTGAAGCGCTCACCGCCCTGGTGTGGGACGGCAAGATCCGGCACATCGGCTGGTCGAACGTCACCGGCTGGCAACTTCAACAGATCCTCACGACCGCTGACCTGGGCGGCTTCGCGCGGCCCGTCGCGCTCCAACCGCAATACAACCTGCTCGACCGCAACATCGAGGTCGAAGTTCTGCCGTGCGCCGTGGCCAACGGACTCTCGGTCACCCCGTGGTCGCCGCTCGGTGGCGGTTGGCTGACCGGCAAATACCGAGCGGCGCAGCGGCCCACCGGCGCGACCCGACTGGGTGATGACCCGAACCGGGGAGTGGAGGCCTACGACCTGCGCAACACCGACCGAACCTGGCGGATCATTGCCGAGCTCGAGGCAGTGGCCCAGGAGGTCGAGCGCCCGATGGCTCACGTCGCCCTGGCGTGGGTGGGGAGCCGGCCGGGGGTTACCTCGACGCTGCTCGGTGCCCGCACGCTGTCTCAGCTCACCGACAACATGGCGGCCTTCGACCTTGACCTGGATAGCGGCCTGATCGAGCGTCTGACGGCGGCCTCGAATCCCGGCCTGCCCGCATACCCCTACGGCATGCTCGAGGACTACTGCGACATGTCGGTATGGCACCAGTTGGGCATTCAGTAGATGAAGAAGGTAAAGATGCTCCGGTCGTGGGCGTGCACGATCGCGAAGAACACCACCGCGTCGAAGAGCAAGTGAATGATCACGACATACGTCAATGACTTGGTTTTGGTGAAGATGTAGCCCTGCAACAGCGCGAACGGGATGGTCAGCACCGGGCCCCACTCGCGATAGCCCAACTCCCACAGGAACGAGACGAACATCGTGGCCTGAAGCAGATTGGCCTGCCACAGTGGAAAGTGACGGCGGAGCAAAGCAAAGCAGATGCAGATGAAGAACAACTCGTCCCAAAGACCGACGGAATTCACCCCGACGAAGAACCTTCCGAATTCGCTGGGGGTCTGGATCGGCGGCCAGTTCTGATAGGCACCGGAGCGGATGAAGTAGAACGGCAGGACCAGCCACCCGAGCAGCGGAACAGCCACGACATACGCCCACTGCAGGCGGGTCCAACGCCGCCCGGTGAACCAGGGGAAGCGGATCGCCCGGCGGCGGAAGACAAGACGGTCGATCGCGACCGGCACCACCACCGCAGAGGTCAAGACGAACCCGAGGAGGAAGAACCTTGGCCAGCTGATGTCTGCCTCGACCGACGTCGTGGACACGATGGCGATGCCGACGCCGATGAGCAGCAGGTCCTTGAAGAGCTCTCGGTCCACCAGGTATGCCGCGATCAGACTCGCCACCAGCACGACGTGACCCGGCCAGCCGATCATGACGCCGAAGAGCAGGAACGCCGAGAACGCAACGCCGGCTGCAGGCGCTAGTCTGAGCCAACCCGCTGAACGTGAGGCAGCCTCGCTAGGTTCGAGATCCGCTGTGGCGGCCGTGCTGGGACCAACGTCAGGCGGCATTCGTCGAGCCTACTGGCCGCGCCCCGTGGCGTTCGGCTCAACCGGCGCACTGGGGCTGTTGACTCCGGTGACGCGGATGCATACCTTGACTCTTGTCGTCGGCGCAGAGCCGGCGGTGGTTCGTTCCAGCGAAGCCCGGTGAGATTCCGGCACTGTCCCGCAACGGTAGAACTCGCCTCGACGCGTGTGAGTCCGGTCGCCTGGGTCGAATCCACAATGCGTGCTCTCGATGGAGGAGTGCTCTCGCCAGCCGGTCCGGACACGACGATGTCCAGCCACACTCCGTCATCGATGGAGGCATTGTGACCGGCCAGACCCGCACCTCGCGCACTCTCGAATCCGATCACCTTCCCGACGCTCAGGCGGCGTTTTTGCTGGACCGCCTTGGCGAAGAGATCGACGCAGCTCTGGCGCGACCGATCAACGTGGCTGGGCTACGCATGATGGTCGAACTCCGCAACGCCCTGAAGTTCAACCTCAAGCCGGATCAGATGTCGGTCGAGGTATTGACCTTTCTGTATGCCGGTCATCCGGAGTTCTGCGCCAGCTGGGCCTAACGGCAACGAGTCACCTGCATGCCCCGCTACATTGTCCCAATGCCCAAGGCATGGACGTTTCTGGCTGCGGCAGGTCTCGCGGGAGTGGTTCTTAGCGCCTGCGGCGACACGTCGGTGTCCACGGCTGCCTCGGGCCAGCAGGTGCGGGATCGGGCCGAGGAGGTCTACACCCGCTTCGCCGGCACCGTTGAGCAGCGCAACGCCGGATACACGCTGAAGGCGTATGCGCTGAACGGTGGCACGGCCGCGTGTGAGGGCCATCCGGAGTGGGATTGGCCTTTAGCGCGTGAGATCGCTGGGCCAGTCGACCCGCTGAGAAGCGACTGGTTCGCTGAGCTCCAGCGTCCGAGCGTTTCGATCAACGAGATGGTGAACCGCGACTGGGCCGCCAAGGAGGCGATCCTCAACGCGGACGATCCCAACACGGACTACACGCGCGCGCTCGACTCCTGCCTGGGCTCTGAGCCCGCTATCTCGGACGAAGACCTGGATTCCGCTGCCGTGCCGGACCAGGGCTTGCTCGAAGATTGGGACTCGATGGTCTGGGACGCCGAGAGCGACCTGATCGGCGACGCCAAGCCGTACTACGACTGCATGAATGACTCCGATCTGGAGTTGTTGCGGATCAGCGGCGAGCGGTATGACGACAGCGCGCCAACGCTCACCTCCCTCGCTGGCGCGGCTGGCCCAGCGCCATCCCTGGATGCCGACCCGTTGACATACAGCGAAGGCTGGAACGAGTTCTTGGCGATCGAGCAAGAGGTCCTCGATGCCGACGAGGCCTGCCGCGGGGAGCAATACAACGAGCACATCGGTGAACTGCTGCCGCTCATCGAGGAGTTCGAGAAGGACCACGAAGACGAGATCGCCGAAGCCGAGTCAGGCTGGTCGCAGAGGGAAGCCGAGATTGCCGAGCTGGGGTTCAACGGATAGGCAGGGCAAGCCCTCGAGTGCTGCGTATTGCGGCTGGTGCTGCCGTGCAACGCAGCACCACCCGAGAAGTGCAGCAACCGCCGAGATGGCTGGCGGTGGGGCTAATCTCATATGTGAGACAACTTCAGGTCGTTCGCCCTTCCGGTAGCGAGCCCGGCGCAGTGGAATAGCGGGTATGGACACAGTGGTCGTAGGAATCGCCGGGGTAGCGACCGACGATGTGGTCGCCGTCGCCAGGCACGGAGCGGCGGTGCGGATCGCCGATGAGTCACTTGCGGAGATGAGTCGGTCGCGGGCCGCGATAGAGGTTTTGGCCAGCGACGATCAGCCGCACTACGGCATTTCGACGGGCTTTGGCGCGCTCGCAACCACGCACATCCCGGTGGAGCGCAGGGCCCAGTTGCAGCGCAGCCTGATCCGATCGCATGCCGCTGGTTCAGGTCCCGAGGTCGGACGCGAAGTGGTCCGCGCCACGATGCTGCTGCGGCTCTCGACCCTGACGACGGGGCGGACCGGCATACGACCCAGTACTGCCGCCGCGTATGCCGGCCTGCTCAGTCAGGGGATCACTCCCGTCGTCCACGGATACGGCTCGCTCGGCTGCTCGGGTGATCTCGCCCCGCTGTCTCACTGCGCGTTGACGCTGATCGGGGAGGGCCAAGCGCGGGACGCCTCGGGCACCTTGATGCAGTCGGCGCAGGCGCTCGCGGCCGCTGGCCTCGAGCCGGTCCAGCTGGCCGAAAAGGAAGGCCTCGCGCTGATCAACGGCACCGACGGGATGCTCGGTCAACTCGTCTTGGCTCTGCATGACCTCGACACGCTGATCATCACCGCCGACGTTGCCGCGGCGATGAGCGTCGAGGGTCAACTAGGCACTGATGACGTCTTCGCCGCTGACCTTCAGGCTCTGCGACGCCATCCCGGCCAGGCCGTCTCGGCCGCCAACCTGCGGGCGATGATGACGGGCTCGGGCATCCGCGAGAGCCACCGCACTCCGGCGTGCACCCGGGTCCAAGACGCCTACTCGCTGCGCTGCAGCCCTCAGGTCCACGGCGCGGTCCGCGACACCGCCGAATATGCAATGACGGTGGCCAGCCGGGAGTTGGCCTCAGCGATCGACAACCCGATCGTCACCCCCGACCTGCGAGTGGAGTCCAACGGCAACTTCCACGGCGCACCGGTGGCCTACGTCCTGGACTTCCTTGCCATCGCCGTAGCCGACCTCGCCAGCATCTCCGAGCGGCGCACCGACCGATTCCTGGACCCGGCGCGCAGCCACGGGCTACCGCCGTTTTTGGCCGATGACCCCGGCGTCGACTCCGGCCACATGATCGCGCAATACACCCAGGCCGGGATCGTCTCCGAGCTCAAGCGCCTCGCGGCACCGGCCAGCGTCGACTCCATCCCCAGCTCAGCGATGCAAGAAGACCACGTGTCGATGGGGTGGCACGCCGCCCGCAAACTCCGCCGGTCTCTGGATGGCTTGACCCGTGTCCTGGCCATCGAAGTGATCACCGCCGCCCGAGGGCTGGAGCTGCGCGCACCGCATACCCCCTCGTCCGGCAGTGCGGCCGTGATCACCGCACTGCGCAGTGCGGGTGTCCCCGGCCCCGGACCCGACCGATTCATGACCCCCGAGATCACGCTCGCCGTCGACCTCGTCCAATCCGGCGCGATCCGCTTGGCGGCCGAAACCGCCACCGGGCGGCTGGGCTGATGTCGTGACCGCGGTTCACAGCTCAGCGGGGAGGGGGATCACCGATCACCACTGGTTGTCCGGAAGCCCACCCGGTGACGGTTTGGGGGATCGTGAGGGCCAGCAACCCGATGAGGGGCCACGTCCATCCGCCGGTGAGATCGTGAAGCACCCCCACCGCGAATGGACCGATCGCTGCTGCCATCAGATAGCCGACTCCCTGCGCCATCGTGGACAGAGCGGACGTGTCGTCGGGCCTCGCGGTGCGCAGGACGATCAACGTCAACACGAGCGGGAAGTTGCCACCCATCCCGAATCCGATCAGCATCGACCACAGGACCGGGATCGCGGTCGGGGCGATCAGCAGTCCCAGGAATCCGGCGATGACCAGCCCGCTCAGGACGACCGGAAAGATGTGCTGGTCAGCGGTGCGCGCGGCCCAGCCGGGGACAACCAACGCCATCGGTATCCCGGAAAGCGTCGCCACCGCCAGCAGCAGCCCGGCGTCTGCCGCGCTGATGCCTGCGGCTACATAGATGGACGGCAGCCACGCCAGCACGGCGTAGAAGATGGCCGACTGCATACCGAAGAACACGGTGACCTGCCAGGCCAACGGCACGCGCAGCAGCGGCCCGATCCCTGCGTTGGCGATGCCGGTGCTGTCGACGGGATGACGTTGTCGTGCCGATCTGACGCGCGGAGCCCACAGTGCCAGCGCTCCAACCGCCGCGAACACCCACACCCCCAGACCGACGTGCCAGCCGTATGCCGAACTGAGTGGGACCGTCATCGCGGCACCGATCGCGGCCGACGTCGTCAAGGTCGTCGTGTAGGCGCCGGTCATCAGTCCGGGATGTCGTGGTGCGTCTCGTTTGACGAGCACGGGAAGCAGCACGTTGCCGACGGCGATCGCGGCCGAGACCAGCACCGTCCCGGCAAACAGCGTGCTCACCATGCCGATGCTGCGCAACAGAAGTCCGGCGGTGAGCACCAGCAGGGCCAGTGCGGCGGTGGCGTCCACACCCAGACGGGACGTCAGCCGCGGAGTCAGCACCCCGAAGATCCCGAAACAGACCACCGGGGCCGCGGTCAACAGCGAGACCTGCACGGCACCGAGCGACAGTTCGTCGATCAACAGGTCGAGCACGGGACCGACCCCCGAGATCGGACCTCGCAGGTTGACCGCCAGCGCGACGATGCCGGCGATGATCAGCCCCCGCCGAAGCCAGCGGGGGCTCGATGCGCTGCGATTCACCATCCGACCCTAGGGCCTCGGCCGGCCGCAAGCGTCTGCATACCAACGACCAACCGATGACCACCAAGGAGACCACCATGCACGGCGCCCGACCCGTCCGCGCACCTCGCGGCACCCAGCTCACGGCTGGATCGTGGGCCACCGAAGCCCCGATGCGGATGCTGATGAACAACCTCGACCCCGAGGTCGCCGAGCGCCCCGATGACCTGGTGGTTTATGGCGGCACCGGGCGAGCCGCCCGCGACTGGCGCTCGTTCGACGCGATGGTCCGCACGCTGCAGACGCTTCGCGAAGACGAGACGATGCTGGTGCAATCCGGTCGACCCGTGGGGGTGATGCAGACCCACGAGTGGGCGCCGCGGGTGCTGATCGCCAACTCCAACCTCGTCGGCGACTGGGCCACCTGGCCGGAATTCCGTCGCCTCGAGCAGCTTGGGCTGACGATGTACGGCCAGATGACCGCCGGATCGTGGATCTACATCGGCACGCAGGGCATCCTGCAGGGCACCTACGAGACGTTTGCCGGTGTGGCCGCCTCGCTCGCGTCACGACACCCCGCCCGGTATGCCGGATCGCTGGCCGGGACCCTGACCCTCACCGCCGGGTGTGGCGGGATGGGTGGGGCGCAGCCTTTGGCGGTCACGCTGAACCGCGGGGTGTGCCTGATCATCGACGTCGACGAGTCGCGTCTGCGACGTAGGGTGAAGTCGCGGTATCTCGACGAGGTGGCCGAGTCGTTGGACGCTGGAGTGAAGCGGGCGGTGGCCGCGAAGGCTGCTCGCGCAGCCGTGTCGATCGGGGTGGTCGGCAACGCCGCCGAGGTCTTCGCGGAGCTGCTCCGGCGTGGGGTGGACATCGACATTGTGACGGATCAGACGTCGGCGCACGACCCGCTGTCCTACCTGCCGACTGGGGTGTCCCTGGAGGACTGGCGCGATATCGCGGACAAAAAGCCGGAGGACTTCACCGGTCGCGCGCAGCAGTCGATGTCCCGGCACGTTGAGGCCATGGTGGGCTTCAAGGACGCCGGGGCTGAGGTTTTCGACTACGGCAACAGCATCCGTGACGAGGCTCGCCAGGGGGGCTATGACCGGGCGTTCGATTTCCCCGGGTTCGTGCCGGCATACATCCGGCCGTTGTTCTGTGAGGGCAAGGGCCCGTTCCGGTGGGCGGCGCTGTCGGGCAACCCCGAGGACATCGCTGCGACTGACCAGGCGGTGCTCGAGCTGTTCCCCGACAACGATCATCTGCATAAGTGGATCCGGGGCGCTCAGGAGCGTGTGGCCTTCGAGGGTTTGCCGGCGCGGATCTGTTGGTTGGGCTACGGCGAGCGCGACAAGGCCGGGGTGAAGTTCAACGACATGGTGGCCTCCGGCGAGGTCGAGGCGCCGATCGTGGTCGGGCGCGATCACCTGAACTGCGGCTCGGTGGCCAGCCCGTATCGGGAGACAGAATCGATGGCGGACGGGTCGGACGCGATCGCTGACTGGCCGTTGCTGAACGCCATGGTCAACACCGCTTCCGGTGCCTCCTGGGTCTCGATCCACCACGGCGGCGGGGTCGGCATCGGCCGCTCGCTGCACGCCGGGCAGGTCTGTGTGGCCGACGGCACGGCGCTGGCGCGACAAAAACTGGAGCGCGTGCTGACCAACGACCCCGGGATGGGCGTCATCCGCCACGTCGACGCTGGCTATGACGATGCCGAAGCGGTGGCCGCTGACCGAGGCGTCCGCATACCGATGCGTGAATCCTGATGCCTTACCTCCCCTCGGGTGCTGCGTTTCTCGTCTGGTGCTGCACTGCAACGCAGCACCAGACGGACAATGCAGCACGGCGCGGAGTCCAGGGAGGGCGACGATGAGTCATACTGAAAGCATGACCAACCTGACTACTATCAAAGTGACCTCATCGACGCGTGACCGCCTCAAACAAGGTGCCCGGTCTAAGGGCCTCTCTCTGGGGGCCTATCTTGATCGATTGGCTGCAGACGCGGAGAGGCAGGAGCGGTGGGACGTCTTGCGCGTCGCGATAGCTTCCACGACGACGGCGGATATGACGTCGTATGCAGCCGAGACCGCCGAGTGGGAACTGGCCGAACTGAGCGACGCGGCCCATGCGCAGTGACCTGTTGGTTCCCGGCACCGTGACGTGGGCCCATCTGGAGCCGGTGCTCGGCCGTGAGCAAGGCGGACGTCGACCGGTCGTGGTCGTCTCAACGCGTCGCTACCTCGAGGTTATTGACACCTTGGCGGTTGTCGTGCCGATGACCACCACAGATCGCGGTTGGCCCAACCATGTGCTGATCGACGGTGTCGAGGGTCTGAGGCCTAGTTTCGCGATGACCGAGCAGCCGCGGACCCTGTCGCGCACCCGACTCCTTGGGGTCATCGGTGCCGCGTCACCGGAATCTCTCGACGAAGTCCGCGCCTGGCTCGATGAGTTTGTATGCAGCGAGTGACGCGATGAACGGCCGAGCGCTCTTCGCCGTGCGCGCATTTATGGGGCGTGTGCTGCCTGATCGGGCAACAATCGACGGACAAACGCGCGCACGACGACGGGCCGATGGCGGGTGTCTGAGATGAGCGAGAGTTTCGACCGGATGTAGGCTGACCTGGAGTCGACCGGATGTGGGCTGACCTGGAGTCGATCGGTCGTGCGCCGTCGGGGGGATATCGGCGGTTTGCCTGGACCCGCGAGGACCACACCCTGCGCGAATGGTTTGCCGGGCAGGCCCCCGCGCGAGGCTTGGACCTGATGCAAGACCGGGTCGGTAACCAATGGGCTTGGTGGGGCGATGCCGACGAAGCCGTGCTGGCTGGCCGCCCCGGGATCGCCACCGGATCACATCTGGACTCCGTGCCGGACGGCGGTGCGTATGACGGCCCGCTCGGTGTGATTTCCGCTTTCGCCGCGATCGATGCGCTTCGGGCGGCGGGTGTCGAGCCCCAGCGCCCCATCGCTTGGTCAACTTCGTCGATGAAGAAGGCGCCCGGTTCGGCGTGGCCTGAGGCGGCTCACGGGTGTTGACCGGCGCGATGACGGCGGATCGCGCCCTGGGGCTGAGAGACGACACCGGCCTCACGATGGCCGATGCTCTCGCCTCAGCAGGGCAAGACACCGAGCACTTCGGGGCCGATCCCGAGGCGTTGGCCCGGGTCGGCAGCTTCATCGAGTTGCATGTCGAGCAGGGACGCGGCCTCATCGACCTCGACGCTCCCATTGCCGTTGCCAGCGACATCTGGCCACACGGGCGCTGGCGGATCGACCTGCCGGGTGAGGCCAATCACGCCGGAAGCACCCGTATGCAGGACCGCCGGGACGCGATGGTGTCGCTGGCCGATCTCGTGTTGGCCGCCCGCGACGGAGCATTGAGGCACCACTGCGTGGCCACTATCGGCAAGATCGCCATCGTGCCCGGTGGGGTCAACGCGATCGCCAGTCACGCGACCGCCTGGCTGGACAGTCGAGGGCCGCACGATCTGCCGGTCCATGCGCTAGTCGATGAGCTCCAAGCGCTGGTAGAAGACCTCGGAGGCCAGATGGCCCAGGAATCGCGGACGGCCCCCACCCCCCTCGACAAGGCCTTGAGCGCCAGGGTGCGAGGTGTCATCGCCGGACTGCCCCTGAGGCCAGACCACGGTGCCGAGCGCCGCAATGCGGAGCGCACCGACGATCACGAAAACGTGCCGGTCTTGGGTTCCGGCGCGGGGCACGACGCGGGGATTCTGGCGAGCGCCGGCATACCCACTGCGATGCTGTTTGTCCGAAACCCGACCGGCATCTCGCACAGCCCGGCCGAATTCGCCGAGCGCGCGGACTGCCACGCCGGGGTCGAGGCCTTGGCTGCCTGTCTCACAGACCTGGCCGGCTCTGACGGCGAGGCTG
>JBGTGC010000015.1:0-2986 GCA_041746935.1 Dermatophilaceae bacterium
GGCGCTGAGTGTCGTGCACCTCTCGGGGGTCGAACCGGGCCGTATGCCGCCGCGGGCGGGGGGATTGCCACGTTGATGTAGATGTCCTGCGGCATGACGAAGCCTTCGAGGCCGGCCCAGTCAGGACGATCCGGACAAGGCTAGGGGTGAGGCGTGTGGTGGTCAGGGAATTCCGGTTGACCCGTGGATGGTGCCGGATGCCGACGTCGACGCGCTCACGCCCGGGGACGCCTACGGAACCGGCTCGCGGCTGCTCATCAGCGGCGAACCACAGTGGGGCAGTGCACCGCTTGATGCGCCCATCGCGTGGAGTTGCGGCTTCAGCCGCTACTACGCCGAGAAGACGGCACCATCTGGCAGGAGACCTTCGAGCGTTGACGTCCAGCGATGGCGCGGCCCTGTCACCGCAGCGAAATTGAACTCACGCCCGGCAGTCGACGGCCACTCCCAGAGCTTCACAGAGTTCGCGCATCCGACTATCGGCCAACCGCCCGAGCCGGTGTACCAGCACTCCGAGCGAAACGCTCTCAATCGAGTCGAGATTAGCCGCCATCCGGCGAGGGACCGGGTCGTTGCCGGGCTCGAGGACGACCTCGCTTGCGAGACCTCGAATGATGGTGGTGCACGGCACGACAAGAGCCCGGCGATGACGCGGAATCACGGCATCGCGGGATAAGACGACGACCGGGCGGCGGCCGATCTCGGGCATTTCACACCACCACACTTCTCCTCTTGCTGGCAGGGCGCTCACGTGGCGGCCGCGGCCCGTCGCCACGACTCGAGATCGCCCCACTCGTCTGGCTCACCGGCAGGGTGCTCGTCGTAGGCAACGTAACTTGCATCAACTTCGGCGGATCGCTCCCGTGCGAGCAACGCCCGCAGAGCCTCATCAATCATGGAGGCGTCCGTGGAACCCGAGCGCGAGTTGCGCGCGTCTTCCAGCAGGGCCGCGTCCACGGTGGTGCTCAGCCGTATGCGGTTCATACTACAAGTATGGCACGCACCATGCGCCATCTGAATCTAGCCGAGGTCGACGGCTCCGGCGATCCGCAACATGGTGTCTCCACCGACCCAGATATCGCCGAGTACGTCGTGGTTGGGCGCCCCACCGTCAGCTTCATTGCCGTCGACCTCGGCACCCTCGATGCGCTCCGCATCGATATGAACCCGGCCGGCGCGCTCCACTACGGTGCCCTGCGCCGCCACATACCGATCAGGGGCAACGCCGGCCCCGATCAGCCACTGCGCCAAACCGGCGTGCAGGCTTCCGGTGACGGGGTCCTCCGGCATACCGAGATCGGGGCAGAAGGCTCGCACTTCGAAGTCCGCCGGCCCGTCGGCATCGTGCAGTCCGATCAGCCCGACCTCGACCCCTCCCAAGGCTTGCATCGCCGTGAAATCGGGTTGAACACTCAGGACGGTCTCGGCGTCACGCAGCAGGACACCAAGCCAGTTAGGCCCGTTGGCCACCCACGACATGCTGACGACCTGATCAACGGAGAGCCCCAACGCTCGGGTGACGCCGTCGCGTAGATCCGGCTCGGGCGGACCTGACCGGACTAGCGGCGGTGCCGCGAAGGCGAGGCGATCGTTGCTCTGCCGGATACTCACCGGCCCCGCTGCGCACTCCTGCACGATCAGGCCAGGTCTGGCGGGAGTCCCGCCGACCGCTAGCCAGGCGCGGCAACTGCCGAGAGTGGGGTGACCGGCAAACGGCAACTCGCCCCCTGGGGTGAAGATCCGTAGACGGTAGTCAGCCGAGGGGTCCTGGGGTGGCAGGACGAACGTGGTCTCCGACAGGTTGGTCCAGCGTGCGAAGGCTTGCATCTCTTGCGTGCTGAGGTCGCTGCCGTCCTCCCTGATGGCATCGTGCACGACCGCGACCGGGTTGCCCCGCATCGGCTCCGACGAGAACACGTCGACCTGCGAAAAGAGATGCTTCGACATACCCGAAGGTTAGTCCCGCAGGCGGGCAACCAGACAGGCAAAACTTTCAACGACGTGGGTATGCGGCGCAGGAGGCACTTTTGCAATGTTTGGGCGCCCGCGGGCAGGCTCGGTGAGCGCGGCGAGTGGTCCGGGAGTAGTGAATGCGCCCCGATCGCCGGATGCAACGATGTGCGGTATGCCGCCAGCCGCCTTGACCTTGCCGACCCGGGACGACATCGCGGCGGCGAAGGGCCTGATCCGCTCTCGCGTGCGGCGCACCCCGGTGATGGAAATCATGTTGGACTCCGGCGCCGTCGCGACCCTCAAGCTCGAGCTTTTCCAGCACACCGGGTCGTTCAAGCCGCGCGGCGCCTTCACCTCGGTGCTCTCTCAACTCGAGCTGCCGACAACCCTTGTCGCCGCGTCCGGGGGCAATCATGGGCTGGCGGTGGCGCACGTGGGCGCTTCCCTCGGCATACCCGCCGAGATCTTCGTGCCGCTCACGGCTCCAGCGGTCAAGGTGGCCGCGCTGCATACACTCGGGGCCAACGTGCATCAGGTCGGTCAGCGGTATGCCGAGACGCTGGAAGCCAGTCTCGAGCTCGCCCAAACCCCTGGCGCGTTGGCCATCCACGCCTACGACACCATGGCGACCCTGACCGGCCAAGGAACCCTCGCGGCGGAACTCGACGAGCAGGCCGAATCCGACACGGTGATCATCGCTGTGGGCGGCGGCGGGCTGATCGGCGGGATGGCCTCGTGGTGGGGCCAGAACACACGCATCATCGCGGTCGAGCCGCACACCTGCGCCGCCATGCACGACGCCCTCGCAGTGGGTGAGCCCGTCAAGGTCGCCCCCTCGGGAGTCGCAGCTGATTCGCTTGGGGCGAGTCTGATCGGCTCGCTGGGTCTGGCTGCCGTCCAGGCGGCAGGGGGCACGTCGGTGTTGGTCAGCGATGACGACATCCGGGCGGCCAGGCGCTGGTTGTGGCAATCGGCGAGGATTGCCGCCGAGCCCGGTGGTGCGGCAGCGTTGGCCGCGCTGACCAGCGGCGCG
>JBGTGC010000016.1:0-7758 GCA_041746935.1 Dermatophilaceae bacterium
TTCGTGGTCTCGATGAGGCCGACTCGCTCGCGCACTCCTGCGCACTCGGCCGCCACGGCATCCCAGGCGTTGGACCGACGCAGGGTCGGCGTCTCCATCGGCCTGGCGCTGGAGTCGCTGCGGTCAAACCACAGCGCATGCTCCAGGCCGTAGGACACTCCCCACACGGCTCGGGCCGCGTCCAGTCGGTCGTAAATCGGCGAGGTGGCGACCTTGCGGGCGGCCGGGAGCTGCTCGTTGGGGTAGGCGATCCGGAACCGGCGACCGTAGTTTTCTCGGACTTTGGCGTTGGTGTAGGCCGGGGTGGCCCACTCGCCGAAGCGCGCCACGTCCATCCCCCAGACGTCGAAGCCGGGGTCCCCTTCGGTGATCCAGTTGGCCAACGCCAACCCGACCCCGCCACCCTGGCTGAGCCCTGCCATCACCCCGCAGGCCACCCAGTGGCCACGCTGGCCGCGGACCGGCCCGATCAGCGGGTTGCCGTCGGGGGCAAAGGTGAAGGGCCCGTTGATCCAGGTTTTGATGCCGACCTGGCCAAAGATCGGGAAGTGGTCGATGGCGCGTTCGAGGTTGGCCGAGATTCGGTCAAGGTGGGGAGTGAGTAGTTCGTGGCCGAAGTCCCACGGGGTTGTTTCTGGTGACCACGGCACGCCGTGTGGCTCGTAGGTGCCCAGCAGCAGGCCTTCGCCTTCTTTGCGCAGATAGACCTCGCCGCCGAAGTCCATTGCGTGAAAGATTGGCACGTCCGCCAGCTCGGGCACGGCTTCGGTGATCAGATAGTGATGTTCCATGGCCAGCACCGGCAGTTCGAGTCCGTTCATCCGGCCTACTTCGCGCGCCCACAGTCCACCGGCGTTGACGAAGTGCTCGCAGGTGATGCTGCCCTTCTCGCCGCAGTCCAGCTGCCAACTTCCGTCGGTCTGTTGGTTGATCGCCTCGACGCGGGTATGCAACTCGATCTGAGCGCCGGCGATCTGGGCGGACTTCGCGTAGGCCATGGTGACGCCAGTGGGATCGACATTCCCTTCGAACGGGTCATACATCGCTCCGGCGAAATATTGCTCGTCCATGATCGGCAGGCGCTTCTTGGCTTCGGCGACGCTGATCATTTCGCTGTCCAAACCGAGGTACTTGTTGCGGGCGTGCGCCATCCGCAGCCAGTCCATTCGCTCTTCGGTGTCGGCCAAGATCAGGCCGCCGGTCAGGTGCACCCCGCAGTCGAGACCAGAGATCCGCTCGATCTCGGCATACAACTCGACGGTGTACTTCTGCAGCGCAGCGACGTTGGGGTCACCGTTGAGCGTGTGCATCCCGCCGGCGGCGTGCCAGGTGGAGCCGGAGGTGAGCTCGCTGCGCTCCAGCAGCACGACATCGGTGACTCCTGCTTTGGTGAGGTGATAGAGCACGCTTGCCCCCACCACTCCGCCACCGACGACGACGACCTGGGCTGAGCTCTTCATCGCTGACTCCTCCTGATTGACCAAGGGGTATGCCGTGTGGTACTCAGAAATCGGTGGGGACGCCGCCCTCAGCAACGCGGCGGGCCACGAACTCATCGAGCTCGGCCACAACCGCAGGGTCCATGGCGGGCTCGACGTAGGTATCCAGGAACTCTTTGACCAACCGGGTGGCGTGCTGTTCCGAGGTCGGGCTGCCAGCCTCTTCCCACGACTCGAAGTTGCGCCAGTCCGAGATCATCGGGGAATAAAACGCGTCGCGGAAGCGGTCCTGCGTGTGCTGGACCCCGAAGAAGTGACCGCCCGGCCCGACCTCGGCGATGGCTTCGACGGCAAGGCTGGCGTCGTCGACGAGGATCGGGTCCAAGAAGACCGAAATCATCTGGAGCAGGTCGGCGTCGAGGATCATCTTCTCGAACGAGGCTCGCAGACCGCCTTCCATCCACCCCGCCCCGTGCATCACCATGTTGGCCCCACCCAGGATCGCGCCCATCAGCGAGAACGTGCTCTCATAACCGGCCTGGGCATCGAGGGCGTTGGCGGCGCACACGTTGGACGAGCGATAGGGCACGCCGACGCGGCGGGCCAACTGTCCGCCGACCAAGGCGGCCTTCATGAACTCCGGCGTGCCGAAGGCGGGTGAGCCCGACTTCATGTCGACGTTGGAGGTGAAGCCGCCGTAGACCACCGGTGCGCCAGGATTCACCAGCTGGGTGAAGGCGATGCCGGCCAGGGCCTCCGCGTTCTGTTGCACCAACGCGCCGGCCACGGTGACCGGCGCCATCGCTCCGGCCAGGGTGAACGGAGTGATCACCACGGCCTGGTTGCGCGGGGAGTACTGCAAGATGCCCTCCAGCATCGGCTCGTCGTAACGCAACGGCGAACTGGCGTTGATGATGGTGTGCACGGAGGCCTGGGTGTCCAGCATCGCGTCATCGACCTGGCGGGCGATGCGGATCATCTCCAGGCAGTCGATGTTGCGCTGCGCCCCGAGGCTGTAGACGTGCGGCACCTTGTCGGTCAAGGTCAGCAGTGATCGCGTGGCGTGCAGGTGCCGGACGGAGGCGTGCACATCGGTGGGCTCGACGGGATATCCGCCAGTCATGTGGACCGCGTTCAGCGATTGGGCCAGCCGGAGCAGATTGTCGAAGTCCGCCTTGTTGCCCTCGCGCCTCCCGCCGGCCGAGTCGCCGACGTAGGGCGGGCTGGCCACTGCGGTGAAGGCCACCGAGTCACCGCCGATCCGGACGTCGTGCGCTGGGTTGCGCGAGCGCAGCGTGAACTCGCTCGGGGCCTTGGCGATCAACGAAGCGATCAACTCGGGGTCGAAACGGACCCGATTGCCGTGCAGGTCTGCGCCGGCCTCCGTCCAGAGCTTCTGAGCCACCGGGTGCAGGAAGTCGATTCCGGTCTCGGCGAGGACCCGCAAGGACGCCGCGTAGATCGACTCGAGCTGATCTTCGGAAACGGCCTTGACCGGCGCGATGCTGCGGGTCGGTTGGGCAAATTTTGGCTGCTCAGGGGCTTGCGGGCCGGTCGGTCGGTGGCGGCGACGCCCCCGCTCGGCTCGCCCGGTACTGGCCTCCGGCAGCTCGGCGGGCGCTTCTTCGATTGTGCTCATTCGTTCCTCATCCCGCTTCGAGCGTGCGGGCAGCACGCTGTTGCCACGCTCGGGCGAGGTGCCGAGCGTGATCTTTCAATGCTGCTTCGATCTGTGGCCCCGCCCCCGGCAAGGGGAAACGATACGACGGGCCGTAGGCGTAGAGGGCCCCCATGGCGACGCCGTCTGTGTCGAGCAAGGGCACCGACGCGCTGGTCAGTCCGTCGACGTAGTGGTCCACGCTCCACCAGACTCCCGAGGCAGGCTTGGCCGCGATGCCCTGAGCCAGACCCTCGACCTCGGGGTGGCGCCGCACGAAGTCGGCGACGTCGGGCGCGCTCCAGGTGCTCAGCACCGCATACCCCGCAGGCCCCTGGGTTATCGGCCACCGAGTGCCCTGCCAGTTCTCCGCCTGAACCGGCCGGGGGGTGTCCACCTGGGAGATGGTGACGTTGTCCTCGCCCGAGACGACCGAGAGCCCCACTGCCTCGTCCAGGGTGAGCGCAAGTTCTTCGAGGTAGGGCTGGGCGATGTCACGAAGTCTGGGCTCGCCCCGCTCGGCCGCCGCCAGGGCGCCGACGGTCGGCCCCAGACTGTAGCGACCGTCGTCGTCGCGGCGGACCGCATCCAGGTCTTCCAGAGTCGCCAAGAGCCGGGCGGTGGTCGACGTCGGCAAACCCGTCGCCTCAGCGAGGTCCACGAGGCCGCGCGGACAGACCCCAACCTCCACCAACAGTGAGATTGCGCGTTCGACACTCTTTACACCGGCCATGTTCCCGCATACGTTACCGCTATGCGGGAAGTTGTCCATAGGTTCCCGTATAGCAGTAATATTGGCCTCGCACATGGCACAACCTTGAGGAAGGTTCGACGTGCACGCTTCAGATGACGCAGACGTGATCATCATCGGGGCGGGCGTCATCGGGTCCGCCCTGGCCTACGAGCTGTCCCAGCGGGGTCATCGCACCCTCAACGTCGACACTCTTCCGGCCGCGGGCTACGGATCGACCAGTTGCTCAAGTGCCATCGTACGCTTCAGCTACTCGACGTCGCAGGGCGTGGCGATGGCCTGGGAGGCCTTGCACTACTGGCGCAACTGGTCGGCATACCTGGGCCGGGAGGCAGACGATGCTCCCCAGCGCGCCGATCTGATCGAGTTCATCACCTGCGGGATGGCCCTGCTGGACACCGGCAACGGCCTGGCCAGCCGGGTCCAGCCGCACTTCGACACCCACGGGGTGCCGTACGACTACTGGGACACCGCCGAGCTGCAGCAACGCGTGCCGATGCTCGACGTGGGCCGGATGGGCCCACCCTCTCCGGTCGACTCGCAGGAGTTCTGGTCCGATCCGACCGAAGACCTGCCGGGCGCGGTCTGGATGCCGGACGCAGGCTACGTGAACGACCCCCAACTCGCCGCTCGTAATCTGGCTCATGCAGCACAGCGGTTGGGCGCGCAGTTCCGGTTCGAGTCCACGGTGAGCGCCATCAACCGCCACGCCGACCGCGTCAGCGGAGTCACCCTGCTCGACGGCAAGGTCCTGACCGCGCCGGTCGTGGTGAACGTGGCCGGGCCCGACTCCTCCCGGGTCAACGACTTGGCCGGACTCGGTGACTCGATGTCCATTCACACCCGACCGATGCGCCAGGAGGTGCATCACCTTCCTTCGCCGCGCAGTGCTGACGGCTCGCCGATCAGCCACATGCTGGTCGATGAGGACACCGGCATCTACATGAAGCCCGAAGCCGGCGGAATGCTCGCCATCGGGTCCCTGGAGCCGGCCTGCGATGAGCTGGAGTGGCTGGACTCCCCAGACGAACATCGCACCTCGGTCAGCACCCAGGGCTGGGAGCGGCAGACCCTGCGCTTGGCCCGGCGCCTGCCTGACCTGCAGATCCCCAACACCCCGCTGGGCATCGTCGGGATCTACGACGTGGCCGACGACTGGATCCCGATCTACGACCGCAGCGACCTCGATGGGTACTACGTGGCCATCGGCACCTCGGGAAATCAGTTCAAGAACGCCCCTTTTGCCGGGCACCTGATGGCTGAGTTGATCGAAGCCGCCGAGGCCGGGCACGACCACGACCACGACCCCCTCCAGGTCACCGGCCGGTATACCGGCGCGACCATCGACCTCTCGTTCTTCTCCCGCAACCGGGAGATCAATCAAGACAGCTCATTTTCGGTATGCGGATGAGTCGGCCAGCACGGCAGGAGATAGCCACATGAGCGACGACGACCTCGATCTAGCCACTTTGCAGACGTCGGAGTTGGTAGAGCAGATGCACGACGACCTGTACGACGGGATGCACGCCGAGATCGCCCAAGGCACTCAGATCCTGCTCGACCGAGCGTGGTCACCGCAACGAGTGCTCAACGAGGCGCTGGTGGAGGGTATGCGGATCGTCGGCGTGGACTTCCGGGACGGCATCCTTTTCGTGCCCGAGGTGCTGCTGGCCGCCAATGCGATGAAGGCCGGCATGGCACTGCTGCGTCCGCTGCTGGCCGAGACCGGCGCCGAATCCGTCGGCAAGGTCGTCATCGGCACAGTCAAGGGTGACATCCACGACATCGGCAAGAACCTCGTGGCGATGATGATGGAGGGAGCCGGCTTCGAGGTCATCGACATCGGGATCAACAACGACGCGGCCACCTATCTCGACGCGCTGGAGGAGCACAAGCCCGACATCTTGGGCATGTCTGCGCTGCTGACCACGACCATGCCCTACATGAAGGTCGTCATCGACGCGATGGCCGAGAAGGGCGTGCGCGAGGACTTCATCGTCTTGGTCGGTGGCGCTCCGGTCAACGAGGAGTTCAGTGTGGCCGTCGGTGCCGACGCCTACTGCCGGGACGCTGCCGTCGCGGCCGAGATGGCTAAGGACATGGTGATGGCTCGCAGGGCCGCTGCCGGGATTACCCCTATGGCTATCGCGGCGGGTTGACCGAGCGCTGATGAGTCGTCGGCATAGCGTGGGGCCGCAACTCACCGTGATCTGGTGGCACGACATCCCCGGTCAGGTGCTCGCCCGTGACGGCGAGCGCCGGCACACCCGCGCCCTTCCGCTGCGTTTCGAACGTGCCATCCACCGGGCGGCCGTGGGTCGCGGGCAAGCCGGGTCGGCGGCCTTCGTGTTGGGCTGGCGGCGGGTCAGTAGCCCCTGCTCAGCAGACCTCGAAGCCGAGGTCAGCGCCGCGGCGGCGGATCTCGAAGCCCGCTTCAACGATGCCACCCTGGAAGCACTTGTCGCACGCGCGCGCGCCACCCAGCAGTCCCATCGCCCATCAGAAGGTGTGCCATCGTGAAAGAAACCATCCTCAGCTCCGCCACCCGCGAGGTCGTGATCGGCTACAACCGGCCGTTCGCCATCATCGGCGAGCGGATCAACCCCACCGGCCGCAAGCTGCTCGCGCAGGAGATGAAGGTCGGTGACTACAGCCGGGTGGCGTCCGACGCGATCGCGCAGGTGGCGGCGGGGGCGGCGATCCTGGACGTCAACGCCGGGATCCCGCTGGCCGATGAGCCGGCCATCTTGGCGCAGGCCATCCGCCGGGTGCAGGCCGTGGTCGATGTGCCGCTCTCGATCGATTCCTCCATCGTCGCCGCTCTCGAGGCGGGGCTGGCGGCCTATCAGGGCAAGGCCCTGGTGAACTCGGTCACCGGCGAAGAGGAGCGCCTGGAGTCGGTGCTGCCGCTGGTCGCCAAATACGGAGCGGCGGTCGTGGTCATCACCAACGACGAGAACGGCATCAACGAGGACCCGAACGTGCGGTTCGACGTGGCCAAGATGATCGTCAACCGCGCGGCCGACCACGGCATCGGCCCCGAGGACATCGTCGTAGATCCACTGGTGATGCCTATTGGAGCGATCGGTTCGGCGGGCCGGCAAGTGCTGTCGCTGGTCCATCGCCTGCATACCGAGTTGGGCGTCAACACCACCTGCGGCGCGTCCAACATCAGCTTCGGCTTGCCCAACCGGGCCACGATCAACGCCGGCTTCCTTGCCATGGCGGTCGGGGCGGGCCTGACCTCGGCCATCACCAATCCGCTGGAGCCCGAGGTCCGCTCGATGCTGCGCGCTACCGACGTGCTCACCGGCAACGACGCGAACTGCACGACCTGGATCTCGGTCAATCGACCGCCGGACTCCGAGGTCGAAGGGGCACCTCGGCGACGCACAAATCGGCGTGCAGCCCGGGCCACCAGCGGCGTCTAGGAGCGACGCGGTGACCACCGAACCATCGCCGGAGACGTCCGCTGAGGTGTTCTTCATGCCCTCAGGCCTGCGTGGTGTGGTGCCTGCTGGCAGCACGGTGTTGAGCGCTGCCCGCTCGCTGGGCGTCGACCTCGACTCGGTATGCGGTGGGCTCGGCATCTGTGGTCGGTGTCAGGTCGAGGTGGGGGCACGTCCCGGGCTTGATGCCAATCCGCAGCGGCTGTCGGCGCCCTCGAGCATGGAGGACTCCTACGACGGCCTGAGGCCACTGCCTACCGGGCGCCGGTTGGGGTGCGCCGCTCAGATCGTCCGCGACGTGGTCATCAACGTGCCCGAGGCCAGCCAGGTCCACCGCCAAGTGGTCCGCAAAGATGCCGGCCGCCTCGAGGTCGCCGTCGATCCGGTGCTGACGTTGCACTACCTGCACGTCGCTGCGGCGACCATGGCCGACGCGACGGGCGCGCTGCAGCGGATGCGATC
>JBGTGC010000017.1:0-3598 GCA_041746935.1 Dermatophilaceae bacterium
GCCATCTCGCACTGTGACGCAGCAAGCCGGCTTGGCCAGCAGGCAACCCCAAACCCTCCGCCGTGCGCCGTACCCCCAGATCGGTGGAGGGGAAAGCGTCGGGGTCTCCCAGGGCGCGAAGGGCGATCATTTCCACCGACCACGGACCGATTCCCGGCATACCCAAGAGGTCGTGACGCACCCCGGCCCAGTCGACGCCTGGGCTGAGCGAGAGTGAACCATCGGCCAGCGCGGCACTGAGCAACTGCACAGTCCGTAACCGGGTAGGCGGCATCCCGGGCAGCGCGCTCGGGTCTGCCGCGGCGATTGCGGCTGGAGTCGGGAAGAGGCGATCGATCTGCCACAGGTCGCCACCCTGCCCCACGCCGCTGGGCAAGGAGTCACCCAGGGCCTGGACGAAACGTGCGGTGAGCGTCGAAGCAGCTCGGGTGGAGATGTGCTGGCTCAGGACCACCCGGATCGCCATCTCGGACGGGTCCATGCTGCCTGGGATGCGCACGCCGGGCCGGGCGCGCACCAAAGGAGCCAAGGCCGGATCAGCGGCAAGATGCTCATCGGCCGCCCACGGATCAGCGTCCAGATCCAACATACGGCGCGCACGTTGCATCGCGGCCGTGAGGTCCCGGACATCACTGAGCCACAGCGTGGCAGCCACGTGATCCTCGCGGGGAGACAGGTGGAGCACGGCAGGCCCATGGGCCAGCGCCAACGACCGAGCCAAGCCGCCGTCCAGCCATTCCTCGACGCCAGGCACCATGGTAGCCGCGAGATGACCGAAAAGGCTGTCGGCGTGCAACGGCCCGCGAAAAGGCAACCGCAAACTGATGCGATGGGAGGCCACAGCCGCGTGTGTCGAGCGTGGCGTGTCGGCGGCTCCGGGCTGGCGGCGATGGGCACGCAACTCTCGCGGTGTCGCCGCAAAGACTGCCTGCAGGGTGTCGTTGAAGGAACGGATGCTGGCGAAGCCGGCCGCGTACGCCACTTGAGCCATCGGCAGGGTCGTCGTCTCGATCAGCACGCGAGCGGTTTGAGCCCTCTGGGCCCG
Source organism: Dermatophilaceae bacterium (assembly GCA_041746935.1). GTDB lineage: Bacteria > Actinomycetota > Actinomycetes > Actinomycetales > Dermatophilaceae > Ornithinicoccus. Next base: position 1,046 of record JBGTGC010000017.1, read on the forward strand.
CGCTAGAGCCAGTGGTCCGGCACCGAGCTCGGCGGTGACGAGCCGCTCAATCTGGCGCTCGCTGTAGCCGACCTGAGCAGCCAGCCCCCCGACGCCTTCGCGGTCCACGACGCCGTCGGCGATCAGCCGCATCACCCGGGCGACCAGGTCACCGCGCTCGTGCCATAGCGGCGAACCAGCCGTGGCGTCTGGGCGACACCGCTTACAAGCGCGGTAGCCGGCTCCTTGGGCCGCGGCGGCGCTGGGGTAGAAGCGCATGTTGCGTTCCTTGGGCACCCTCGCCGGGCAACTCGGACGGCAATAGATGCGTGTGCTGGTGACCCCGAGGTAGAAGAAGCCGTCGAAGCGAACGTCTCGGCTGCGCACCGCCGCGATGCGGGCATTCGTGTCGAGAATCATCCGAAGTCCAGGACCATGAGCCTAGTCTGCCCCCAATCATCGACCCGATCTAGCAAGAATCCGACAGCTCAGTCGCGCTCAGTCGGCTGGGCGTCGGTGGCCACGTTCTCCCCGCCATGGTCGTCGGCTTCGGCGTGAGCCCCTGTAGACCTGCGTCTCATTCGTCGCTCACGGCCCGCCAACAGCGTCAGCGTCAAGAACACCAGCGGCAGGACTAGGGAGAGCATGACCCAGCTGAATCCGCTCGCGGATTCGTGGCCGCGGGCGTTCAACACGAGGTATGTCGTGTAGCAGAGGTAGAGCACGACGAAGAGCCCACCTTCGCGCCGGGCAATGCGGGCGCCGGTGTAAATGACCGGCAGCAGGGCCACGCTGGCCGCCACCATCAGCGGCAGGTCGATCGAGAGCACGGCGCTTGGCACCGGCAGCCCGCCGGGCTTCAACGCCGACGGCACCCCGAGGACGAGACCGATGTTCGCTAGGCAACTGCCGATCGCGTTGCCGACGGCCAGATCGCCTTGGCGTTTGCGCACCGCGATGATCGATGCCACCAGCTCTGGCAGTGATGTGCCAATCGCCACCACGGTCAGCCCAACGACCAGACTGCTGACACCGAGCCCAGTGGCGATCGAGACCGCACCGCTGACCAGCAAGTTCGCTCCCCCCACCAGCACCCCGACACCCAGAGCCACCAGGCCTAGCGCCACCGGTAGGGCCACGGGTTCCGGGACGTCTTCGGACCCGATCGGCGCAGGGTCACCCATGTCGCTACGTCGGGAGAGCCATACGCTCATGACGGTGTGCCCCACCCACGCCAAGAGCAAGAGCAAGCCATCCAGGGTGCTGATCAGGCCGTCGGAGGCCAACACTGCCGTGACGACACCGAGAACGATGAGGAATGGCACGTCGATGCGGACGAGTTGGCGACGAATACCCAGCGGCAGCACGATCGCGCAGACACCGAGCACCAGCAGGATGTTGGCAATGTTGCTGCCGACGACGTTGCCGATGGCCAACTCGCTCTCACCCGAAAATACGGCTTCGGTGGTTACGGCCAGTTCCGGCGCAGAGGTGGCGACCGAGACGACAGTCAAACCAACGACGAGCGGCGAGATTCCCGCTTTCACCGCGAGCGCGGACGCCCCACGGACCAGGAACTCACCTCCGGCCACTAGGAGCACGAGCCCGACGATCACCTGCAGCACCGCGACCAGATCCACGCGGTTGAGTGTAGACACGGCTTACTTCGCCCTCCACCGCACCCGCGGAACACGACCGGCGAGGCACTTCGTCGCCCTCGGAGCCCTCTGGCCGACGACACCCCCCACGTGAGCAGATGGCAGGATCACCCGATGACTGCTGGAGTCTTGCCGTGAACGCGGCACGCGTGGCGTGGGTCGTGGCGTGGCACGAGGCGCTCTACGGCCTCCATGGTTTCTATAGTCGCTCCGAGGGTCCGGCGGGACACTTCAGCACCTCCGTTGGTGGCATCCCGCACGCGCCGTCGGTAATGGCCGCGGCGGTCGTGGCGCTGGCTCGTCGCCATCACCTGGACACCATCATCGATATCGGCGCTGCTCGGGGTGAGTACATCGCCACGGTGCACGCCACAGCTCCCGGTATGCGGTGTGTCGGCATAGACGTCGTTGATCGCCCCCACGATCTAGCCGACGCCATCGACTGGATCGTTTCTCCCGGCGGCTCAGGGTTACCGGCGGAGTTAACCGGGTTGCGGGACACCCTGGTCTTCGCCCACGAATGGCTCGATGTCGTGCCGACGGCCGTGGCCGAGCGCGACAACTCGGGCCGCTGGTGCCGACAACACGTCGAGCTCAGCACCGGGGGCACACAACTCGGCGAGCCGGTCACCGGTGCCGATTTGGTATGGCTGGAACGCTGGGCTAGCCAAAGCAAGGTGGCTGAGGTAGGCCTACGCCGAGACGAAGCCTTCGCGGACCTCATCGACCGTGTCGATCAAGGCGTGGTGGTCGCGGTCGACTACGGACACCTCGTGACCGACGTGCCACTCGGGGGCACCCTTTCTGGCTATCGGTCGGGGCGGACGATGCGCCCTGTTCCCGACGGCTCGATGGATCTGACCGCCCACGTCCACATCGACTCCCTCGCTGCAGAGGCTGGCCGGCACCACGGGGC
>JBGTGC010000018.1:0-7586 GCA_041746935.1 Dermatophilaceae bacterium
CTCGGGTCAAGCGCAACCGTCCCCGCGACATCATCGGCGTGATCGCCGGTGTGGTAGGCATCGTGCTGTCGGCGCTGACCGCGACCGCTGCGCAGGCTGACACCGACGTGTCGTTGCGCAGCGGCGGAGTCGTCATTGCGATCCTGCTGCTGTTGCTGGGCCTGTTCGGTGTGATCTGGTCCAAACAGATCGTGGCGGTGCTGACCCGCGGCGGGCCGATCCCGGTGTTGATCGTGGCCCTGGTCTCTCTCGGCATCTTGGTGCTTGGGTATCTCTTCACGCCCACCTCAGTCGTCACCGTGAGCTGGCCGGTCGCGGCGTTGGTGGCACTCGCCGCGCTGGGCGTCTCGGTGCTGGCGTCGTGGCCGCACCGGCCGAAGGCAGCCGCCGAGCCCACCCAGGTGGGTGGCACGGACAGTGCGCCGGTCGCGCTCCAGTGGCTGATGGTGTTCCTCTATCCGTTGGCCGCCCTGATCTTAGTGGCCTTCAACAGCATCCCCTGAGGTGCGGGGGAACAGTTCAGCGGCCCGCAGGCTTTGCATGACGCACTGACTGTGCGTCAACTCAGTGACGAGCGCCGCCCACCCGCCGCGCGACACCCACAACACGAAGGACTCCCATGAGCGATGTTTTGATCCTGGTCGGCTCGCTGCGAGATGGCTTCAACGCCGCGCTGGCCACCGCCGCGACGACGGTGTTGACCGAGCAGGGTCACACGGTGCAGCGATACGAAGACCTGGCGTCGCTGCCGCACTACTACGAAGACCTCGACGCCTCGGGGGTCGATTCACACATTGACGCGTTCCGCGTCGCTGTCGATGCCAGCGACGCAGTGCTGTTCGTGACCCCGGAATACAACGGGGGCCCGAGCAGCCTCATCAAGAATGCTCTCGATGTGTCTTCTCGTCCCCGGTTGAAGGGCGTCATCCACGAGAAGCCCACCGCCGTCATCGGCGCTTCGCCGTCCCCAGGTGGTGCGGCCGGTGCTCGGGCAGCACTTCTCGAGGGCCTGAACCGGGCTGCTGCCGACGTGGTGGAGACGACCTTCGGCGTCGCCAAGGCGCATGAGCACTTGGGCGACAATGGGTACGACCAGGAGGTTCTTCAGCTGCTGCACGACTTCCTCACCCAGTGGTTGAGCGTCAGTGCCCGAGCAGCCTGAGCCGCCGGTCATCCAGGCCCGGGGTCTGCGCAAGACCTACGGGGACCTGCACGCGGTCGATGGCATCGACTTCGACATCGAGCCCGGGGAAAGTTTCGGGCTGCTCGGCCCTAACGGTGCCGGCAAGTCCACGACGATGCGGATGATCGGTGGCACGTTGGATCGCTCCGGCGGCACACTCAGCGTTGCCGGTCTGGATCCGGCCGAGCAGGGCCCCCAGGTCCGTGCGCACCTGGGGGTGGTTCCGCAACAGGACAACCTCGATGAAGAGTTGCGCGTGCGCGACAACCTGATCATGTATGGCCGCTACTTCGGTCTGCGGCGAGACTACCTGGGGCCCAAGGCGGATGAGTTGCTGGCCTTCGTGGAGTTGCAGGCCAAGGCCAAAGAGAAGGTCGCCAACCTGTCCGGCGGTATGAAGCGCCGGTTGACGATCGCCCGAGGCTTGATCAACGAGCCCGAGATCCTGTTGCTCGACGAGCCGACCACAGGGTTGGACCCACAGGCACGGCATACTTTGTGGGACAGGTTGTTTCGGCTCAAGGAAGCTGGCACCACGCTGGTCGTCACCACGCACTTTATGGATGAAGCCGAGCAGTTGTGTGACCGGTTGGTCGTCATCGATCACGGCACGATCATGGCCATGGGCTCGCCGAAAGAACTGATCCGCGAGCACTCCACCCGTGAGGTCCTCGAGGTCCGCTTCGGCTCGCGGCGCAATGCCGAGGTCATCAAGCAACTGAGCGACATCGGGCAGCGCCTCGAGGTCCTGCCGGACCGCATCTTGATGTATGCCGATGACGGCGAGTCCGTGCTGGAGGAGATCTCGCGGCGTGGGCTGAGTCCGATGACCTCACTGGTCCGACGCTCTTCGCTGGAGGACGTGTTCCTGCGATTGACCGGCCGGACCCTTGTCGACTGAGCGCCCGACCCGTGCTGTGCGAAGGGCTCTGAGTCCTCAAGAGAGTGCCGCCCGAGCGCGGGTATGGGGGTCTGGGTACTACGCGCTGAACCGGCTGAGAGGGATGCGGGCCTACGCCACATCGATCCTGCTCAGCGCGTTGGCTGAGCCGTTGCTCTACATGACCGCCATGGGTATTGGGCTGGGCACGCTCGTGGATGCCCAGAACGGTGACGTCGACGGTGTGCCGTACCTGTTGTTTGTGGCACCGGCCCTGCTGGTGGCCTCTCTGGTGTCTTCCGTCGGCTCGGAGATGAGCTATCCGGTGATGGACGGCTTCAAGTGGGGTCGCAACTACTACGCGCCGGCCGCGACGGCCATCACTCCTGCGCAGATCGCAAGCGGTCACTTCATCGCGGTGATGTTGCGCTTCGTGGCCCAGGCCACCGGCTTCTGGCTGGTCATGCTGTCCTTCGGCGCGGTCACCGTGGGGTGGTCTCTCCTGGTGGTCCCGATCGGGGTGCTCAGCGCGGCGGCGTTCGGTGCCCCGATGCAGGCCTACGCCGCGACGCTCAAAGACGAAGGATTTCAGTTCGCGTTCATCGAGCGGTTCATTGTGATGCCGATGTTCTTGTTCGCCGGGACGTTCTTTCCGCTGAGCGCGATGCCGATCTACCTGCAGTGGGTTGGCTGGATCTCCCCGGTCTGGCACGGCACGCAGCTGGCGCGCATCACGGCATACGGGGCGGTTGAACCGGCCTGGTTGATCGCCATGCACCTCGTCTTCCTGATCGGCTGCACGGTCCTGGGACTGCGGTGGGCACACGCCGTCTACACCCGAAGGCTGCAGGGTTGACGTGAGCGTGCCTACCCTGGCCGGGGTCTACTCCGGCAACGTGCGAGCGGTGCTGGAGCGCGGCCTGCGCGCGATCGTGGCGCAGAACTGGATGGTGCTGGCCTCGGGATTCTTCGAGCCGGTCTTCTATCTGCTGGCGATGGGGCTGGGGTTGGGCTCGTTGATCACCGTCGTGGAGGGCCCGGGCGGAGTCGAGGTGTCGTATGCGGCATACCTCGCGCCGGCATTGTTGGCCACCTCGGCGATGAACGGGGCGATCTACGACTCCACCTGGAACGTCTTCTTCAAACTGCGCTACTCCCGGCTCTACGAAGCGATGATGCAGACCTCGCTCGGCCCGCTGGACGTCGCGCTCGGCGAGATCATGCTCGCGCTGTTCCGGGGCTTCCTGTATGCCGTCGGATTCCTGGTCGTGATCACCGGGATGGGTTTGGTCACCTCGTGGTGGGCCATCTTGATGGTCCCGGCTGCGGTGCTCATCGCGGCCGGTTTCGCCAGTGTGGGTATGGCGGTCACCAGCTTCATGAAGACCTTCCAACATATGGACATCATTGCGGTGGTGTTGATGCCGATGTTCTTGTTTTCGGCCACGCTCTATCCCATCTCGGTCTACCCCCAGGCCATGCAGTGGATGATCATGGCACTGCCGCTGTGGCACGGAGTGGAACTGATGCGCCAGCTCGGGGTGGGCTACTTCGACAGCTCGACGTGGGTGCACGCCACCTATTTCGTGGGTATGACGGCGATCGGCTTGTGGGTGACTACGCTGCGGCTGCGGGCCCTGTTCCTACGGTGATCCGGGCTGGGCGGTCAGGCGTCGAGCGGGGTGCGCTCAGCGGCCGATGCGAAACCCAGCCACGTGTGGCGGTTGCCAGCCCAGCACCACCCCACCTTCAGGGCATCGCGGTTCACTCGGCCGTCGCGCCCGGTTCCGTTGCTGATCCATATGGCCGGTGTGCGGGCGTCGAGTTTGCCTGAGTCCTTCAGCAGCCTCGCACCGATCGTCATGAAGCAGCGGTTGCGCTCGAGTGCGTCGGGCTGTTGCAACAGCCAGAAAATGCCCTCAGTGAGAGTCAGCGGCGTTCGCGGTGCCGCCAGGATCGCCGGAAGTGCTTCGTCGGGGCTCCAGTTCGACATCGCGTCACCACGGACGACATCGTGCAGCATATAGATAGGTGAGTCCGGGAGGGTTACTTCCCTGATCGCAGAAAACTGATCGACGTCGAGCATGTCCACCACCACGAATCCGCTCTTCCCCAGCCGAGTGAGCAGGGGGGTAAGTGCGGACGCGGGCGCGTGGCGGGGATGTACGGCCAGGAGTCCCGGTCCCCGGTCAGCAGCGCCACGTAACTCGGAGGCTGACATCCCGGCAATTTCGTGGACACCGAGGTTGATGAGTCGCTCGGCTTGCTCGGACACGCTTGGTAATGCGGTGCTAGGCATGGTCACGTCACTGCGCCTCCACGTGCTATCGCTGAGAACGTGTCACTCCCAACACCCTGTTCGGGCGCGATGTTCCTTGTGCGCTGGGTGAGCACCTCCCGACGGGCGTGAAGGGGCGGGGTCGCACGTGCGGGCCTGCCGTGGTCCGTGACCCTCACCGCTATGACCTGACGCGGGGGGAAGTGCGAGAATGCCGCAGGAACTTGTGCAACCTCCGTCCTATCTGGCGAACCGCGAAGAAGAGGTCAGTTGTGAACATCGTCGTCTGTGTGAAGTACGTCCCCGACGCGCAATCGGAGCGCACCTTCTCCGAGGACAAGACCACAGAGCGCGAGTCCGTCGACGGGCTGCTGTCCGAGCTGGATGAGTATGCCGTCGAGGAAGCACTCACCGTCGCCGAGGACCACGACGGCGAGGTCACGGTGCTGACGATGGGGCCCGTCGAGGCGGCCACTGCCATCAAGAAGTCGCTGCAGATGGGTGCCCACCGCGGAGTTCACATCAACGACTCCGGGATCGCCGGGTCGGACTCGGTCGGCACCTCGCTGGTGCTGGCCAAGGCCATCGAGAAGATCGGCGAACAGGAGAAGGTCGACATCATCATCACCGGCTTGGCTTCCACCGATGGCGTGATGAGCGTGGTGCCGGCGATGCTGGCCGAGCGCCTGGAGCTGCCCCAGGTCACCTTCGCTGCCGAGCTGACCATCGATGGCGACACGGTGCGCATCCGCCGCGATGGCGAGGTCGCCAGCGAAACCATCGAGGCCACGCTGCCGGCGTTGGTCTCGGTCACCGACCAGATCAACGACCCGCGATACCCCTCCTTCAAGGGCATCATGGCCGCGAAGAAGAAGCCGGTAGAAGAGTGGTCGCTCGCCGACATCGGCGTGGACCCCGCAGACGTCGGGCTCGACGCCGCCTGGACCCGTGTCGTCTCGATCACCCAGCGCCCCCCACGCAGTCAGGGCGAAATCGTCACCGACGAAGGCAACGGCGGCCATGCGCTCGCCGACTTCTTGACCACCCACAAGTTCGCCTGAGCACAATCCCTTTCAGCACGAGGAGCACTGACAATGGCAGAAGTACTGGTCCTGGTCGATCACGTCGACGGTGATGTTCGCAAGAGCACCGCTGAGATGCTGACCGCCGCTCGCGAGTTGGGGGAGCCCTCGGCCGTCTTCATCGGCACCGGCTTCGACGCCGCGAGCGAGACGCTAGCGACTTACGGGGCGGTCAAGGCATATCGCGTCGAGAGCGCGGCGGTCACCGATTTCCTGGTCGCGCCGACCGCCGAGGTGCTGGCCCACCTGGTCGCGCAGACCAACCCGGCGGCCGTCCTGGTGCCCTCGACCTCGGAGGGCAAGGAGATCGCCGGTCGCTTGGCCATCAAGACCCAAGCCGGATTGATCACGGACGCGGTCGGCATACGGCGAGGGGAAGGCGAGCGCATCGAGACGGTGCAGTCCGTCTTTGCCGGCAACTTCGAGGTGGTCGCCACGGTCAGCCAGGGTGCCCCGATCATCACGGTGAAGCCCAACTCGATCACCGCCACCGAAGCACCGGTCGAGATGAGTGACGAGGCTGTCGAGGTAGAGGTGTCGGATGGGGCCAAGACCGCCCGCATCGTCGAGCGCGCCGAGAAGCCGCAGAGCAGCCGGCCCAAACTCACGGAGGCCTCGATCGTCGTCTCCGGTGGTCGTGGCACCGGTGGCGACTTCAACCCGGTCGAGCAGTTCGCCGACAAACTCGGCGCGGCAGTTGGCGCTTCGCGTGCCGCGGTCGATGCGGGGTGGTATCCGCATTCGAACCAGGTCGGCCAAACCGGAACGTCGGTCTCGCCGCAGCTCTACATCGCCGCAGGCATCTCCGGGGCGATCCAGCACCGCGCCGGTATGCAGACCTCCAAGACGATCGTGGCGATCAACAAGGACGAAGAAGCACCCATCTTCGGCATGGTCGACTTCGGTGTCGTCGGTGACTTGTTCGACGTATTGCCTCAAGCCGCGGAGAAGATCTCCGACGGCCAGCACTGAGAGGGCAGGGTTGGTCGTAAACTCGGGCAGGTGACAGCCTACCTCGACCACGCGGCGACCACTCCGGTCTTGCCTGAGGTCATCGACGTCGTGGCGCGGACCATGCGCGATGTCGGCAACGCCAGTTCACTGCATACCGCTGGCCGTTCTGCTCGCCGCGTCGTCGAAGAGTCGCGCGAATCCATCGCGGACGACCTGGGTGCTCGACCCTCGGAGATTGTCTTCACCTCGGGGGGCACCGAGTCCGACAACATGGCGATCAAGGGCTCGTTGTGGCGTCAGGTCGCCAAGGATCCGCGTCGCCGCCGTCTGCTGATCAGCGCCATCGAGCACCATGCCGTGCTGGACCCGGTCGAGCACCTGGTGACCACCGGCCAAGCCGACGTCACCTGGCTGGTGCCCAACGAACTGGGGGTCATCACCGAGGCCACGTTGCAGGCCGCGCTGGAGGAAGACCCCGACTCGGCAGCGGTGGTGTCCGTGATGTGGGCCAACAACGAGGTCGGCACGATCCAGCCGATCGCTGGTTTGGCGACTGTGGCGCATGCGGTGGGGGTGCCGTTGCATACGGATGCTGTGCAGACCCTTGGCCAGGTGCAGCTTCAGCTCAGCGAGACCGGGGCAGACATGGTGACCCTGACCGGCCACAAGGTCGGCGGCCCCCTCGGCGTCGGCATCTTGGTGACCGGTCGCGATCAAGACCTCGTCCCGCTCACCCACGGCGGCGGACAGGAGCGACAACTGCGCAGTGGCACCTTGGACGTGCCAGGGATCGCGGGGCTCGCCACTGCCGTGGGGTATGCCGTGGCGCACCAAGAGAGCGAGGCTGCCAGGCTCGCAGGATTGCGCGACGCCCTGATTGAAGGTGCCCGCGCACTCGACGCCTCCATCACGGTCAGCGGCTACTACGAGGCTGGGGACACCACGCGCCGTTTGGCCGGCAACGCGCACCTGCTGGTGCCCGACTGCGAGGGCGATTCGCTCCTCTATCTGTTGGATGCCGTGGGCATCGAGTGCTCCACGGGCTCGGCGTGCCAGGCCGGGGTGCCGCAGCCCAGCCACGTGTTGCTGGCGATGGGGATGAGTGAGCCGAAGGCACGCGGGGCGCTGCGGCTCACCCTCGGTCACACCTCCACTCAGAGTGATGTCGAGGCGTTCCTGGCTGCCCTGCCTGCGGCGATCGAACGCGCT
>JBGTGC010000019.1:0-21171 GCA_041746935.1 Dermatophilaceae bacterium
ACCCCTGCGGCCCGCCCACCCGACGGGCGGGCGGTTCGACATGAGCCTCGTGCTTGACCGCGCCGGGGGCGACCACCGCGTCGAAGTCGCGTCGATCGCCCCCGGCCCAGATCTCGATACTGCGGAGGGCGACGCTGCGGACATCCGCCGTTCCAACCCGCTACGGTGGTGGTCCGCGGGAAGGGCTCCAAGATCCGATACGTGCCCGTGATGGATCCAACCTCCCGGCTCCTCGTTGACTACCTGGAACACCGCGACCCACACCCCGGACTCGGCGCCCACGCGGACCCGCTGTTCCACGGACCGAACCACTCCAGGTTGACCCGGTCCGGGGTCGCCAAGCTACTGACCCGTCACGTGCGGGCCGTCCGGGCGCGCAACCCCGGCTGGGCTACCGGCCTGAAGGTCACGCCCCACACGCTGCGACGCACCAGGGCGATGCACCTGATCCAGGTCGGTGTCAACCTGATCTACATCCGCGACCTGCTCGGCCACGCCGATGTGTCCACCACCGAGATCTACGCCCGCGCAGACGCCGAGGCCAAACGCAAAGCGATCGAGAATGCCTACGAGCCACTGTCCCCAGAAGTCTTACCGGACTGGACCCTCGACGCCTCCTTAATCGGCTGGCTCGACTCACTAGGACACTGAGCCCGACCGGCCGGGATTATGCGGACAACAACACCACGGGCACCGCCCCCACCAGCCGAACCACCCCAACAGGGCGCATAACCCCGCCGTCCGCCTAATGCCGGTTATGCGGAATTCCGCATAAGCGGCACACCTGCGCGAGCCTGCTGATCCAGGCGGGTGCGACGCCCGTGGAGGTCCAGCGCATCCTCGGGCACAGCACGCCGGCGACGACGCTCAACCTCTATACGCACCTGCTTCCCGACGCGCTCGACGGCGCGGCTGCGAAGCTCGACGACTACCTGGACGGTCGGCTGTGACGGCCTACGGACTGCCATCCGCCTTCTTCGGGAGGTCCACCAGCGGGCCGGAACATAGCCTGACCAGCGATGATTCACGAGTGGGCCCCGTGGGACTCGAACCCACAACCTACGGATTAAAAGTCCGCAGCTCTGCCAATTGAGCTAGGGGCCCGGGCGAGGTTTGTCGAGCCGAACCGCGCGCTCGCCTACGCTACATCGGATCGGCAGCGTTCAATACCGCGAGCAAAGCGAGGGCGTAGGCGCATTCGGCGTCCTCGTGCGGCGTGGCCTGATGAGGCACGTGCTCGGTGAGACGCACGGCATACCCCCGGTCGTTGCGCTCAAGACTGACGAACCTCTCGCCGAGCACAGCGCGCATCTGATCTTCCCGCGGGAGCCACAAGGTCTCTTCGAGGTCGACCGAGTCGAGGGCCCACTCGGCGACACCGTTGAAGCCGATGACCGACCCACCTACGAAACGCTGTACGTCGAGGGTCATGTCCGCCAGATAGAAGACGTCGCCCAGCATCCCTTCGGTGTCGACGGCGAATCGGTCGCCCGGCAAGGGGGACCACAGCATTCCAGCCGTGTGCAGTGCGCGTGCCAAATCGGTGGAGATCATCGGCACATCATGGCAAGACTGCCTGCGCCGAGTCTGGGGCGGTCCCGATCAGACTCGGCGCAGGCTAGCCGCGGCCTCTGGGAGACATGAGGCATGCCGTCCTCGTCAACGTCCGCCCAGTACTCAATGTCTGCCACCCCCGTTGACGTCCGCATTGCCGACCAATGCAGACGTCACCTTAAGCGGCAGACGTAGCCGGGCGCGGCCCGTTGCGGGGGACGATCTTGAGCTTAAGGAAGTTCGCAACCGTCGGGACCGCAAGCACTGGCATCGCCGGCAGCACTGGAGACCGAGATGAGTTGCGGAGCGCGGTCGGCGATCGCGCGCTCGATGGTGCTCACGAACACTTCGACTGGCTGAGCACCCGAGATGCCGTACCGCCCGTCGATCACGGTGAAGGGGACACCAGTGGCTCCGTAGGCCTGAGCCTGCGCCTGATCGGCCTGCACTTCCTGGGCGTATGCCGCCGAGCGCAACACCTCCGCGACCCGGCCAGTCGGCATACCTGCCTCGAGGGCGAGGTCGCGCAAGACCTCGGGGTCCGAGACGTCCAGCCCTTGAGTGAAGTAGGCCTTCAGCAAGCGTTCCTTCAGGCGGCCCTGCAACCCCTGCACGCCGGTCCCACCATGGTCTTCGAGGTCCTCATGCTCCAGATCGCCAGCCAAGTGCAGCAGTCGATGGGCGTTCACGGTGTTGCCTACGACGGCGTCTTCGAGGTGAAAATCGAGGCCTGCGCCTGCCGCGACTTCGCTGACCTGGGCGCTCATCGCGCGCCCGGCCTCGATGCCGCCGCCGTACTTTTGGCCGAGGTGCTCAGCCACGGCCACCCCGTGCCCCGGCTCGCCAGCGGCTGGGGCCGAGGGGTCCAATTGGAAGGAGCGCCACCGGATCTGGATGTCAGGCACGCTGCTGACGTCTGCACCACGCTCGGTGATCTGCTCTGTGACCTGCGCTACGGCCGACTCAAGCCGACGCTTGCCTATGTAGCACCAGGGGCATACGACGTCGGACCACACCTCGATGGTCAGCGGGGAAGTTTTGGCGGGAGAACCGGGCGAAAACGTGGTCATGCTGACCGCAACATCGCGACTACCGATCTTCTTCCGCGCGCTCACATGGCGCGCGAGGTGCTCCGCCGCAGGGCCCAGGCACCAAGAGCCAACAGGACCGCGGCCATGGCCAATAGCACCCCGAGCTCGGTAGCAATGTCGATCAGGCTGGCGTCGCGGCGCTGCACGTCAGCCATCGCGTCGTAGGCCCAGGCGTGGGGGGTGATGTGCGCGGCGGTGCGCATCGAATCGCCGAACAGCTCCAGCGGAAACATGCATCCGCCTAACGCCCCGAGGACCAACCCGAGGCCGATGCCGACTCCGGCAGCAGCCCCTTCGTTGTCGATGAGCGAGCCCAAGACCATCGCCGCGCCTGCGGCCACGGTGCTGAACACCGCCAAGACCACGAAGGCCAATGACCACGAACCCCACTGCACGCCGAAGATCAAAGAGGTGGCGACCATGATGTAGACGCCTTGGAAGGCCGCGATCGCCCATCGGCCCAAGGCCTGACCGGCGATGGTCTGGACCGTGGTCACGGGTGCGCTGAGGACTCGCCCGACCACGCCGTATCGGCGGGCCTGGATGAGCGTGGAGGCTCCGGTGAGCGAGGCGATGAAGACGAAGAGCAGCAACTGGGACGCCGCGCCTTGGTCGAACTGACCGGCCAGCCCGGCAAACTCCTCGCCGACCTCATCGACGCTGTCGACCCGCAGCGTGGCGGGCTCCAGTCGCTCCCCGGCGTTGTCGAGTGCGGTGTTGATCGATTGCTCGTCCCGCCCGTTCCCGCCGAGGGCGGCGACCTGATCGCGTCGGGCGTTGGCGGCCGAGACGGCCGCGTTGACCGACTGTGAGGCGATCTGGGCGTTGGCGTTTGCTCCGACCAGCACCTGAAGATCGACGTCTTCGCCCGCCTCGAAGGCGCTGGCCGCTTCGGGACTGATGACCAAACCCACGTCGGTGCGCCCGCGACCGACCTGCTCGCGGATGGCATCTTCGTCGGAGAAGGCGACCTGGGCAGACTGCGCGTCGCTCAACTGATCGGCGATGGCGGTCCGCAAGGCGCTGTCACCGCCGGCGATCCCGACCTTGGCCTCTGGCCCTCCACCGCCGAAGGACGACCCGATGACGACGACCAGGACCAGCGGAAAGATGAAGACGAAGAAAATGTTCGAACGGTCGGCCAAGAAGCGGCGCAACTCGACTCCGGCGATGGCCAGCATGGCTCGAATACCCCTCATCGCTGAGCACTCCGATCCGGCACGAGGGCCGTGACAATGACGGTCACCACCGCGAAACCGAGCATGGCGATCAGGGGGCCACTGATGTCGGCCAGGCTTCCGCCGTTGGCGCTGATGCCCAGACCTCGCGTGAAGGCAGCAATCGGGTTGAGGTCCAAGATCGTGCCCAAGACGCCCGTCCCAGTGATCGGGAAGAACGCCCCACCAGCCATGCCGAGCGAGATCGCCAGGATCGACTGAGCGATGCCGGCCTGCTCGGCGGTGCTAGCGAGTTTGGCGACAACGAACATCAGCGACGTGCTGGCGGTAACGACCGCGGCGATCAGCACCCCGACCACCACGGCGGAGCCGAAGCTCACGTCGAAGAACATGGCCCCCGCGCCCAATAGCACAGCCGTGGCCACGACGCCGAGCACGAAACTGACGAGCGCTTTGGCGGCGACGATCAGGCCTGGTCTCATCGGCATCGACCGCAGCCGGGCATAAGTGCCCTGTTCCTTCTCCGAGATCAGCCCGAGCACGCCAAAACCGACGGTGAACAGCAGGAACAGCCCGGCTTGACCGGCCACGGTGGTTGCTGCCGGACTGAGCTGCTCAGCTGAGAGCGTGCCGGGGGACAACGTCATGGCTGGCCCGGAGGTCGCGGCGTCTTGGGCGACCTGCGCCAACTGCGCGGGAGGTATGCCGAGCTCGAAGCCAGCGGTGGCTGCAAGAGCGCCGTCGTTGAATTGGGTGATGAGTGAGTCGACAATGCTGAGCACCACTGCCCCCTCCAAGCCAGCCGTGTCCGACTCCACGGCCACCACCTCGATGCCCTGGCCGGCGGTCACCGCGGTGCCGAAGCCTTCGGGGATGATGAGTCCCACGTCGACCGAAGCGTCCTCGGCTTGGGAGCGGGCCTCCTCCTGCGACACCTCGGTGACGGTGATCTCCACGATGTCGATCTGTGCGAGCACGGTCGCGAAGGTGCGTGCCAGCTGGTCATCGGAGGGTGCCGAGATGGCTACGGTGGCCGGTTGCAACCGCGAGTCCGTGGCGTTGCCGAAGACGAGGTTGAAGACGAACATCAGGGCCAGCGGCACGACGAGCGCAAAGATGATGACCGAGCGGTCGCGGATGCGCTGCCGCAGGTCGGATGCTGTCATGGTCAGCAGTGGGCCCATGATCAGTCCCGCAGCGCTTTGCCGGTCAGGTGCAAGAAGACCGACTCCAGATCCGGGCGCGAGATTTCGACGTCACTGAGCGACATACCCGATGCTGTTGCCGTGTTCACGATCGAGGCCACCGCTGTCGGCGCATCGCGCACGGTCAGCCGTAGCTCGCGCCGGTCGCTGTCAACCTGCTGCACGGACGGCAACTCACGCAGCGCCGCTGCGGCCTGAGTCAGGTCGCCGGAACCGGCGAGGCGGATGGTGTCGACCCCGCCGGTGAGCCGGATCAACTCGTCCTGGGTGCCCTCGGCCTGGATGGTGCCGGAGTCGATGATGGCGATCCGGTCACACAAGCGCTCGGCTTCCTCCATGTAGTGCGTCGTGTACAGCACGGCCATGCCCTCGGTGGACAGCGCCTCCACCGCCTCCAGGATCGAGTTGCGCGACTGCGGGTCGACGCCGACGGTCGGCTCGTCGAGGATCAACAGGTCGGGGCTGTGCAGCAGGCCGACCCCGATGTTGAGGCGTCGCTTCATGCCCCCGGAGAACTTCTTGGTCGCCTCCTTGGCCCGATCGGAGAGGCCGATCAACTCCAACACCTCCGCGCTGCGGGCCTTGAGCTCTTTGCCCCCGAGTCCCTGGAGCCGCCCGAAGAAGTGCAAGTTTTCCCGAGCTGACAACTCGGGATAGATCGCCAAGTCTTGCGGCACCAACCCGATGTGCCGTTTCGGCTCGACCTTGTCGGCCGACATCGAGTGACCGGCAATGGTCACCGTGCCGGCACTGGCCGGGATGAGCCCGGCCACCA
Organism: Dermatophilaceae bacterium; assembly: GCA_041746935.1. Lineage (GTDB taxonomy): Bacteria > Actinomycetota > Actinomycetes > Actinomycetales > Dermatophilaceae > Ornithinicoccus. The sequence continues at coordinate 5,804 of JBGTGC010000019.1, forward strand.
TCGAGATCGTGGTGGTCTTGCCGGCGCCGTTGGGGCCGAGGAGTCCAAAAGTCTCCCCCTGAGCGATACGAAACGAGACGCCGTCGACGGCGGTGAACGACCCGAAGCGGCGCACCACCTCGGCGACCTGCAACACGGGCACGTCTGCGCTCTGCTGACCCACACCCACCACTCTCCTTAGGACTCGTGTGCCGCCAACTGTATGGGCGCGGTAAGACACCGCACGAGTGACAGATGTCACCGGTGTGACCTGACTTCTAGGGCGGTCGTACGCTGTGCCGAGCAGGTCGCTGGTCCCCCTTCGGCAGGCACAACTCGTTTCCTTCTTGATCGGTGGACAGCTCCTATGGCAGCCAAGTGGTGGACTCTCGTTGCTGTGTGCACGGGCCTCTTCGTGCTCCTGCTCGACATCACCATCGTCAACGTGGCGCTGCCGGACATCCAGCGCGACCTGGACGCGACGCTCTCGGACCTGCAATGGGTGATTGACTCCTATGCGTTGGTCCTGGCCGCACTGTTGCTGACCGCAGGCTCGCTGGCCGATCTGTTCGGCCGCAGGAGGGTCTTCGTGATCGGGGTTGCGCTCTTCGGTCTCGCGTCATTCGTCTGCGGTATAGCGCCGAACATCCTGTCGCTCACGCTGGCCAGAGGGGCTCAGGGGATCGGTGGGGCGGCGATGTTTGCCACTGCGTTGGCCCTCTTGGCGGCGACGTTCTCCGGTCGCGAGCGTGGCATTGCATTTGGGGTCTTCGGGGCCGTGACCGGGATTGCCGTTGCGATCGGGCCAGTCCTCGGCGGGGTGCTCACCACCGGTTTGTCCTGGCGCTGGATCTTTTGGGTCAACCTGCCGGTCTGCCTCTTCGCCATCATCGTGACGCTGCGCAAGGTCGCCGAATCCAAAGACCCAAACGCCGGGGCGCCGGACTGGATCGGGTTCGTCACGTTCAGCAGCGCCTTGGGGTTGTTGGTCTTCGGCCTGATCGACGCTGGCACCCGCGGCTGGGCCGATCCGTTGATCCTCGGGGTGCTCGGTGGGTCGGCCGTCCTGCTCGTGCTTTTCGTCGTGAGCCAGGTCAAGCAGAGCAAGCCGATGTTCGACCTGACCCTGCTGCGCAAGCCCACCTTCGTGGGCGGGCTGATCGCGGCCTTTGCGGTGTCATCCTCGGTGTTCTCGCTGCTGGCCTACCTGGTGATCTATCTGCAGAACGTGCTCGGCTTCTCTGCGATCGAGGCCGGGGTGCGATTGCTGTTCTTGTCAGTGGCCTCGTTCTTCTCTGCCAGCATCGCGGGCCGGCTGACCGCCAAGGTCCCTGTGAAGTGGCTCATCGCGCCGGGATTCTTGATGCTCGGCATCGGGCTGAGCCTGTTGCTGTTGATCGATGTCGAGTCGTCGTGGACGGCGTTGATCCCCGGGCTGACGGTGTGCGGCTTCGCTATCGGCATGATCAACGTGCCACTCGCCTCCACCGCTGTGGGGGTCGTCGCGACCGACCGGGCAGGCATGGCCTCCGGTGCCAATTCCACTTTCCGCCAGGTCGGTGTGGCCACCGGCATCGCCGCGCTGGGGTCGATCTTCGCTCGTATCGTGACGGCCGACATCACCGACCAGCTGGCAGGCACACCTGTCGCTGCCCAATCCGATCAGATCGCGGCCGCCGTCACCGGTGGCCAGGTCCAACGCGTCGTTGATATGGCCCCGGCCTCGGCCAAGGACATGATCGAGCAGGTAGCGACCGTGGGGTTCGTCGATGCGCTCAACCAGATCACCCTCATTGCTGCGGTGATCGCCTTCGTCGCGGCCATCCTCTGCTTCTTCCTGATCCGCCGAGAAGATTTCGTGAGCTGAGCGATCTTGGCGGCTGAGCGCTCGGCGGGGGTGCCGGCGGCGTCGAGATGGGTCAGCGAGCCAAGACTGCAGCGCGGGCGTCTGAGCGCTCTCGTAGAAGAATTGCGGCAGCCACAGCTGAAGCGTGGCAACTCGGTGGGTATGTCGCTCAGTCGCTGATCGTTGAGGTTCAGTTCCGTGGCCGATGGGTCGAAGCCGGGCCACGGCGGCATCCGCTCGTAGGTGCCCACGAACTGCACTTCGTAGCCGTCTCCGCTGGCCGAGCCCGGACTCCGGATTTCGTCATCTTTGATCCCGATGACGGCGTTGACTCCGGCAAGCGGTGAGCGCGTCGCGTCGTCGAGGGCGGTCTCGAGCCAGCTTTCGGCATACGAAAACCCGCTGAGGAGTTGCGTGAGCCATTCCCGTAGCGAAGCGGATCGAGGTTCTGCCGAGAAGTTGCACTCGATCCAGCGCTGAAGCGAGTCGAACCGGGCGATCCACAGATGAGTATCCTCCCGAGCCATCGCTGCAGTGTGGCAGTTCGATGGCACAGTGGGAGCCATGAGCGACCAAACCTCCATTCTGGTCATCGCCAACGCCGCTGCGGGCTCGGCCTCGGATGATGACGTGGACGTGGTGCTGGATGCATTGAGTGAGATCGCGGAAACCGAGGTCGTGATTCCAGACGATGGCGACGCGATGGCGGAGGCGCTTCGGTCGGCAGAGGGGCGGGACGTGATCGTGATGGGCGGCGACGGTTCGCTGAACTGGGTGCTTGGCACCTGCGTGGCCCACGATCTCTTCGACTCCATTGGAGCAATCGGGCTCGTGCCGATGGGCACCGGCAACGACTTCGCTCGCGGGATGGAGCTGCCGCTGGACCTGCGGGCAGCCGCTGAAGTCGCTGTGCGAGGCCATCGTGTCGACTGTGACCTGCTGGTCGACGAAGACAAGAACGTCGTGATGAATGCCGTCCACGCCGGGATCGCGGCCGCCGCGACCGGCAACGCGGAGTCCTTCAAGGGTGCGTTGGGTATCGGTGGGTATGCCGTCGGTGCGCTCAAAGCTGGGACGAGCACCAAGGGGTGGGAGGTCGCAGTCTGGGTCGACGGAGAGGAAGTGCTGGGCGAAGACCAGGATGCCCTGATGGTCACCATCGCCATGGGCGGTTCGGTCGGCGGCGGCACCCCCGTGGCCCCAGACGCCCAGCACACCGATCGCAAGGCGGACGTCATGATCGCCACCGCGCTCGGAGCCTGGGACCGGATGACCTTCGCTGCCGATCTGCGCCGCGGGCAGCACGTTGAGCGCGACGACGTGCAAGTGGTCCAGGGCACCGAAGTGAAGATCGCGTCGGTTGACTCGGACAAGAAGTTCGTGATCAATGCGGACGGTGATCTGGGGGAGACGTATCTCGAGCGCACCTGGACCCTTTGGCCCCGCGCGTGGGTATGCCGCACAGCCAGTTCCTAAGCCCGGCTACGGACCCCCGGCAGTTTGGGGTCCAACCACAGGGCAACAACGGCTAGTCCGAGCATGAGCACCGAGATGACGACAGCATTGACGGCGATCACGGCATACCCGAGTTCGCCGGCGTCGATGAACGGGTAGGGATACCAGTCCACGAAAGCCCCGCGCACCAAGGTGTAGACCAGCCAGAAGACCGGGATCACCAGGAAGGGGCCGAGGTCGGCGCGGCCGACGCGATCGCGGGGGCCGAACGCGAGCCAACCGATCAGCGCAAACAGCGGCACCACCACGTGAAGCAGGGTGTCGGCGAGTTGATCTGCGCCACTGAGGTCGAGCAGCGGACGCAGCAGGAAGAAGTGCACGATGCCGCCGCCGAAGCAGATGACCACGGCGTCGAGTCGAATGGCTCGCCATAGCCGCCCGTCACGACCCGGTTGTGCGCTCAGCACGAGCGCCACGACGGCCACAAGAATGTTGCTCCAGATCGTCAAATAGCTGAAGAACCGAACAACCCGGGTGGCCAGCCCAGGCGGATCGGTCTGATCCAGGATGGCATTGCCCTGAATGACCAGGACGAGCTGCAAAACCACAGCAAAGGCAGCAACAACGGCGGTGACCCCGTGGAACGCGCGGGCCGGGCTCTTCGTGCTCGACATAGCGGCCTCCGATGTGACGCGTGGGCTGCTTGAGTGTAATTCCACAAGACTCAGCACAAACAAGGCAGAGTGTCGGCATGCACTACGTCGGCCTCGATCTTGCCTGGGGCGAAAAGAAACCCACCGGAGTGGCGGTCGTGGACTCCGCCGGTGCCCTGCTGCACGTCTCGTCCCAAACCGACGACGCCAGCATCATGACCGCGCTGTCGGCATACCCCATCGGTCCGTGTCTGGTCGCCATCGATGCCCCGCTGGTCGTCACCAACCCTACGGGCAATAGGCCCGCCGAGAAGGAACTGAACAAGGACTACCGTGGATTCCAGGCCGGCGCGCATCCGGCCAACACTGGCAAGCTCGAGTTTCAAGGCGTCCCCCGTGGAGCTCGGCTCGCCGCAGCGATGGGCCTGGACATCGACCCACACTCCACGGCTGAGCGGCGAGCCATCGAGGTCTATCCCCATCCCGCGACCATCGCGCTGTTCAAGCTGGGACGGACCCTGAAATACAAGGCGCGCACCGGCCGGACCGCCACCGATCTGCGGTTAGCCCTGCTCCAACTGATGAATCACGTGGAGTCGCTGCGGAGTGCCGATCCATCCCTCTATGTCGCCGATCATCAGGGGTGGCGACACCTCTACAAACAGGTGGAATCGGCCCATCGCAAGAGCGAGCTGCGCCGCGTCGAGGACCAGGTCGACGCCGTGCTGTGTGCCTACATCGCGATGTTCGCGCAGGCCAAACCGGAATCCATCACGCTCTATGGCGACTTCCAGACCGGATACATCGTCACCCCCTCGTTACCGCCGGGTCACGAGCCCTCCAGCGATCCGCACCCGAGCATCGACTCTGCGGCCCGCAGCGCGGTCCGCGTCTTTGAGGAGCAGCGGCCCGCAACCCTAGGGGTGACCGACGCCTATACCGCGCTGGTGACCGATCTGCTCGACGACGCGGGCATCAACTACCTCAGCGTCACCGGCCGCACCAAGAGCATCGCGTCCTTCGCCGTCAAGGCCCATCGCCGCGTCGATGGCCGCCCGGAGTTCACCGATCCGATGCGGGAGATCACCGATCAGATCGGGGTGCGGGTGATCACCTTCGTTCACAGTGACGTCTCCGCCGTGGCCGACCTCCTGGCCGCACAGATGACGGTGCTCGATGACCGTGACATGGGGCAGGAAACCGCTCAGGAGGGCCGATTCGGATACTCCTCGCGGCACATCCTGGTGGCAGCCGATGCACCCGACCCGACCTCGATCTTCGCTACGCAGCCGCATCGGGCTTCCGTGCAGGTGCGCACCGTGTTGCAACACGCGTGGGCCGAGTTCGAGCACGACATCCGTTACAAAGGGACCATCCCGCAGGAGCAGGTGCCAGACCTCGACCGTCGGTTCACGCTCGCCGCCGGGCTGCTGGAGTTGGCGGATCGTGAGTTCTCCACCATTCGGGATCGCCTGCAAGAGAGCATGAGCGACCAACCAAGGGAGTCCGATGAGAACGACCCCCGGATCACGGCGCAGGACCTGGCCTCCTTCTTGGCCGGTCGCTTCGCCGGGGCCGGGTGGTCACGCACCGACCACTACGAGTGGATCTCCGGGCTGCTGCTGGAGGTCGGCGTGACCTCACTGCAAGAGCTGGGGGAGTTGTTGGCTCGGGTCGACACGGCCGCCATCAACAACGGGATGGATTACCGCTACCCGCCGGGGGCGGTGCGCCGCCTCGATGACGCCCTCTTGCACATCTTCGGCCAGCGCTACATCGACTTGTCGGGCAACGCAGTGCGCCGCGAAGGGTTGTCGAATCGGCTGGACCGGCTGCGGGCTCGCGTTTCCGAACCTGTGCCGGCCCCCAGCGGTCAGGACCAGGCCCCAGACGCGCGATGAGGTCGGACTGCAATTTCGACCTCGCCCCCCGCGCAGCGAGGTGGATGCATACCGGTCATCTGAGGGTCAGCGTTTCGGCTGGACGGCAGCCTTTCCAGGAGGCAGGCTATGCCGAACCGACCCGGGGGGCGGCTGCGACCCCGGACCATTTCGACGATAGGACCGGCATGGAGCCCTACCCCAATAGTCCCGAATCCGACCCCGTGCCCCAGGGCAAGGGCACCGCGCCCGCCTCGGTGAAGACCGCGGTCAAACTCATCTGGGCCAACATTGCCCTCAGTATCTTGTCGACAGTCGTGACCTTTGCGTCCCTCGACAGCATCGTCGACACCGGGATGCAAGGAACGTCCGGAGGGGACAGGGACACCGTCCGACTAACCGTCATCGTCAGTGCGGTCATCGGCCTCATCATCGGCGTCGCGCTCGCGGCCCTCTTTGCGTACTTCATTGCCAAGGGCGCGAACTGGGCACGCATCGTCTACACCGTGCTGTTAGGCCTGGGGATCGTGTTCGTCCTGTTCGGTTTGTTCGGATCACAGCCGGTGCTTCTGCTGGTCCTCTCGGTCCTGAGCCTCGCCATCTCGGTGGCGATCCTCTACTTCCTCTACCGTCCGGAGTCCAGCCGGTACTTCAAGGGCGAGCAGGCCTGAGCTGAATCGGACCCTGCGTTGTCGCGGTGCGGCGGATGCCGAGACCGTGTGGCGCAGGTATGCCGAGCCCGCCCTGTGGGCTACGTGGGCACCGCATATACGCGGTGTCGACTATCCGCTGGCGCGGTTGCTGGCCGATACGGCGGGGACGGTATGCGGTCCGCTCGGTCTGCGGGTGCCGTTCACCGTCGATGCTATTGACGAGCAGAGCAAGACGTGGGCATGGACAGTGCATCTGCGGCTCTGGGGTCGCGCCATGGTGACGGTGTCGTTGGCGCATGGCGTCGAAGAGCACGGTGAAGGATGCGCGACGTGGTTGCGGCTGCACGGGGCCTGGCCGGTGGTGCTGGGTTACGCCCCTGTCGCGTGGTACGCCATGAGGCGACTCGTCCACTGACCGATTCCCGAACCCGCGTGTTTCGTTGCTATTGCGGATTGAGCATCATGATGTAGAGCCAGATGACGCTATGATGCAACATGCGCACAACGATCACGCTCACACCCGAAGCTGAGACGCTGCTTCGCCGCCGGATGCTCTCGCGCGGATTGTCGTTCAAGGACGCCGTCAACGGTGCGATCGTGGCTGGTCTCACTGCTGGACCTCACGCTGAGAGTGTCTCGACTCCGACCTTTGATATGGGTGCCACCAAGGTTCCGCTGGAGCGTGCGCTGCAGCTCGCCGGTGAGTTGGAAGACGAAGAGCTCCTCCGCAAGCGCGTGCTTGGCAAGTGAAGGTCGTCGATGCAAACGTCTTGTTGTATGCCGTTGATCGGCAGTCACCACAGCATCACGTGGCCAAAGGCTGGATCGATCAGGCACTCAGCGGCTCCGAGTCAGTCGTCTTGCCTTGGCTGAGTCTGCTGGCCTTCGTGCGGATAAGCACGCACCCGTCTATCTACGACCACCCGTTGACCGTTGACCAGGCGTGCGATGTTGTCGACCAGTGGCTTCACGCCCCGGCAGCGACCAGTGTTGAGCCCCGTGAAGGACACCTCGAGCGACTTCGTTCTGCACTCGGTCAGACTGGGCGGGGCGGGAACTTGGTGAACGACGCTCATCTTGCTGCTCTAGCTTTAGAGAATCGCGCGACTGTGGTTACCTTCGACTCGGACTTCGGTCGTTTCGCTGGCCTTCGATGGGAGATTCCGGGCTCATGACATCGCCCCGTGATGTTACCCCGCCCAGCACGGCATACCTCGATCACCTCAAAGCCGAGGTCGACGCTTCGATTGCTGAGGCATCACCACGGGCCAGCGAGTTCCAAGGGGCAACGGACTGCGACCGGGATCGACTGACGGCGACCGTTGAATCGCTGCGCGACGAGCTTTTCGCCATCTCGCACGCCCTTCACGCCGACCCCGAGACGGCATACGAAGAAGTCCGCTCTGCCGCCCTGTTGGCGCAGGTGCTACGCGAGCATGGGTATGCCGTCGCAACGGGTGCGCACGGCGTCGAGACGGCACTGAGGGCTGAGGTAGCCACCGATGGCTTCGATCCCGCTCACCACCGAACCGTGGCGGTGCTCAGCGAATACGACGCGCTCCCGCAGATCGGCCACGGCTGCGGACACAACGTCATCGCAGCCACAGGGATCGGGGCCTTTTTAGCCTTGGGGTCGCTCATCCAACACGACGCGAGCTCAAGCGTGCAAGGGCGAGTGGTCTTTCTGGGGACACCCGCGGAGGAGGGCCACACCGGCAAGGAAGTGATGGCTGCCGGTGGTGCATTTGAGGGCCTGGACTGCGCGATCATGGTTCATCCGTTCGGCTATGACACGGCATCGCACCTCTTCCTCGGGCGAAGGCTGCTCAGCGTGACGTTCACCGGCCACTCAGCCCACGCGTCAGCCCAACCGTTCCAAGGCCGCAACGCCCTGGATGCGGCGAGCCTTGCCTACCAGGCGATCGGTCTGCTGTTCCAGCAGATGCCGCCCTCGGATCGGGTGCACGCCATCGTCACTGACGGCGGCCACCGCGCCTCGGTCATCCCGGACCGGGCCCAACTCGACCTGTATGTGCGCTCGGCATACCCGGACACGCTGAAGGATCTGTCTCGACGCGTTGCGCAGATCATGGAGGGCGCGGCGCTGATGACCGACACCGGGGTGGAGCTGGAGTGGGACGCCTATCCACCCTCGCTGCCGGTGCGGGTCAACGAGACGTTGGCCGCTCGATGGACACAGTCGCAGAGCGCCCGTGGACGGACGGCCTTGCCGGCCGGGGTGGTGCCCGAAGTGTTGGTCGGCTCGACGGACTTCGGCAATGTCAGCGTGCGGATGCCGGGAATTCACCCCATGATTGCTATCAGCGACTCCGACGTAGCCCTTCACACGACCGAGTTCGCCGCAGCAGCCGCAAGCGAGCGGGCAGACACGGCTACCATCGACGGTGCTATCGGCCTCGCGGTGACGGCGTGGGACTACCTGGCGGATGACGATTTGGCCCGCGCTGTGCGGCAGGAGTTCGACGACGTCGGCGGTCCCGTAGACGTCGAGCACTACTTTGACTAGGCCACTCTGTCGCGCTGAGTCGTTGGCGATACCGTGTGGGGATGACCTCAACTCCTGAAGAGAACCACGGGCCCGGCCCTGACCTGACCCCGGAAGACGACGTGGACGGTCAGCCGCAGGCCAGCCCCGGACCGGAGCACGAGCACCCGGAGAACCCAGTCAAGGACCCCACCGAGAATCCTGGACCCGAGGATCGAGACGACGACAGCGACGAGGACGGCTCGACGGTGCCGGCGAGCCCGGGGCCGCCTCCATCGATATAGTCGCCGAACCGTAGGGCTGTTGCGGGGGGTGATGACCGACGTGCGCTCCCTCAGCGCTCTAGAACTGTGCTTTGGCGCGCATAGCGGTCACCAGCGCTGCTGGGTAGGGTCGCGGGTATGCCGCAGATGGACTCAACGTTCACCGCATTACGTCTCGAATCCTTGGCCGACGCCGCGCTCAGTCGGGCCAGTGCACTGGGGGCCACGCACGCTGACCTGCGGGTGGTGCGCACCACGTCACTGACCAGGGTGCTGCGTGACGCCAAGCTCGAGGGCTCATCCGACGTCAGCGAACTCGGCCTGAGCGTCAGAGTTATCCATCGCGGCTCATGGGGCTTCGCCGCCGGATTCGCGTTGACCGCGGGCGAGGCCAAACGCTTGGCCGAGCAGGCTGTGGCGATGGCTCAGGTCGCTCAGCCGTTGGTGCCGGTCGGGGTCGAGCTTGCCCCCGAGCCGGTGCACGCCGAGCGAGCCTGGGTGTCGGCATACGACATCAATCCCTTTGAGGTTCCCGAGGCGCAGCGGCATGCACGGTTGACCGAGCTCTCCCGCGCCTTGCTCGACGCCGACGGGGTGCACCACTCAACGGTCAGCCTGCTGGCCGTGCAGGAAAACACCTTCTATGCCGACACCGCCGGGACCTCGACCACCCAGCAGCGGGTGCGCGTCGAGCCGATAATCGAGGCCACACACGTCGGCGACGACGGGTTCTTGAGTATGAAGTCGGTCGCGCCGCCGGCGGGGCGAGGCTGGGAATACCTCACCGGCACGGGTTGGGACTTCGACACAGAGGTGGCTCGACTGCCCGACCTGCTCCTGGAGCACGTCACAGCACCAAGCGTGCAGGCCGGACGCCACGACCTGGTCATCGAGCCGACGAACCTGTGGCTGACAATCCACGAGTCGGTCGCCCACGGCACCGAGCTCGACCGGGCACTCGGTTACGAAGCGGCCTACGCCGGCACTTCGTTTGCTACCTTCGACCAGCTCGGCACGCTGCAGTACGGCTCCGAACTGATGCACGTCACCGGGGACCGCCTGACGGAGCACGGACTGTCCACGGTCGGGTTCGACGACGAAGGGGTGGCCGCTCAGCGGTTCGACATCATCTCCGGAGGCGTGCTCACCGGATACCAACTCAATCGCCAGATGGCTGCTGAGAAGGAGTTTGGCCGATCCAACGGCTGCGCGTATGCCGACTCGGCCGGGCACATCCCGCTGCAACGGATGCCCAACGTGTCACTGGCACCCGACCCCGAGGGCCCGGATGTCGCCCAGCTCATCTCGGGTGTCGAGCGGGGCCTCTACGTCGTCGGCGACAACTCGTGGTCCATCGACATGCAGCGCTACAACTTCCAGTTCACCGCACAGCGCTTCTTCGCGATCGAGAACGGCGAGCTGGCGGGGCAGGTCAAGGACGCGGCCTATCAGGCCACGACCACAGAGTTCTGGGGCTCGATGGACGCCGTCGGCGGGCCCTCGACCTACCTGCTCGCCGGCACCTTCAGTTGTGGGAAGGGCCAGCCGGGACAAGGCGCACCGGTCAGTCACGGCAGCCCAGCGGCACGATTCCGAGACGTCAACGTGTTGAACACCAGCACTGTAGGGGAGTTGTGATGGCTGTGTCAGACGACGTGACCGGCTGGATCGAGCGGGCGCTCGCCTCCACGAAGGCTCGCGACTGCATCGTCATCGTGCAGGAGTCCCATGAGGTCAACCTGCGATGGGCCGCCAACGCGCTCACGACCAACGGGGCCATGACCGCGCGCACCGTCACGGTGATCAGCACGGCCGACGTCGAGGGCGGGATCTCGGCGGCCTCGATGACCGGGCCGTTGGGCTCGGTCGAGGATCTGCTCGGATTGGTCGAGCAGGCAGACGCGGCCGCGCCTGGGGCTCCCGCCGATGACGAAGCCCAACCCCTCGTGGAGGGTGAGGCTGACGCCGACTTCGGCCAGGCCGCATACCGCGTGGGCCCTGGCGACTTCGCGGCGCTGGCGCAGGACCTCGCGGGAGCGTTCGATCGCGCTCGCGACGAAGGACATCTGCTGTTCGGGTTCGCCGAATACCGCCAGACCACCACCTGGCTTGCGAACTCCACCGGTCTGCGGCGTCGGACCGTCGAGCCCAGCGGGCGCCTGGAGCTCAACGCCAAGATGCCGGACCTGATCAACTCGGCCTGGGTCGGCGCCCAGAGCAACGACTTCACCGACGTCGATGTCGCCGACATGCACGCGGAACTTGTGCGCCGGCTCGGGTGGGGAGCCCGACGGGTTGACCTCCCGGCCGGGTCCTACGAGACGATCCTGCCGCCTGGGGCGGTCGTCGACCTGTTGATCTACGCGTACTGGACGATGAGTGCTCGCGACGCGGAGGAGGGGCGGACCGTCTTCGGCGGCAAGGAGCGTGGGGCGACCCGGGTCGGTGAGCGACTCAGTGATCTGCCGCTGACGATGTCCTCCGACCCACGTGACGAGCGACTGCCGGTTGCACCCTTTGCGGTCGTGCCGAGTTCGTGGCCCGGGATGATGTCGGTGTTCGACAACGGCGCTACGGTGGAGCGGGTCGACTGGCTGCGTGAGGGCGAATTGTCTTCGTTGGTGCGCACTCGCGCGGGCATGCGGCGCGCAGGCGCAGGCGGACCGCTTTTGTTCCCCATCGAGAATCTGCTGGTTGACGCCGGTGGCTCGTCGTCGCTGGAGGAGATGATCGCCTCAACCGAGCGTGGGCTGCTGTTAACGTGTTTGTGGTATGTCCGGGAGGTCGATCCCCAGACGCTCCTGCTGACCGGCCTGACCCGCGACGGTGTCTATCTCATCGAAAAGGGGGAGGTCGTAGCGGCGGTGAACAACTTCCGGTTCAACGAATCGCCCATCGACCTGATGCGCCGAGCCACCGAGGCCAGCACCGCGCAGCACGTGCTGTGCCGGGAGTGGAACGACTGGTTCACCCGGTCGGTGGCTCCCGCGCTCCGCATCCCGGATTTCACGATGTCGACCGTATCTAAGGCCTACTGACGCCGATCGCCGGGCGATCCCGGCGGGACCGGGTGGCTGTTGCACGCTTTTGCGCACTGTTACTCCGTGCGCTCCCAGCAATAGTGCGCCAAACCGAGTAACAGTCGCGTGCGGGCGGTGGACGTGTGTGGGTGTTGGACGCGCTATACATCTGCCCCGAAATTCGGGGCAGATGTATAGCGCAGGCGAGGAGGGTCGGTCGTGCCGCTCCGGGGATCAGCCGTAGGTGGGGAACTGCGGCCAGCCGTCGGGACTGTCCTCCCAGTCCTGCTGACGGCCGTAGCAGGTCCGGTCCATGATGTGGGCCAACGGGAGGATTGCCTCGGTGCCGCGCTGACCGGTCGCATAGGTCAGATAGGGCGTGCCGTCTTTGAGCATGTAGTAGGAGTAGCCGGGAGCCTGCCCCTCATCGCCGTCGTCGTCAGTCTGCGTCCAGCCCCAGTCGTGGTGATACGACGTGTCGTATGACGAGACCCAGGTGTGCTCCCAGCCTCGCCGGACCCGCCAACTCTCCAACTTCTCGATCGGTGCTTGCGAAATCATCGCGAAGGCGATGCCTTCCTGCGTGAGCCGGCCCATGTTGGCCGGGAGGTTGTCGACCGCCCACGTGCAGCTCGGGCAGCCGTCATCCCAGCGTGGGTCGAACATCACGTTTTGGACCAACAACAAATAGTCCTCGCCGAACAGGTCAACGAGCGAAACCGGGCCGCTGGGTCCTACGAAGGTGTAATTCTCGACCTCAACCATGGGCAACCGGCGCCGAGCCGCCGACGCCTCGTCGCCCAAACGCGTGACGGCCTTGTCGCGCACGACCTGCTCCGCCAGGGCCGCGTCGAAGGCAGCACGATCGGTGATCGGCGGCGCAACGTGGGGCTGATCGTGCTTGCTAGCGGCTGAGGTAGTACCCATGCCCTCCATCTTGCGCCGCGATCAGAAGTTTCGCGAGACCTCGTCGAGTGCGGCGAGATCGTGCTCGGCCGCAGCGTGGGCGCCGCCATGAGCGCATCGAGTTGCTCGGGCACAGAGGCCGAGGCGATCGGCGCGGTGATGCCCTGGCGAGCAACCAGGCCAGGGCGACGGTCGCCGGTTGAGCCTGGTGGTTCTCGGCGATGGTCACCAAGGTGTCCACGACCGGCAGGCCGCCCGGTCAAGAAGCCAGATCCGAGCGAGGGGTACCGAAAGACGAAGGCCCCGAACTCAGCGACCAAGGGTGCGCAGGCGCGTTAGAAACCCTCGCGGGAAACGAGGTTGTAGCGCGGTTGGATCGCGGCGGGGACCGACAGACCCCTGCGGTATGCCGTCTCGAACCACTCGCGCATCCGCTCTGGTGAGAAGTTGGACAGACCGATCGCTCGCCTTGCCCGACTCGACGACCTCGGCGAAGGTGGCCACCTAGTCCTCGATGGCGACGTCTTCGTCGTAGTGCGCGTAATCGAGGTCGACGTGATCGGTGCGCAGGCGTGCCAACGAGTCATCGACGGCCGCCATCCGGGTGCCGATGATGGTCCCGGATTCGCCGCCGGTGTGAGAAGCCAGCGACGGAGGCCGGGTATGCCGTGTCGCCACGTGGGCGGATCGCCTCTGAGGTGATGGCGGCATACGAGCAGCGCCACGAGTGATGGGTTGATACAGGGTTCGACTTCACCGTTAAAGAAACCTTGTCCGTCGTGCTCACACCGGCAATTTTTCGCCGCGAGACCCATATTTTCGACAACTCTGTCGTCGTGAGGGTCGACCACGAGTTGGCGCAGCAGGGTAACGGTCGGAAAGGTCGAAGTCGACGGTTGTCCCTGCGAGAAATCCCCATAGAAATCCACGGGAAAGCGTGCGCCACCTACTCATTGACCTTCCTTACCGCGCAGCCCGAGCAATTGAGATCCCCAGCTTCACGGGCCACCCGTTCGGCGACAACTTCGTCAAACGGGGTGGGTATGAGGTCGCGCACGAATAGGTGTGGTAAAGGTCTGCAAGGGAGTGCGCAAACGCGCCGCCCAGGGCTTCGGTGACTCCGGTCAGGGCAATATTCACCAAGGCTGGACCGCCCTGAGTGCCGAGTGATTCCCGCCTTAACGCGTGAGTGAAGGGGTCACAGCAGGCGCAGCGTGTCGAGAACGTGGGAGTAGTTGATCCGTTCCTGCTCCAGTCGCACCGCTGGGCCGTGGACGTCACCGACCAGGTCGGCATACACCTGTGCTTCGGATTCGCTGAGCCGGGCCAGGTGCTCGCGCGAGGGGCGCGGCTCGCGGACCCACTGATCGCGGTGGCCCGCGAGTGTCGAGGCATCCATCAACACCGACTCCACCTGGGGAAACGTGGCCCTCAACCGGTCGAGGATGACGAAGCCGTGGGTGTCGATGTCGCCCCAATAGACCATCCGGGCCTCGTCCAGCCACCGAAGCCGGGCGAGGCGCAGCACGTCGAACCCCGCACCGAACACCGCCAGCACGCCGGGCAGCGGCGGCAGAGCCAGGAAGGTGATCTCGTTTTCCACCACGACGACCGAGCTGCAGGGCGGTGCCATCGCCGCGAGTTCGTCGAGTCTGAGACTGAGGTCCGTGAAAGGCACTCCCGGCAAGAGGCCGGTGCCGTCGAGGCGGCGCAGCCGAATCCGGTCGGGCTTGCCGGCAAACCCGTATCCACGTCCGAGTCCGCGCCCGCTGCCCGGCGCTCGTTCGCAGCCGACCGCTTCCAAGAGGTCACCGAGCAGGCCCTCGTGGGACTCGATGAATTTGGTGTCCACGCCGGGCACGTCGATCTGCCGCAGATAGACCCCGCTGCCCACGTGATCTCGCAGCCACAGCACGGTCCGGACCACTAAATCCCATTCGTCGGTATGTCGCAACGCACGCATCGGATGCTCGCTCGCCCACCGCCCCAGCCCTGGATCGGCGGCACCGGCGATCTCAAGATGCGCTTGGTATGCCGTGACCGCTACCTCGACGCGCAGACGAGACCAGACCTGGTCGGCAGTGTCGAACCACACGGCCGCCGGTATCTCGTTGGTCCCGATCAGCCGCCCGCCGACGGTCCGCGCCTCCAGCCGCCAGCCGGGCCGGCGCAGCGCGCTCACCCACGACTGCACGGCTCCGAGATCC
>JBGTGC010000020.1:0-13231 GCA_041746935.1 Dermatophilaceae bacterium
CGCCCTTTCGGAGCGAAGACGTGAGACACCTCCTCTCCTACCGGTGCTCGTGCCTGTCCCACGTGAGCAACACGCGCCACACCCGTCACAATCAGCAGGTCAACAGTCCCCACTCACCCGCCTATCCGCGGAACCTCTAAGACTTTTCTTTCTCCGACTTCGGCTTGCCCTCGCGCCACTTGCGTTCGAACGGCAATCGCCAGGTGAAGGGTGCCACTAGCTGGTGCACCTGGTTGGGGCCCCACGAACCTTCTTCGTAGGGCCGCACCACGGGCGGATCTTCCAGGAGTTCGGTGGAGACCTCCCAGAGCCGCTCGATGCCCTCAGCGGTTGTGAAGAGGGTGCGGTCGCCACGGGCAGCGTCGTAGATCAGGCGCTCGTAAGCCTCCAAAACCGCACCGGACCAATCCGTCTCCTGCATGGAGAACTGCATCGAGAGCTTGTCGAGCCGCATCCCCGGGCCAGGCCGCTTGCCGTAGAACGACAGCGACATACGAGTGCGATCTGCGAGGTCGAACGTCAAGTGGTCGGGGCCACGATCACCAATGCCCGAACCAGGCGGGAACATCGACTTGGGGGGCTCGCGGAAGGCGATGGAGATGATGCGGGCACCCTCTGCCATCTTCTTGCCCGTCCGCAGGTAGAACGGGATGCCAGCCCATCGCCAGTTATCGATATAACACTTCAGCGCGATGTAGGTTTCGGTGTCGGACTCCGGGTCCACCCCTGGCTCACCCCGATAGCCCGAATATTGACCGCGAACCACGTCGTGGGGATCAATCGGCAGCATCGACCGGAAAACCTTGTTCTTTTCCTCACTGATCGCCCCAGGCTCCAAGGCCGTGGGCGGCTCCATGGCCGTGAACGCAAGGATCTGGAACAGGTGAGTCACCACCATGTCGCGGTAGGTCCCGGTTCCTTCGAAGAAGGCCGCACGAGTCGATAGGCCTAACGTTTCCGGGACGTCGATCTGGATGTGATCGATGTGGTTGCGGTGCCAGATCGGCTCGAACAGCCCGTTCGCGAAGCGGAAAGCCAAGATGTTTTGCGCTGCTTCCTTGCCTAGGAAGTGATCGATGCGGAAGATCTGATCTTCATCGAAGACCTCGTGCAATTGGCTGTTGAGGCTCCTGGCTGACGCCAGGTCAGTGCCAAAGGGCTTCTCCATAACGATGCGGCTGCGTTCGACCAGATTCGCGTCTTTGAGCATCTTCACGACTTCGAGCGCGGCCTTGGGTGGAACGGACAGGTAGTGCAAGCGGCGTAGTTTATCGCCGTCGAGTTGCTTCTCCGCAGCGCGCACGGCCTTGCCCAGCGCGGCGGCTCCGGCCTGTTGAGGCACGAAGTCGACGTGGGTCAGGAAGTCGTTGAGAACCGCGTCTTCGGTCTCTCTGGTGCTGAACTCCTTGCACGCTTTCTTAACCATGTCGCGGAACTCATCGGGGCTCAACTCATCCAGCGACGTGCCGACCACCCGGAGGTCATCGAGCAACTTCGCTTGGTAGAGGTGGAGAAGCCCCGGCAGCAACTTGCGCTGAGCCAGATCTCCGGTGGCACCGAACAGGACGGTCGTGATCGCGTCAGCCATGGGCATACCTTGCCATGCTCAGTCCTAGCTGTGCACTCCGGTCGCGCCGAGTTCATCGAGCATGACGGCCATCTCGAAGGCAGCATCACGCCAGGCGTCGTAGCGACCCGTCTTGCCACCGTGACCGGCGACCATCTCCGTCTTGAGCATGATGGGCCGCTGCGAGGCAGCATTCAGGCTAGTCTCGCGCAGTCGAGCTACCCATTTGGCTGGCTCGACGAAATAGACCCGCGTGTCGTTGAGGCCGGTCGTCGCCAGGATCGTGGGGTAGGCGGTGGCCGCGATGTTCTCGTATGGGGTGTAGCCGCGCATCCTGGTGTACACCTGCGGATCGTGCAGCGGGTCTCCCCATTCCTCCCACTCCACCACCGTCAACGGCAACGAGGGGTCCAAGATCGTCGTCAAAGCGTCGACGAACGGCACCGCCGCGTGCACCACTCGAAAGCGATCCGGTGCACGGTTCAGCGCGGCACCGATGAGTAATCCCCCCGCCGACCCGCCCTCGGCCGCCAGTCGATCAGATGCCACCCACCCGCTAGCGACGAGGTGATCCGCACAGTCGATGAAGTCGCTGAAGGAGTTTTCCTTGTGCTCCATACGGCCGTCCTCATACCAGCCGCGGCCCATCTCGCCGCCCCCGCGGACGTGCGCCACGGCATACACCAGACCGCGGTCGAGGTAGGAAAGCCGAGCCGGAGAGAACGACGGGTCGATGCAGATCTCGTAGGCACCGTATCCGTACAACAAGCCAGCCGCGCTCCCGTCGGGGGTGACGTCGGCCCGCGCGACGACGGAGATGGGAATGTGCGTGCCGTCGGCGGCAGTGGCCCATAGCCGGTGTTGCCGATAGTCCTGCGGGTCGTAGCCGCCGGGCACCACCTTTTGCTTGACCAACGTCAACTCCCCACTCGCCAGGTCGACGTCGTAGATCGAACCTGGGGTCACCATCGACTCGACACACACCTGCAACACGGTGCTGGCGTACTCGGGGTTGGTGCCGACGTCGATGGTGTAGATCTCTTCGTCCACCGCGATCGGGCCCCCGGCACCCTCGACCGGCCGCTGCTGATCATCGAGGGCCACGATGTCGACTTGGGCGAGTCCCCCGCGTCGCAGGGACACCGCTAGATGGTCGGCGAAGGCATCGACTCCAGCAATCCTGACGCCGTCCTGGCCCTCGATCACCGTGCGCCAGTCCTGCGCGGACTGCGAACCAATCGGAGCCCAGGCCAATTCGAAATCGCGGTGCGCGCGATTGTGCACGATCCACAGCCGCTCACCGGCCAGCTCCACGTCGTATTCCACCCCGTCCTCGCGTGGGGCAATCACCGAGAATTTGGCCATCGGCGAGCTTGCGTCAAGCATCCAATACTCCGAGGAGTTTTTGCTGGCCAGGCCGATCACGACGAAACGATCATCGCGCGACGTGGCTAATCCCATCCAGAAGCGCTCGTCCGCTTCGGCATGAACCAGGACATCCTCGTCGGCTGACCCACCCACGGCATGTCGCCACACCTGGTGCGGCCGCCACGCCTCGTCCACACGGGTGTAGAACAGGTAGTCCTCGCCCAAGGACCACGCCAGGCCGTAGCCGACCCCGGTCACTGCGCTATCGAGCACCTCGCCGGTGCGCAGATCCTTGACCCGCACGTCGAACCGCTCGTCCCCGGCATTGTCGACGGCGTAAGCCAGCACGTCCCCTGATGGGCTGACGTCGAAGGCACCGAGGGAGAAGAATTCCTGTCCGGCAGCTTCATGGTTCACGTCCAGCAGCACTTCCTCACACGGCGGCACCTGACCCGGCTCGGGCATGGGCCGGTCCGGCGATGAGGCAACCGCGATCCTCGCGTAGAGCGGATACTGCTCCCCCTCGACCGTGCGGGTGTAGTACCACCACTGTCCGTGGCGCACCGGCACCGACAGGTCGTTCTCCTGCGTGTGGCTCTTGATCTCGGCAAAGATCTTCGCGCGAAGGTTTCCCAGATGTGCAGTGACGCCCTCAGTGTAGGCATTCTCGGCCTCGAGGTGAGCGATGACCTCGGGATCGGTCTTGTCGCGCAGCCACTCGTAGTCATCCTCGACGCTCTCGCCGTGGTGAGTGCGCGTATGCGGCTTGCGGGCCGCGATCGGAGGGTGGGCCGGGAGGGTCTGCTCAGTCACGCGGGTCACGCTACGGCACGTCTAGGACAGCGGCCTAGGAGGTCACCGCCGCCGATCCGAGCAAGGCCTTGAGGTCTCCGAACAGCTCCGGAGATGCCGTCACTCGCAGCGATTCCTCCAGCTGCAAGAGCACCGATCGACCTGGACTCATCAGTTTTACGTGCACCTCGGTGGCCCCTGGATGCTCGCGCAGCACTCCCCGCAGGCTTTGGGCCAGCGTGTCGGTGGCCCGGCCCAGCGGCATAGTGACCACAATCGGACCCCGTGGACCGGTTTTGATCTCGGGAAGAGTGAGGTCCTGGGCAATGACCTCCACCCCGTCTTCCCCCTTCTTCAGTTTGCCGCGCACCACGCACACGGTGTCTTCGGCCAACATCGTCGAGACGGTCATATACGACTTGGGCCAGAAGACGACCTCGACCGAGGCCGCCATGTCTTCGATCAGGACGCGCGCATACGGGTCGCCGTTCTTGGTGCGCTTCAAACTGATCCCGGTGATCAGCCCGGCAAGCGTGACGAAATCGCCGTCGGCCGCCCCGTCTTCGCTGGCCAAACTCGAGATCGAAGCCTGCGCGTGTTGGGCCAGGATGTGTTCGATGCCGTTCAGCGGGTGATCGGAGACGTAGAGGCCGAGCATCTCGCGCTCGAAAGCAAGCAGCACCTGCTTCTCCCACTCCATGTCGGGCACGGGCGGCAGCGTCACCAATTGCACGACATCACTCGACCCATCACCGAGTCCACCGAACAAAGAATCCTGACCGATGGCTTCCTGCTTTTTCTCCTCGACGAGCTCCTCGACGTACTGCTCGTGGATGCTGACCAATCCCTGGCGGGGATGGCCCAACGAGTCGAAAGCACCTGACTTGATCAGCGACTCGATAGTGCGGCGGTTGCAGACCACCACGGGACACTTGCGCACGAAATCTTCGAACGAAGTAAACGATCCGCCGTCCTGCCTGGCCTGGTAGATCGCCTCGACCACGTTGCGTCCCACGTTGCGAATCGCCGCCAGACCAAACCGGATGTCGGGACCAACTGCGGCAAAGTTGGAGATCGACTCGTTGACGTCAGGAGGCAAGACAGCGATCCCCATCCGGCGGCACTCACCCAGATAGATCGCGGTCTTGTCTTTGTCGTCACGGACGCTGGTCAACAGCGCAGCCATGTATTCGGCCGGGAAGTTCGCCTTCAGGTATGCCGTCCAGTACGACACCAGCCCGTATGCGGCTGAGTGAGCCTTGTTGAACGCATAATCCGAGAAGGGAACCAGCACGTCCCACAGCGCCTTGACCGACGCTGGGGAGAAGCCGTTGTCGAGCATCCCCTGCTCAAAGCCGACGTACTCGGCATCCAGCACTTCACGCTTCTTCTTGCCCATGGCCCGGCGGAGCAGATCGGCTTTGCCAAGGGTGTAGCCGGCCAGCTTCTGGGCGATCTCCATGACCTGCTCCTGATAGACGATCAGGCCGTAGGTCGTGCCGAGGATGGACTCCAGAGCCTGCGCCAACTCCGGGTGGGGATAGCTGACGTCTTGGCGCCCGTTCTTGCGTAGTGCGTAGTTCGTGTGGCTGTTGGCACCCATCGGCCCAGGGCGGTAGAGCGCGCCCACAGCCGATATGTCTTCGAAGTTGTCCGGCTGCATCAGCCGCAGCAGTTGCCGCATCGGTCCACCGTCGAACTGGAACACCCCGAGGGTGTCTCCAGCCGAGAGCAAGGCGTATGTCGCTGGGTCGGTGAGGTCCTTGGACAGGACATCGAGGTCGATGTCCTGCGAGCGGTTCATTGCGATGTTGGCGATGGCGTCATCGAGCACGGTGAGGTTGCGCAGACCCAGGAAGTCCATCTTGACCAACCCGAGGTTCTCGCACGTCGGATAGTCGAACTGGGTGATGATCGCCCCATCCGCCTCACGACGCATGATCGGGATGATGTCGATCAGTGGCTCGCTGGACATGATCACTCCGGCGGCATGAACGCCCCACTGGCGCTTCAATCCTTCGATGCCTTGAGCAGTCTCGAAGACCTGCGCGGCTTCGGCGTCCTGCTTCAGGAGATCGCGGAAGTCTTCGGCTTCGCCGTAACGTCTGTGCTCGGGATCAAAGATGCCCGAGAGCGTGATGTCCTTGCCCATGACCGAGGGCGGCATCGCCTTGGTCAACCGCTCACCCATGGAGAAGGGGAAACCCATCACCCGGGCCGAGTCCTTCAAAGCGGCCTTGGCCTTCAGCGTGCCGTAGGTGACGATCATCGCCACCCGGTCCTCGCCGTACTTGTCCGAGACGTATCGAATGACCTCTCCGCGTCGTCGATCATCGAAGTCGACGTCGAAGTCGGGCATCGACATGCGTTCCGGATTGAGGAATCGCTCGAAAATCAGTCCGTGCGGGATGGGGTCGAGATCAGTGATGCCCATCGCGTAGGCGCACATCGAGCCTGCACCCGACCCCCGGCCCGGCCCCACCCGGATGCCGTTGCGCTTGGCCCAGTTGATGAAGTCGGCCACCACCAGGAAGTAGCCGGCGTAACCTTTGTCGACGATCACACCGGTCTCATAGACCGCCTGGTCGCGGGCGTAGTCGGGCACACCGCCTGGGAACCTCCGCTGCAGACCGGCCTCGACCTCTTTAACGAACCAGCTGGTCTCGTCCTCACCTTCAGGGCAAGGAAAGCGTGGCATAAACCGGCCTTCGCCCTCAGTGAAGGAGACGTTGCACCGCTCGGCGATGAGCAACGTGTTGTCGCACGCCTGCGGAAACTCCCGCCAGGTATGCCGCATCTCGGCGGCCGTCTTGAGGTAGAAGGAGTCGCCGTCGAACTTGAACCGGTTCGGGTCCTGCATGGTCGAGCCGGACTGAACGCACAGCAGGGCCGCATGCGCTTTGGCGTCTTCGCGGCGCGTGTAGTGCAGGTCGTTGGTGGCAACCAGCGGCAGGTTGAGCTCCTTGGCCAGACGCAGCAGGTCTTTCTTCGCTCGACGCTCCACGTCGATGTCGTGATCCATCAACTCGCAGTAGAAGTTGTCGGCACCGAAGATGTCCCGGAAGTCGGCCGCCGCCTGCACTGCTTTGTCATATTGCCCGAGCCGCAGTCGCGTCTGGATTTCGCCGGAGGCACAGCCGGTCGTGGCAATCAACCCCGCCCCGTAGGTCGACAGCAACTCACGATCCATCCGCGGCTTAAAGTAGTACCCCTGCATCGAGGCCAACGAGGACAGCCGGAACAGGTTATGCAGACCATTGTTGTTGCGAGCCAGCAACGTCATGTGGGTGTATGCACCACCGCCCGAGACATCGTCGCGACCACCATCGCCCCATTTCACCCGAGTCTTGTCGCTGCGGTGCGTCCCGGGCGTGACGTAGGCCTCGACACCGATGATCGGCTTGACATCGTGGGCTCGGGCGGCCGCCCAGAACTCATACGCTCCGAAAACGTAGCCGTGGTCGGTCGTCGCGATCGCGGGCATCCCGTAGTCCGCTGCGGTAGCGAACATCTGCTCAATCCGCGCTGCACCGTCCAGCATGGAGTACTCCGTGTGGTTGTGCAGGTGGACGAAGTTCTGACCGGGGCTGGGCGCTGCTGACATCGCCACTGATCTTAGGTTGCCGACCCGACAGACCCCAGCACGCCACTCACACCAGTGACCTCAGGTTGCGATTGCGTCCAATGCGGCGCTGAGGTCGGCCGGGTAGGAACTGTCGAAACTCACCGTTTCGCCGCTACCGGGGTGGGTGAAGCCGAGCGACGTGGCGTGCAGCCACTGTCGCTTCAGCCCCAGACGAGCCGCCAACGTCGGGTCCGCCCCATAGGTCAGGTCGCCGCAGCAGGGATGGTGCAGAGCGGAGAAGTGAACCCGAATCTGATGGGTCCGCCCGGTCTCCAGGTGAATCTGCAGCAAACTGACCGACCGAAAGGCCTCGAGGAGCTCGTAGTGAGTCAGGCTGGGACGACCAGAGTTCATCACCGCAAAACGGTAATCGTGCCCGGGGTGGCGGCCAATGGGCGCGTCGATGGTGCCCTCGTGCGGATCAGGCAGGCCCTGGACCAGTGCGTGATACGTCTTGGTGACTTCTCGGTCCCTAAACGCCTGCTTCAGGATGGTGTAGGCGCGTTCAGACTTGGCCACCACCATCAGTCCGCTCGTGCCGACGTCGAGGCGTTGGACGATGCCCTGACGCTCGGGTGCACCGGACGTAGAGATGCGATAACCGGCGGCGGCAAGGCCCGACACCACGTTGGGTCCGTGCCAGCCCACGCTCGGGTGAGCTGCTACATACGCTGGCTTGTCGACCACCACGATCTCGGAGTCATCGTGCACAATTCGCAGGCCCGCTACATGCTCGGGCACAACTGGCGCTGCCGATAGGTCCTGGGGGGCACTGAGCGTGACCTCCACCGTGGCCTGCGCCATCACCCGATGCGACTTCCCCACGACCGCGCCGTCAACGAGCACATCCCCCGCTGAGGCCAGGTCCGCTGCGGCACTGCGCGAGAGGCCCAGCATGCGCGCCAACGCCACGTCGAGTCGCTCGCCCTCCAACCCCTCGGGGACCGAGACGGTCTTGATGTCACCCTTGCTCACCGGCGCTCCATCTCGCTATCTGCGGGACTGTCCTGAATCCCTTCGATGCTGGCTCCCCGCAAGGCCAACACCGCAATAAGGACAGCGGCACAGGAGATGCCGATGTCTGCGACGTTGAAAACGGGGAAGTTCGGCAACGCAAAGAAGTCGACGACGCGACCCCGCCCGAAGCCCGGCTCTCGGGTCAATCGATCCACCAGATTGCCCCCGGCACCGCCGACCAACAAAGCAAGCGCCACGGCCCAGCCAGGATGCCCTACCCGGCGAGCGGTCCACAGCAGGCCGA
The DNA here is from genome assembly GCA_041746935.1 of Dermatophilaceae bacterium. GTDB lineage: Bacteria > Actinomycetota > Actinomycetes > Actinomycetales > Dermatophilaceae > Ornithinicoccus. Next base: position 8,614 of record JBGTGC010000020.1, read on the forward strand.
CCACGACGACGCTAGCCAGAATCGTAAACACCCACGTGTTGCCGGTGCCCATGGAGAATGCAGCGCCAGAGTTGTACACCAACCGGAATTGCAAGAGTTCGCCGACGACCGGCACCGGAGGCTCCCCTTTCAGGGCCTGCTCAGCCCACGTCTTGGTGACCTGATCCAAGGCAATCCAGGCCGCGGCCAAGATGATGATCCAACGCAGATTTGACCGGTGAAGATCGTGAGCAGAGTCGATAGTCAGCGCCGTTCCTGCCGCTGCTTGCACGGCATACACAAGGTGGCTCGGGGAAAGGCCTGCAATCGCAGTTTGCCTACGGCGTTACCACACGATTCGCAGACTCCGTAGCCTCCCGAATCGATCCGCTCGATAGCGTGCGCAGTTTGCTCCATCAGCGCACGAGCGTTGTTCGCCAGAGACATCTCGTGCTCGCGCTCCCAGGTCGCCGCACCGGCGTCCGCTTGATCATCTCCCGAGCCCTCCCCAGACTCGTGAATCAACGCCGCGAGATCGTGTTGGGCCTCGGCCAGCTCGGAATGCAACCGAGCGTCGTCCTGCTCCAAACCCGCTTTGACCAGTGCCAATTCCTCACTGGTCCACGGGGCTTCTTCGTGCAGCACGGGCACGTCCTGAGCCTGTGCCTGGTCGGCGGCGGGCTTGGTTGCCCTGAGCGATGATTCCCTAGCCACGGCGCTACCCCTTGCTGTACGAGCGTTGCAGAAAGCAACACATTGAGCGGTGAGGATAGGGCACAAATCTGCGGGGCGCCACAGCGGGGCTGCGAGCCGCGACGCCCCGTGAAGACCTGGTCAGTCCGTGTCGCCGAGCATGTCCAACTGCTCGGACAGCATGGAGCGCAACCGCAGACGCGCGTCTTTCTCACGCGCCGTCAGATCCTCGATGCTCGATCCGAGGTTGTTCTGCTGCTCGGTGAGGTCGGCCAACACGTTGGTCCGGCGCTGCTCGGCTTCACCGACCATCTGGTCACGGACGTCCTGGGCCTCACGCAGCAGGGCGTCATGGGCGCTCTGGCCCTCCTTGACGAGGCGGTCGTGAGCCGCCTGACCAGTGGCGACGAGCTCATCGTGTCGCTGCTGGCCCGACTCCACGAGTTCCTTGTGTTGCTGCTGACCTGACTGCACTAATTCATCGTGCTGTTGCTGGCCCGACTCCACGAGTTCGTCGTGCTGGCGCTGGCCGCTCTCAAGGAGGTCGGCGCTGCGTGCGTCTGCGTCGGCCTGCACCCGGTCTCGGTAGGAGTCCGCTTCGCTCACCAACCGCGCCTTGGTGTTCTCACCCTCAGTAACGTGCTGATCATGCAGACGCTGCGCCAAGGAGATAATTGCGGTGGGGTCCTCGCCAGCTGGCGCGGTAGCGACACTGGCCGCGTCCTCCTGGGCCTGAGCCACGCGCGCTTGGGCCTGCTGCTCGGCCTCTTCGGCTTCGGCTCGAGCATCGTCAACTCGCTGCTGCAAGGACTGCAGATCCGCGTCCAGACGCTGACGTGCATCGTCCTGGCTCTCGCCCGCAGCGGCCTCAGCCTCTTCGATTTGGGCACAGGCATTGGCAACACGGCGCTCGGCGTCGGCTTCAGTCTCCTCCGCCTGGCCACGAGCAGTTTCGATCCGCTGAGTCAGCCCGTCCAGCTCGGCCACAAGCTCGTCGCGCTCGCGGCGCACACGAGCCAACTCCTCGCTGTGAGCGTGGAGTTCGTCCCCGAACTCGGCCGCCTCCGCGGGCGGCGCGAAGGCAGTCTGCGGACTGTCCAGGCCCTGGCCGGAGCGGCAGTCCTTCAAGTCGTTCTCAAGTGCGACTCTCTCGGCATTCAGGCGGCGCAACTCGACCACAACCTCATCGAGGAAGTCGTCGACCTGCGTCTCGTCGTATCCACGACGTAGATGGGTCGACGTGAAACTCTTCTTGATGACGTCCTCGGGGGACAACGCCATAATTCACCTCAATCAGCTCATCGATGGCCCGTCCATCTGGACCACCACCGTGCCTCGCTTCGCGGTCGGTGACACCTTAGCCGACCTACGCAGACAATCTTCACCCTCACGCGCGACGCGTGCGGATCAAACAGGACTCAGAACGGGATCGCGGTGACCAGGGCCCGGGCCAGGCTGACCCCGATGATCAGCGCCAAGAACGCCAGATCCAGGCTTACCCCGCCCAGGCGAAGTGGCGGGATGACGCGTCGCAGCGCCCGCAACGGCGGGTCCGTCAAGCTGTAGATGAACTCTGCGACAACCAACACCACACCGGTAGGACGCCAGTCGCGAGAGAAGACTTGGATCCAGTCGAATATCAAGCGACCGATCAAGACGATGAAGTACAAATAGAGGGCGAGTCCTAAGACGTAACTGACCATTGGGTCAGTGTCTCAACTCTGGTTGAACAAACCCTGCTGGGCTCGCCCGGCCTCGACCGCACCCTCGACCTCGACGTGAGCCGGAGACAGCAGGAAGACCTTGCTGGTCACTCGTTCGATAGACCCGTGCAAACCGAAAGCCAACCCGGCAGCGAAGTCGACGAGGCGTTTGGCATCGCCATCGTCCATCTCCGTCAGGTTCATGATGACTGGCGTCCCCACCCGGAAGGACTCGCCAATGTTCTTGGCTTCGTTGTACGTGCGGGGGTGGATGGTCGTGATGCGATTCATCTCGCCTGCCTCGGGTTCTTGAACGACCCGAGCGACCGGTGTGCGCTGGGGCAACTGCCTAACCTCGGCGCCGCGACTGGCCGCCTGTCCAGACGGGCGGGACTGCGCTTCGTCTTGACCGCGGTGGGGTTCTGACCGCCCACTCGGGGCCTCGTCGGCGTCGTCGTAGTCGTATCGGCCTTCGACCTCGGCCAAGCCAAGCCATTCCATGGTCGTTCGCAGTGCGCCAGCCATGTCAACGAACTCCTTGTTACGTATGAGAGCCGCCAGGGGGCGGCGCTTCGGTCGAGAGCGACGTTACCGCTGGGGCGGACGTGATCCCAGGATTGCGCTGCCGACACGCAGGTGTGTCGCGCCGGCAGCGATAGCGTGCTCCAGATCGCCACTCATTCCCGCCGATAGCCACGTCGCGTCCGGGTGGCTCGACATGACCTGCTCGTGACAACGCGCCAGGGCACCGAACGCGCCGCTCAAGGCTGAGTCATTGCCTACCGCCTCAGCCGGAGCAATGGCCATGACGCCCCTCAGGCGCAGAAATTCTCCGGCTGCGATCTCGTCCGCCAACGCGATGGCATCCGTTCGCAGAGCTCCCCCGCGACGTTCGTTGCCGCCGTCGGCGAGATCCACTTGCAGCGTGACGTCCAGCTGACCGATACGTTCGCCCTGCTCTATCGCTGCGCCGGTAGCGCGATCCAAGGCGACGACGAGCCGCGCCCGGTCGACCGAATGGACGCTGTCGGCATACCGCACGATGGAGCGAGCCTTCTTCGTTTGCACCTGGCCGATCATGTGAACGGTCGGCATACGGTCACCCCGGACCTGGGAACGGACCTGCTCGATCTTCTGGCTGGCCTCCTGGTCGCGGCTCTCGCCGATGTCTGTCACCCCAAGGTCTATGAGCGTCAGCACGTCGCGGGCCGGAAAAAACTTGGTGATCACTATCAAGGTGACCGCCGCACTGTCTCGGCCAGAATTCGCGCAAGCCCGATCAATGCGGCTCCTCGCCTGCTTCAGCGAGTCGCGCAGTTCTGTTGCCCTCGCCCCGTCTCCTACAGGTTCATCGCTCACGTTCGCAAGCGAACCACAGCGGCGAACCGGCCTGTATGCGGGTCGCCGCGATGTGAATACAGGTCTGGTGACTCGCGGGTGCAACCCGGTAGCCATCGGACCGCGACCCGCTCGGAGTGCAATTGCTCGACGACTGCGCCTGCGACATCGATCGCTGCCGTCCCCGACCAAGAAACGGCATACGCGGCGGGATGGTCCGTTGCGTATCCAGAGCGCATGTCCTGTGGGACTTCGTAGCACCTGGCGCAGATCGAGGGCCCCACGAGTGCCTGCAGATCCTCTGCTCCACGTTCTCGTAGTGCGCGAACCGCCTCGGTCACCACTCCCTGCGTCATCCCAGCACGTCCGGCGTGCACGGCAGCAACCCACCCTGCCCGACGATCGAGCAGCAACACCGGCGTGCAATCCGCCACCAGCACAGCAAGCGCAATGCTGGGGTCATTGGTCATGATGCCGTCGCAGGCAGTTTCTTCTTGCCCGACGTCGCAAGCGGCGTCCAAGACCTGGATCTGGGTTCCGTGCTCCTGACGCATGAAACGTAGGGACGTCGAGGGCACACCGAATTCGGTCGCGAGCAACTCGCGGTTTCGCGACACCGAATCCGCCAGATCGCTCACGCCAGCCCCAAGATTCAAAGTCGCGTGGCTCCCCACGCTGAGCCCACCGAAGCGGTCCGTAATTGCCCAGTCAACGCCGAACTCCTCAGGCGAGCGTGGCCCCGCCGCTACCGGCAGACGCTCACGCCAGCGGAACACCGGCTACTCCTCCTGCGGCCCGTGTCACTTCAGGAAGTCGGGCACGTCCAAGTCTTCGGCGTCCTGATAGGTCACCGTGCGGGGAGGCGTGGCCGGGCTGCGCGGAGTGCCCGACGGCGCATCCGGGCG
>JBGTGC010000021.1:0-11730 GCA_041746935.1 Dermatophilaceae bacterium
ATCGCGGCCAACACCACGAGTGCCGCCGTGCCGCCCGTGGCGGCCTGCGCCCCTTCTTCGGCGGCGGTGAGGATCAGCTCTTTGGAGAAGAAGCCAACGAACGGCGGCACGCCGGCCAGGGCGAGCAAACCGAGGCCCACCGGCAACTTCAGCGAGGCGTAGCGCCGCGTGCCCGACACGGCATACGCCACCAACGTGCCACCGGTGAGCACGGCGAGCCAGCCCATCGTCAAGAACAACAGGGCTTTGAAGACCGCGTGCGACATCAGGTGCAGCAGCGCAGCGTCAGCACCCTCACCCGCCGGGATGGCGCTCAGCGCGGCCAGCATTAATGCCACCTGACTGACCGTGGACCAGGCGAGCAGCCGTTTCAGGTCCGGCTGCGCGAACGCCAATAGCGCGGCAAGCAGTGTGGTCACCGAGGCCAGGATCGCCAGAGTCAGCCGGGCGGTGTCGCTGGCCTGGAGAAGCTCGAAGAGCTGGGCCAAGACCACGGTGCCTGCAGCGACCATCGTGGCGGCGTGGATAAGGGCCGAGGCAGGAGTGGGGCCCTCCATGGCATCGGGCAGCCAGTCCTGGAACGGGAAGAGCGCCGACTTGCCGGCCACTCCGACGATGATCAGGAGCAACGCGACCGTGAGCGCGGTGCCGCCTCGATCTGACCAGTGATTGATGATGCGCTCGATCGACGTGCTCCCTGCGCCGGCGGCCAAGGCCACCAATCCGAGGACGAAGCCGATGTCGGCCACCCGGGTGACGATGAGCGCCTTGGAGGCTGCGCGGCGAGCGCTGGCTTTGGTGGAGTGATGGCCGATCAGCAGGAAGGAGCACCACCCCATCACCTCCCAACCGATCAACGTCAGGATGACGTCACCGGAGTGCACGACCAGCATCATGGCGGCGGTGAAGAGGGCCACGGTGGCGGCAAACTGGCGATAGCGCGGGTCATACCAGAGATACCAGCGCGCGAAGGCTTGGACGATCAGCGCCACCAGCGCGATCACGGAGGCGGTGACCGCGCCGAGCGTGCCGATGCTGAGGGTCATCGGCGCGTCCAACTCACCCCATGGCAGCGCTCCGATCGTGCCTGCGCTGAGGTCACCCGAGGTCCGCGTGCGATAGACCTGCCACAACGCGACCACCAATCCGGCCAGCCCAGCACCGACGACACTCCACCCCCCGACCCGCACCATGCGGGCCGGCAGCAGGAAGGCCAAGAGCGAGGCCAGCAGTGGGATCAGGACCATCCACTGGGAAGCCGAGCCGTAGGAGAACGGAAGGCCCGGGATCGGCGGCACCGGCAGGCTGAACCCCGGCAGGTGGGGCAGCGTGACGTCGGGCCACGGGAGCCAGTTCACCGGGGCTCCTCCGGCTGCAGATCGACGTTGCCACGAGCGCGATAGAGCGCCATGAACACCGCGAGCGCCACCACGATCTCGGCGGCGGCGATGGTGATGATGAACATGGTCATCACCAGACCCGACGCGAACGGATCGGGGCTGAACGCGTTCGAGGCGACGAAGATCAGACCCGCCGCGGCGAGGATCAACTCCACGCCGATCAGCATGAGGACACCGTTGCGCCTGGCCAGGACACCGTAGAACCCGGCCCCGGCGAGCACGGCAGCAAGGAGATAAGGCAGGGCGGGCGTCATCCGACGTCCTCAGTCGTGCCGGCACCACGGGCCACCGCGATGGCCGCGATCAGCGCGAGCAGCAGCACCAGTGACAACAATTCGAAAGGCCACACCCATGTGTCGAAGATCGCCGCTGCGATCTCGGTGCTGCTGGAGGTGGCGACGTCCACGCGATCCCAGCCCACCAGCGCCACCAACGCCGACCCCAACAACACGCTGACCCCGGCCGCGACGACCCCGGCCACCGCCCGGTGCGCCACCGAGGTCGAGACCGGCTCCTGGCCCTTCCCCGACCTGGTCAGCATCAGCGCAAACAGCACCAGGACCACAACTCCACCGACGTAGACCAGCAACTGCACCAAGGCGATCAGTTCTGCGCCGAGCACGAGGTAGCATCCCGCCAGTGTGCCCAAGCACACCACCAGCCACAGGGCGGCATGCAGCACCTCACGGGAGGTGACCGCCAGGATCGCCGAAGCGGCAGTGATCAGGCCGATGGCCAGGAACACCACATCGCGCAGGCTCACGAATCACTGCCCTTCGCCTGATCGCCCGTAGGCTGGTCGTTCGCTGATTCGGGGTGCTCGGTGGCTGATGCGGTCTGGTTGGAGGTGGTGCGGCCGAGCTGATCCTGGACCTTCTCCGGCAACAGGGAGTCGGGGACGCGCTCCATCCAGCCGCCCAACCGATCTTTGGTATGCAGCAGGTTGCGGATGTCTCCGTCGGCGTAGGCGAAGTCGGGGGCCCAGAAGAGCGCATCGAAGGGGCAGACCTCGATGCAGATACCGCAGTACATACACAACGAGAAATCGATGTCGAAGCGGTCGAGCTCGTTGTGCGTCTTGGCCCGGCCACCCTCTGGGCCAGCCGGTGTCGTCTCCTTGTGGCTGTCGATATAGATGCACCAGTCGGGGCATTCGCGGGCGCACAGCATGCACGACGTGCAGTTGTCGGCCAGTAGCGCGATGACTCCGCGGGAGCGGTCCGGCAGGTCCGGCTCGACGTGCGGGTATTGCCGGGTATGCGCCCGGCCAGTCAGGGTTTTTGCGGTCGTCGCCAAACCGCTGAGCATGCCTTTCATCCCCAGACCACGACTCCTATCCCAGTGAGAGCGAGTTGGATGAGCGCCACGGGCAGCAGGGTTGTCCAGGCGAACCGCTGGAGTTGGTCCTCCCGCACGCGCGGCCACGCGACCCGCAGCCAGATGATGAAGACCGCGATCAAGAAGCCCTTGCCCAGCGTCCATACCGGGCCCATGGTGTCCGACCAGGGGCCGGCCCAGCCACCTAAGAACAGCACGGCGAACAGCAACGAGAAGAGCACGATGCCGGCGTATTCGGCCAGCAAGAAGAAGGCGAACCGTAACCCGGAGTATTCGGTGAACGGCCCGAAGACGATCTCGGCGTCGGCGATGGGCGCGTCGAACGGAGTGCGCTGCAACTCGGCGACGACGCTGGCCAGGAAGACCAGCGCCCCCGGCAGTTGCCACAGCAGCCACAGCGGCGTCCACGCTTCGGCGATGCCGGTTAAGGACAGGGTCCCGGCCGCCATGGCGACCGAGGCCGCAGCCAGCACCATCGGCAACTCGTAGCTGACGAGTTGGGCGCAGGCCCGCATACCCCCGAGCTGTGAGTACTTGTTGCCGCTGCCCAATCCCGCCATGAGCGTCCCGACCACCCCGACCGACGTCACCGCCAGCACAAACAGCAACGAGGCGGGCACGTCGGCAGCGACCCAGGTCGCGGACAGCGGAATCACCGCCATCGCCACCAGGTAGGGAATGAGGGCAACCGCGGGCGCCAACCGGAACACGTGCGGGTCGGCGGCCGCCGGAGTGATGTCCTCTTTTTGGGTGAACTTGATCCCGTCCGCGACGAGCTGACCGATCCCGTGGAACCCGGCCTCCATCGGCCCGAGGCGCCCCTGCATGTGCGCCATCACCTTGTGCTCGGTCTGCCCCACCAGCAACGGGAGCGTCAGAAATGCGCCCAAGACCACCACGGCCTTGAGCATCACCTCGAGCGCGATCGGTAGGTCGGCGAGCATCGCGGCTCAGCCTACCGATCTGACCCCCACGCGCGCGGCATTGACGATCTCGGCTACTGCCCTTGCCTGTGGACGGACAGCCATACCGGGCTACGGATAGCCTACGGTGCGAGGGTGACCTCACCACAAGCCCACGACCAACCACGCGAGCGGTTGATGTCTGTCGGCGCGGGGTCTCTCTCGGACGCTGAGCTCGTTGCTATTCACCTCGGGACCGGTCGTCAAGGGCAGGGCGTTCTGGCACTGTCACGATCACTGCTCGGCGATTGGGGTGGCGTTGGCGGCCTGGCTCGGGCGGACGTGGATGAGCTTGCTCGCACACCCGGCATTGGAACCGCCAAGGCGTGCCGTCTCGTGGCTGCCTTTGCGTTGGCGGACCGGGTGTCGCTCTCGGATCGTCCGCAGGTGCGTACGTCCGCGGACGTCGCGGCAGCCGCTATCCCTCGGATCGGGCGGGCACGCACAGAGCAGGTCTTGTTGCTCCTGCTCGATGGGGGACATCGGGTATGCCGAGTGCTCACCGTCGCGTCCGGAGGTGCCAGCTCGAGTGTGGTCCCGGTCCGCGAGGTCCTGGCGTTGGCGCTGCGGCACGATGCGGTGGCCATCGCGCTGGCCCACAACCATCCGAGCGGTTCCCTGGGGCCAAGCGGCGATGACATCAAGGTGACGAAGCGGCTTCAGTCAGCCGCAGCGGAGGTAGGGCTGAGGTTCCTCGATCACGTCGTGATCGCCGGCGACCAATGGCGCAGCATCACCGCATCGTGCTGAAGATCTCGTTCCTCGCTGCCGGCAGGAGCGCGTTCGCTCGAACTCGCTGTTCGTCATCGAGAGTGAGGATTTGCCGGCTGAGCGCGAGCCCTTCGACCACCTTCCGTTGCACCTTCATCGAGGGCACCTCGACTGTCAGATCAAGGAAGTCCGGCACTTTAAGACGGTTCCGGCTGGTGGGGGTACTGCCAGAACTTGCCGCGTCCACCTGTTGGCCGGTACGAGAAGTCAGCAAGACGCCGAGGAGGAACCGCGGCAGGACGAGCGACTCTTTGACTCGGAAGACGGGAAACTCGTTGGAGACGAATGCCTTCCCGACGCCTTCCGCCAAAGCAAATGACTGCTTCCAAGCAAAGAGCCGGTTATAAACGAGATCACCATCGCGAATCCTGTAGACCGTCTTCGCAGCTAGGTCGCAACCACGTTTCGACTCGCGTACGAACAACCCCTGGCCATACCAACGGACGCCGTGCATCCGATATGTGGTTTCCTCATCAACGTTGATGGGATGTGTCACAGAATCGACCAAGTCTCCAACCCGCGCGATATCGCCTCCCCACTTACTCTCCGCGAAGGCGGATATTGCCGCGCGTCGGTGTGTTTGGGCAGTTAAGAGCCGCCGCGCCTCCGTCTCGACCTTGCCCAGGTGGGAGGCGATGCGGCGCTGCTCTGCGAGTTTGGGCAGTGGCGCCTCGATCGCTTCGAAGTTCTTCATTGACAGCGTTCGATTCCGATCAGCGGAACCCGGCGACGCAGTACCGAGAGCCTCAAGCCCGTCGTCCGAGAGCAACCAGTGCGCCACGTACGCCAGATCAACATGGGCCGAGTTGCTCGCGTACGTCAGGAAGCGATTCGAGGCAATGCGACCTTGCTCCCCTGGTCCTGTGACAGCAACCGCCCCTTCCCACCCCTTGATGTTGCTCACGACAAGCCGGTTTGCGGCAAGCCCAAAGAACCGCAACTTGCCGAGGTCTCCTCCCCCAGTGGGTGGATACTCAAAGATGCCGCGGCCGAAGCCACGAACCCCGATTGCGCGGTAGGAGCGATCGATTTCGACTGACTCCACTTCACGTCGCAGTTCGAGGACTTCTCCGAGCGGGACCCGCCGTGTAATCACGCGGGGAAGCCCTTGATCTGTTGTTCCAACTCTTCGAGCAGGCCCAGCAGTTCGCGTTCGGTGTCTATGAGTTCGGCGACAAGCTCTGCTGGTGGACGATGGGTGAGGTCATCTGGCCGATTGGGATTGCGCAGGTCCAAGTTGTAGTCGTTTGCCACGATATCGGCGGCTGCGACCCGCCACGCCTGCTCCGTCTCGATACGCCCCTCCCGGGAGCGCCCGCCCCACCACGCCTCGCAGGCAGCAAACTCTTCCTGGACGAGCGGCTTGGTCTTGGTGTAGTTCTTGCGCCCCTCCGGCAGCGGGTGCTCGTAGAACCAGATGTGATCTTGCTGCTTGCCCCACTCGAAGAACAGGACGTTGCTCGGGATGAGTGTGTACGGGGCGAAGACTCCGTTCGGCAGGCGCAGCACGGTGTGTAAGTTGAATTTCTCGAGAAGCGTCTTCTTGATCCGCCCACCGATGCCCTGGTCGAAGAGCACCGCGTTGGGCACCACGATGGCGCACCGACCCTGGTGCCGCTGCAACCTCGCCATTACGGCCTGTAGGAAGAGCCACACCGTCTCGGAGGTCTTCATGCCCGCCGGGAAATTGTCCTGGACACCCCTCTCCTCTTCGCCACCAAAGGGAGGGTGGGTGAGGACGACGTTCGCGCCATCTCGGCGCATCTCGGAAATCCCGTTTGCCAACGCATTGGTCTGCACGACCCGCGCCCCGTCGATGTCGTGCAGCAGGAAGTTCATCTCCGCCAGCAGGAACGGCATCGACTTCTTCTCGGTGCCGCGGATCGAGGCTTTGACGGTATCCCGGTCCACAGCGGTGTCGGCTTGAGCGATCATGTGCTCGAAGGCTTCGACGAGGAACCCGCCCGTGCCCATTGCTGGATCCATCACCACCTCGCCGATCTGGGGATCGACCATGTCGGTCATGAACCGGACCAGCGGACGGGGAGTGTAAAATTCCCCGGAATCCCCCGCAGCGTCTCGCATCTCCTTGAGCATCGACTCATACAGGTGAGCCATCGTGTGCAGGTCGTCTTGGTTGGCGAAGTCCACCCTGTCGAGTTGATCGATCAGGTCTTTGAGCAGGTGTCCGCTCAGCATCCGGTTGGTCACATTGCTGAAAATCGACGCCAGCGTGTCTTTCGGATCACCCGCTTTGCCCGAGCCCCGTAGCTCTTGCAGGTGGGGCAGCAGCTGATCGTTGACGAACGTCAAGAGCGGCTCGCCCGTCGTGTCTCCCCTCGCCCACTTCGACCATCGATACTTCCCCACGATGGCGGGCTGGTAGTCCCCGTCGGCGATCTGACGATCTTGTTCGACCTCATCGAAGGCACGGAGGAAGAGCAACCAGGCGAGTTGGGGCAAGCGATCGAGCTCGCCGTTGAGCCCAGCGTCCTTGCGCATGATGTTGCGCGACTCTTTGATGACCGACTGGAGGCGAGCTCTCGTCGTGGGCGGCTGCGCGTTCTTCTTGGCACGAGGTGGCGTCACTGCGGGGTCCCTTCGTTCAGTGCCGCGGCGTACCAACGCGCGACCAGGTCCTATGCCGCGTCGGTCGTGACGGTATGGGTAGACAGCTCGCCGCCTGAGCGGCATACGGATTGGCCCAGTCTCCGGGCGGTGAGGGCAGGCTTGCGGGAGGAGATGTCTCGTCGCGCACGGAATAGACGACCTTGAGCCGTGCATGCAATTGACCTGGCTCAGTGAGCAGTCCGGCCTCGATCAGAAGGACCAAGTCGACCAGGTCCTTCACCCGCGAGGAGGGTCGCTCCTGCGCATAGATCCGCGAGTAGGCGTGGAACTTCTCCGCCGCGTGTTGATACACATCCACTGCCTCCACGGTGACCTCGCCTATGCCATCAAGGGCAAGCGGAGGCGGCACGACGAGACGTTCCGTGGCACCCACCACCTCAGCGTTCTGAGCCACGAGGTCGAGCACCACCAGCTCAAAGAACGCACCGTCGAGGTGCGCGGACAAGCGGATTCGCCATGCCGCCGCTCCCGCTACGTCGACCCTCATGGCTTGTGCTCGCACGGCTCGAAAGGTGAAGCCATCATTGAGCGGAGTCGCGGCCAAGACTGCCTCCAGGGCGTTCATCAGGTCGTCGCCATTTTTGATCAGCGCAAGTCGACCCACGACGTCGACATCCTTCGTTGCTCTAGCCGAATCCGATAGACGTATCTCCAGGCAGTAGCCACCCTTTAATATCAGGCCGCTGTTCTCGAGCCGAGCCAGCAAGCGGTGAAAGACCACGCTACGACGTAGGCGATTCGCATCAATTCCACGCGCGCCAGCAGCAACCCTGATCCGATCATTGACTGAGCGCAGACGGCTCTGCGAGGCGCTCACGCTTCGGCGAACTGAGCAAGGGCCCGCTCAAGACGGAGGGCCGTGTGGTCATCGGCGTCGCCCGACCTTCGAAGCAGTCGGCGCCTCGTGACCTTGTCGTCTCTCAGCGCATCCGCGACGGCGGAGTCGACGATTTCTTGCGAACTGTCCGATCCGGCAACGTCGAGGAGCGTGCGCTCAGGGGTGGTAATCCGCCAGGATCCGCGCACCTCGAAGTCCTCAGGACCGACTTCTCCCGGGTGGGTCACGACAGCCTCGTCAGCCATGCGGAAATCCCGCGGAACGGTGAGGTGGACCCGCACAGGGTTAGCGTCGGAGAGGTGGTGCAGCGCGAGCGCCGAATCGTGCGAGACGATGCCGCGCCCGCCGCTCCACAGGACCCAGCGCGCATAAGTGTCCTCAGCCTCGCTGGGCCATCCGGGAAGCCGAAAGAGGCCGCGATCAACACGGAGCCAGTTGCCATGGTCTGCGTGGTACTTCTGCGACTGGTAGCTGTAGCCGACGGCGATAGCCTGGGCGGCCGTGAAGTAGCCCGCCTGACCGAAGGCCAACTCGTGGAGTTGACGCCTTAGGTCTTGACTAGGTCCGGGCATGCCCTGATGCTATCAGGGACATAACTATACGAAATATATAGTTTCACGCGGTTCGATCGCGTAAAGGTACAAATTCTTGAGAGTAGATCCACGTTTGGACTTCTTCTACCGTCGCCCGGAGTCCGTGGCCCTCGCCGAGGGCACGCTCGATATCACGCCGTGAGCCGAGATCAGAGAGCGGCGGCACCCGTGTCACCTCGGCTGAGGTGATCTCGGCCAAACCCATGTGCCGCATACCTTCCGAGTAGTCCCTCGATCACCGCCCTGGCGGTGATCGAGGGGCGATCCTCCAAATCGGCGTAGTGGGCGGTTCGAGCGCCGCGAACCCGTTCGACCCGCGTCCGAGCGGGAAGATTCCAAGCCAGTTGCACCAGGATGTCGAACGGATCTACATCCTCGACTCCGGGTGGCAGGAGGGATTCAAGGTCAACGCCCTCCTCGCGCAATGCCGCGATCACTTCCAATCGCGATGGCTGACGAGCCCACCGCCGGGAGAAGTCCGCCGGACTCGACGCGAGTCGCCGCACGCAGACAGCGACAAAATCGGCATAGTCCGTGAGTACGAGTTGACCGGTAGAAGTATCCGGAACCTGTAGCGACTCGGCCACCACGTAGAACAACCCATCGTCGACGACGAGTTTTGACACCCGTTCAGGGGGCGAATCGGCCGTCCGTGTGTCATCTACGTCGGGTGGATTAATCGCGCTGAAGTCAGGCTCTGGTTCAGCGACACCGGAGTCCGCGACGTCGCCATCGGTGTCGTCCCCGACGGACCCCAGATCTGTGATCTCCTCCTCCGCGTCACCGCCTACGCGAACGTCAACACTGTGAAAGGGAAACCCGTCGAACGCTGGGTCAGCGAAGTGGCTCGTGGCACCGACGAAGTCGATGATCTCGAAGGACGTCTTGCCCTTATCTGGGTAGAGCCGGGTGCCTCGTCCGATGATCTGCTTGAACTCCACCATGGACCCCACCGGACGAAAGAGCACCACATACTTCAAGTCTTCAACATCTATCCCAGTTGAGAGCAGGCGCGAGGTCGTCGCGAACACGGGTGAAGACCGTTCTGGGTCAGAGAAGTTCTCCAGCAGTCTGGCCTTTTCGCCCTCATCCCCGACGATGCGCACCACCCACGCAGGGTCCCTAGCCACCAAGTCGGGATTTGCGTTGATGAGGGCTCGACGCATGTCGTCCGCGTGTTGTTGGTCAACGCAAAACACGATCGTCTTGGCGCTAGGATCGCGGCGCAATGTGCGACTGAGGTAGTTGGCGGCCAAGTCAGTGCGCATCAGCAGTCGAATGACCCTCTCGAAGTCCCGCGTTCCGTATCTGCCCTCGGGAATTTCGCGCTGGAACCGATCACGCTGGCCGGGTTGCGGTTCCCACCCGTCACTGTCGGGGCTGAGCACCACACGACGGACCCGGTAAGGCGCGAGGTAGCCGTCCTCGATGCCTTGCCGCAGCGAGTACGTCACGACGGGATCACCAAAGTAGCCGTAGGTGTCGACGGTCTCGTCTTGCTTCGGCGTTGCCGTGAGACCTATCTGGGTAGCTGACGCAAAATACTCGAGCACGCGGCGCCAGGATGAATTCTCAGAGGCACTGCCCCGATGACACTCATCCACGATCACCACGTCGAAGAAGTCCGGCGGATAGTCTCGAAAGAGTTCGGCTTCCTCGGCCCCGCCGGACAGCGCCTGATAGGTGGAGAAGTAGATTTCTCGAGCCCGAGTCGCGCCTCCTGACACGCGCCATAGCGGCCCGTCACCGAAGGCCACCGAGAAGTCCTTCCGCTTCGGCTGTTCGACCAAGGCGTCGCGGTCGGCGAGATACAGCACTCGGTGATTGCGCTCGGGGTTAACCAGTCGTGCATGGACCCGCAATTTGTGCACGATCTGCATCGCCGTGAAGGTTTTGCCGGTCCCCGTGGCCATCAGCACGAGGACGCGGCGCTCCCCACGCGCCATTGCTGCCAAGACGCTATGCACTGCGACGCGCTGATACCACCGCGGCTCCACGACATCCCCGGTGGCCGACCGTTTCTCTCGGTTGAAATGGGGCAGCAACAACTCGGCGCCTTCGTCATCGAGGCCGTGGTGCTCGACATATCGCCCCCACGCCTCTGCGGGAGTCATGAACGACTCCACCTCGCGTTCAGTCCCCGAGGTCATGTCGCGCTCGATGATGCTCTGACCGTTGCTGGAGTAGGCGATCGGAACGTCGAGCTGCTCGGCATAGCGAACACTCTGCTGAACACCGTCAGAGGCGTGACGATAAGCGCGCTTGGCCTCCACGAGAGCAACGGGCAATCCAGGCTGAATCTCTAGGACATAGTCGACTCGGCCATCCGGTAGGGCTCGCTGCACCCCGCCCGTCGATATGATCCGCCTTGCCCTGACCGGATACTCAGAAACGATCATCGGTGTTGCCCAGCCGACGCGTCCCAGCGCGGGGAGGATCACGTCCCTACATGTGTGCTTCTCCGAGGGCCCCCATGTCGTACAAATAACTTAGCCTCGGTGTCAACCACGCCCCGAAGATCTGCATACTCGCTTCCCCGCGGCCAGGTAATGCTGAGCGTCACTTGCGCGGAGTCCGAGGACCCCAGGACGGGTCGGGCACTCCCGGCGGCAGCATGCGTCGTCGCTTGCGCGGGCGCCGGGCTGGTGACTCGGCCGCTGCGGCACCAGACTCCGTCGTGTCGGCTTTCTCCGTTGCTTTGCCGGCGACATCCCCATCGGACTCCCCCGGCTCTTTCGCGCCCGGCCACGGCTTCGAGGCTCGCGCCGCCAACAGGAACGACTTGGCCAACGGGGTGCCCTCGAAACCCTCGGGAAGCAGCAATGGCCGTAGCCCTGCAGGTGTCCCGTCGTTGAAACCGGTGAACTCGACACCGAACATCTCGTGCGTCTCCCGCTCATGCCAGGCAGCGCCCGCGAAGACCGACGTCACGCTGGCGATCGATCCCCCCGGCGGCACCGTGGTGCTCATCAGGAGGCGAGGCAACGGCGCGGGTATGCGGTCCTGCTCCGCGCTGGCGATCAGGTGCACGACGATCTGCATACCTCGGGCAGGCCGGACCCCTTCGTCCGCGCCATCCGCATCGCTTGGGCCCTCGGGTTCCGTGGTGCCATCGCCGCGATCCCCTGTGTGGTCAACCGCCGACAGCCAGTCGAAGAAGTCGTATCCCGCTGCTCGGCTCGCCTCGACCTCGGTGA
>JBGTGC010000022.1:0-14097 GCA_041746935.1 Dermatophilaceae bacterium
GAGGTGATAGCTGCCGGTGATGAACGAAGCGGCATCGGAGCAGAGGAAGGCGACCAGAGCCGCGACCTCGTCGGGCCGGCCCAGGCGGCCGAGCGCGTGCTTGCCCTCCAGCATCTCCAGGGTCGGCTTGTCGAGATTGGCTTCCAGCAGCGGAGTCATGATGAACCCAGGGCCGACCGAATTCACCCGCACGCCCTGCCCGGCATACTCCAGCGCTGCGTTCTTTGACAGTCCGACAAGTCCATGCTTTGCCGCGACGTATGCCGGTGCGGTCGCGAAGCCCACGCTGCCCAGGATCGAGGCAATGTTAACGATGCTGCCGCCACTGTGCACGGCCATGGCCGGCAACTGGGCCCGCATTCCGTACATCACGGCACTCAAGTTCACGTCGATGACCTTCTGCATCGTTCGGGTCGGACACGTCGCCGACGTGCGCCGATGCCACCCCACCAGCTTCCGTGATCTCAGACACCACCCCGGTCGCGGCGTCGGCGTCGAGGTCGGAAGCGACCACGGCGGCACCGTTGGCCGCGAGCATGAGGGCGATGCTCCGCCCGATGCCGGAGCCTGCGCCGGTCACCATCGCGGAACGTCCCGATACGTCGTATGTAGCCATGGAAACCCCTTTGTCGTCATGGATTCAGCGCCGCGCACGTCGCGCGGCCAGGATCTTCGACGCCAACAGCGGTGGCTCGTGAGCGCGCGGGGTGAAACGACACCGTGGCTCAGAGGCTGAAGAACATGCCGCGTGCGACAAGACCGATGCCGACGACGAGCACCAGGACAGCAGTCACGATCGGCAGGGCCGCAGTCACCCGGGTCAGCAGATGGTTGCTACGGGTCGATTCGACGTCATCGAGGCGCATCCGGAGTTTGACCAGTAGTAGGCCGACTGCGGTCAGCGTTGCGGCCATGCCGATGCCGTAGGCGAAGACGAGGAACACACCGAAGACGGTGCGGCCCAAGGCGATCGACCCCAGCAATACGACCAGCGCTGACGGGCTCGGCACCAAACCGCCGGCGACGCCCATGCCGATGAGGCTGCCGCGGCCACTGCCGTGATCGTGGGAGTGCCCATGCCCGTGCGAATGACCATGGGAGTGGCCATGTCCGTGCGAATGACCATGACCGTGCGAGTGCTCTGCGCCATTCGCCTCGTCAAGCGCCGGCGCGTGGGCATGACCCTGCGGCCCGGCGTGGGCGTGGGCGAGCACGGGTTCCGATTCGGTCGTCGAGTGAGCCCTGTGAGCCGTCCGAGCGTCGCGGATCAGGCTGATTCCGATGGCCGCGATCAGCAGCCCGCTGATGATGCCGAGCACCCGCAGCGCCTGCTCCCCCGCAAACGCGCTGGACACGGTCAGTGCCAGCCCCAGGATCAGCACTCCGACGGTGTGCGTGCCGGTCACGGTGGCCCCAACGATGAGCGCGTCCCGCGGACGACCACGACGTCCGGCAAGGTATGCCGCCATGACCGTCTTGCCGTGGCCGGGCAGGACCGCATGGCCGGCACCGAGCAGCACAGCGAGCAGCAGGGCGACGGTGCCGAGGATCGGGGTGAGTTCGCGATCGCCGATGTAGGCGTCGAGCTGGCGATCCCCGGCACTGACTAGCCTGCTCAGCGGATCCGTGCCGGTGAAGCCAGGCACCCCGACCTCCGACTTGGCATCGGCGGCGTTGCCCACCCCGGGCTCGGTGCTCAGGGTCACCGATCGCACATCGAGTGGGCTGGAGAGCAGATCCTCTGGATAAGTCCGAAGTTCGTCGCTGACGCTGGCCGAAGGCACCGGCGGATCAAGCAACGCCACTGCGTCACCACGGGCGGTGATCTCCCGCCAGCCTATTCGGTCGGTGCGATAGTTGTCCGCGAAACTCATCGTCGCGGCCGCCGAGAGGTCGGCGGGGGCGAAAAACTCACACGTCATCCGCGACGTGGACAGCCCGGCCGATCCGGGAACGAGCTGCATATCGGTGTCGATCACGTCCCACGTCAACGCTGCACCGTCGACTTCGCCGACGAGGTCCTGGTGCACCTGCGGGCACTGCTCGGCGGCCCGAGCAGCCAGCTCGCTCGACGACAACTCGGAGTCACCGTCGGTGTCGATCGCCGAGCGGTCTTGCTGGGTGGGGATCTCCGCGCTGTCGATGACGGTCAGCACCGCCACGCCTTCGGGGGTCAGCGTCAGCCCGTTGTAGTGGCTGACGGTGAAGTTGCCTAAGGGGTGCGACGGCACGCTCACGTCGGCCACCGCCGCTGATCCCGAGGGCACGACTGAATCCGCCATTGCGCTCGAGCTGCCCGACAGCAGCATGAATAGGCCGGTGGCCAGTGCTACGCCGAGCGAGCGCACCCTCATCCCCATCAGCGTGCGCCGCCGAGGTCAAGCAGAGCCTCTCGGGCCAGCGGTGCGTGCACCGGCGAGAAGTACGGGTTGGTCTTCAACGCAGTCTCAAGACTGGCTCGGGCCTCGGCATCCATCCCGAGGCTCTGCTCGATGATGCCGCGGTGATAGAGGAAAAGCGCGTTGTCACCCTCCAGCGCGGTGGCCTTCTCCGCGTACTCCAACGCCTCGTCGTCGCGATTCGCGCGATGCAGCGCCCACGCCATCGCGTCGGCCGCATCGATGTTCTGGCGCAGATCCCACTCGGCTTCGGCATGCTTGACCGCTTCCTGAGGGTCGCCGCGGTCGGCCTCCACGTGCGCCGAGGTCAGGTCGTCCTGCACCCCGTTGGCCTCGAAGAGGGTCTGGACCGCCTCGACCGTCGCGAACTGCTCGTCCGCCTCAGCGGTGCGGCCCAGCGAGTCGAGATAGAAGCCGTACTCAACGAGGTATTCCGGTAGCGGTCGAGCCGCAACAACGCGGTCGAACGCCCGGGTCGCCTGCTCTTCCTCGCCGCGTGCGGCATACACCCGAGCCCGGCCGAGGAGCAGCGTCGGATCGTCGGCAACGGCACCTAAACCCCGCTCAAACTGTTTCTCAGCCTCCGCGAGGTCACCCTCGTTGAAGGCCAGCTGTCCCAAGTAGTACCGGCAAAAGGCGATGTCAGCCGGAGAGTAGGCCCCCTTCAGAGCTAACTCCATGGCCTCGACCGCGCGCTCGCGCTCCCCGTGCAGCTCGAGGTCGTAGGACGCCCGGCTGTAAGAGGGCAGACCGGGCCGGATGTCCAACATCTCCTGGGCGGCGGCCGTGGCCGCACCGTAGTCGCCGAGCTGGATCAGAGCGTCAGCAGAAACCCCCAAGGCCGTCGAGTTCGCCGGATTGATGGCCTGCGCCTGCCGGGCGTAGTCATCGGCCGCCTCGAAATCGTGGCGCGCATTGGCCAAGGCCCCCATCGCCGTCAACGCCGCATCATTGTCCTCACTGCTCAGCTCCAACGACTCATCCAATGCCCCTTCTGCCTTGGGGTAGTAAGACGGGTCCGCGGTCACCCGCGCCTGCTCGACATACGCGCCACCGAGTTGCGCCCAACCCTGCGCGTCATCGGGGCGTTCCTTGAGCTGGGCCTGCAGGTCGGCGATCGACGACGAGAGCGCGTCACCGGGGGTGGCGCTCGCTGCGGCCGCGGTGGGGTCGACCTCAGGGGGTCCACCGACTAGCTGTGGTCCGATGATGAGGGTGCCCGCGAGCACGACCACCCCCAGGGACATGCTCGCACGGGCTGTCGAGGGGTGCATCAGGCTTTGAGCCCGCTTCGCTTGGGGTCCAGTTTCGCCCGCACGACGTAGTTGTCGAGGTAGCTGCCGGCCTCGGCATTGAACTCGCCGGTGCAGGTGATCAGGACCACCTCCGAGCCGTCGCGGTCGCCATAGATCTCCTCGGTGGGCAAAGATTCCTTCGGGAACTGCTGCCCGTCGTACACCACGAACACCGCGGTGCTGCCATCGTCGCGACCGACGAGGATCTCGTCGCCGATCTTGAGTTGATCCAAGGCGTAGAAGACCGCCGGGCCTTCTTCGTTGTCGACGTGGCCGACGATGAGGGCTGGGGGGCCGCCGAGATCCCCAGGATACGAACCCTGGGTGAACCAGCCTGCTTTGGAGTAGTCCTCGGGGACTTCGAGGGAGTTGTCGGGGTTGAGGCCGAGGTCAACCAGGTCAGAAATGACCCCGATGCGCGGGATCACCACGGTGGTGGGCTCGATGTGCAGCATGCCGCGTTCAGCAGGGCCTTCGATCGAGGCGTTCTTCGGCTCGCCGTCTTCGCCTTCGGCTGCTCGCTGGGCTGATGCCTCTTCTACGCGGTCCAGGGCTTCCTGCACCGAGTCGGGGCTGTCGGTCGCTTCAGCGTCATCGGACTGAGACGTCGATGCCGCATCAGGAGCCGTGGCGGCGGTTTCGGCGAGGCTCGGCCCGAATTCTCCGCTGCCACCTCCGCGGATCTGATATCCGACCAAGGTGGCCAGGACGAGAGCCAGTGACGAGACGCCCACCAGGACCATCATCATCGGCAACGACAGCGAGATCGTCTTGGCCGCGGCGGCGTGTGCCGGCTTCGCGGACTCGGTGCTGGGGGGATCCTGATGGTCGGACATGGCCGACTCCTCTCGATTGTCTGATTCTTCAGACAATCATTGGTATGCCGCAAGGCTGCTTGGGTCACGGGTGCGGGGCGAACTGGTGGTGCGGGGGTGAACTGGTGGTGCAGTGTGCAACGTGCGTATTGAGCGTGTGATGAGGGGGACGGACCTGAATCTAAAGTCCGTCCCCCTCACCCGCTACAACCTGTCAGAGTGCTCCAGGTTGGGTGTTTCTTGGATCAGGCCAGCGTGCCGGAGCCAACCGACAGCGGGCGCTGACGGCGGTTGCGCAGCAGTGAGCCTGCGCCGACACCGATCAGGATCAACGAACCGGCGCCACTCATCAGAGCCCACGTCGGGATGCCGCTGTCACCGAAGGTGCCACCAGCACCGGTGGCAACTCCGCCACCGGGCATGACGTCCTCGCCTGCGTTGACCGAGGAGTTACTCGGCAGCGCGAGGTACGGGAACGTGTCGCCGAAGGCGACATTGTTGGCGTCCATGCCGTCACCGGCGGCCAAAGCCTCGACGAGCTCGCCCGACTGGGCAGCACCCATCACGGCCTGGATCTCGATGTCGACCACGTCGTCGGCCAACCGGCGACCGTTCGGGAAGCCCGCGAGGTCACCACCCAAAACACCCAAACGACTCGGCTCGGCTGCCGGCGGAACGGTCAGGTTCAACCGCAACATCTCCGAGGGCACGAACGCGTCCGCTTCGACATCACCGTTGAGCACCTGAGAGTTCAAGTCAGCCTTGATCGGGCCAGTGGACTCCGCGATCCCCGTCAGGAAGATCTGCTGCAGGTCCTCACGAGGGGTCTCCGGGGCGGGGATCCCATAGATGGCCTCAATCAACTGGGCCAACTCGGGGTCCAGCACCTTGTCCAGCACGGCACCGTCCGCGACGGTCGCGTCCTGATCCGGGGTAAGCCCGTTGAAGGCATCCTTCAGCGCAGCCGGCACAACAACCTCGTTGACCAGCGGCATACCCAAACGGGACACCTGCACGTAGTCACCCGAAGCCTCGGCGGCACCGGGGGACAACGTCACGCTCTGCTTGGACGTCGTGCTCCACACGCCGACGACCGGGTTGGTCCCCGAATCACCGTTGAGCGCGATTTCGTCAATCGGCACCTGGAGTGCGACCGAGTTCACGTTATAACCCGCAAGAGTGTCCTGGCCGGTCAACGACAGGTCACCACCGTAAAGCAGATCGAAAACGCGCAGGTCAAGGAAGAACGAGTCTTCGGCCTGACCGGCAAACGTCTTTCCGCCGCCCTCGACGTCGGTGATCGAGGCATCACGCAATGCGCCATAGTCAGGCATCGAAGCCGGCCCAACATTGGACGGCGCAACCGGACCAGAAGCAATCTCCGTTTCGCTGTCGCCCTCAATCTTGGTCAACGTGAAACTCTGCCGGAACAGCAGGTTCTCGTCATCGAGTGACTCCACCGGCCCGTTGTTGTACAGGAACGTGTCGGTCCCGCGCAGGTCCTCGGTCTCGAAGGTCCAGCGGTAGACGATGTCCGGAGTGGCATCACCGTTGCTGTCAATGTTGATGTCGTACCACGAGCCGTCCTCCCACGGATAGAAGTTCGGTCCACCGTTGGGCTCTGAGAAGGGCGACCAGTTGGCCACCAAGGTGACCGTGCCAGCGTCGTCGGGGCTGACGAAGGCGTAGGTGTCCGTGTTGTCGTGCACCGGGTCATCCGCGATCAGCGGAGCTTCCCGGTGGCTAGAAGCATTGGCAAAGTTCGGTAAGCCGCCAGCCAAAGCTACTGCCATCAGGGCGGACCCTGTGGCAAGCATCGCCTTGGCGGGACGGCTGCGGACATTCTCTGCCCGCGATGTTGTAGACATTCTGATCCTCTCGGGAGACCCGTGATTGGTGCATTGGGATGAAACGCCGCTGATCGGCACTGAAGAGACAGAAACCTGCCAGCGCAATAAGCACACTTCCCTACTGTGCTACGAAAACCTATGGACTTTACACAAACGTTATACACTTTTGCCGTTTGCATACTTTTTAGGGCAATACGAGGTAAACGACCGCCGACTCTAGGTGGATCGTGGACCAGTCTTGGCCACCGTGCCGTGGCTCTCGAAGGTCATTCGTGACCGGGATCACAGCGGATTGGATCTGAGCGAAGAATTTTTCCGCCTCCTCCAGCGGCTCTGTGCTTGCCTCCCCCCCAAGGCAACTGAGGACCCCCCGCGCACCTGGAAGAGCCCACCTGCCCTTGCTGCATTCCTGCCCTGGGGGAGTTCAGTGAGGTACCACCACGCGGGGGGCCGCCGACCACTCTAAGCCAGTCCCGCGCCGAGTCGAAACTCCCGCCTTAACCGACGAGGCCGCCGTCAGCCAGGCACCACACGTCGATTCGTGCTGCACGGACCGCCTCAGGTAACCTGCCCGACGGAGGATTCGCATAGTGGCCTAGTGCGCACGATTGGAAATCGTGTTGGGGATGAAACCCCTCAGGGGTTCAAATCCCCTATCCTCCGCCATCTGGCCCCTGGGGCGGACTGCTGGTCGGGTCCGCGGGGTCCATCACCTGCGAGGACGTCGTTTAGCCGTCCCGAAGACGCTTCGGCTGATCTCTCGGCCGATCACGGTGCCCGCGGAGCGCATCATCGAGCGGAATGTCGACGAGCCAACCACCTTGTCGACCATCGCCTCCTCCTCCTGGGCAGGCCGCGATCGAGACGGCTTGCGCTCGGCGTGCTCATCTGGCCACTGCCCGTCCTTGGCTGCGCGCTCCAACTCGGCATCGATATCTTTGCTGCCGCCCGCCGCACCTTCGGACGCTCCAGCCACGTCCGACTCGGGTGTTAACCTTGCCGACAGCTTTTCGTAGGCTGACTCTCGGTCCACTGATTCGGCATACTTGGCGATCAGCGGTGAGGCGGCAACCGCCGCCTCCATCACCCTCACGTCGCTGGGTCCCATCGTCGACTGCGGCGCGCAGCATCGTCCAGGCCACCGGGGTGGGGGCTCCACGTCGGAGAGGACGGTGATGATCGCTTCTCCGGTGCCCGGACTGGTCAGCGCCCTCGCCCAGGTCATAGTCGCTGGTCGGGAAGGTCGACACGGTGGCCTTCAGGGCTTTTGCGTCGTTGGGGGTGAACGCGCGCAACGCGTGTTGCACCCGGTTGCCGAGTTGGGCCAGCACGCCATCAGGTACATCTGTGGGAGCCTGCGTGACGAAGAAGACGCCGACACCCTTGGAGCGGATCAGGCGCACGGCCTGCTCGACGGCGTCCATGAAGGCCTTCGGCGCGTCGTCGAAGAGCAGATGTGCCTCGTCGAAGAAGAACACGGGTGTGGGCTTGTCTTGGTCGCCGACCTCCGGCAGATCCTGGAACATCTCGGCCAGTAACCACATCAGGAAGGTGGAGAACACCACCGGCTTGTCGCGCACACTCGGCAGTTCGAGGGCCGTGATGGCCCCGAGGCCGGCATCGTTGGTCCGCAGGAGATCCGCGGCGTCAAATTCCGGCTCACCGAAGAAGTCCCGTGCTCCTTGATCCGAAAAGGCGATGAGCTCGCGCAGGATCACCCCGGCCGTTGAGCTGGCGAACCCGCCGAGGCCCTTCAGGTCCGCTTTGCCCAGGCTCGACTCCTGGGTGTCGTTCAGTCCGAGGACCTTCGACAGCAGGATCGGGCCGAACGCGCTGATGGTGACGCACACGGGCACCCTGAGGCCCTCGCTGCCCAAACGGAGGAACTCCACGGGGTATGCACTGGGTTGCCACTCCTGCCCGAGCGACTGCATACGGGCATCGATCTTGGGGTGGCCGGGGCTGGCCGTGGCAAGCCCGGACAAGTCACCCTTCACGTCTGCCAAGAAGACCGGGACCCCGGCGGCGGAGAGTTGCTCGGCCATCAGCTGCAGCGTGACCGTCTTGCCGGTGCCGGTGGCCCCCGCGACCAGGCGTATCCCGCGATGATGGCTTCGATCTGGGTCTGTTTGTCATCGCTCACGGGGCCGACTCTAGTGACCACCCGTGCTCGCGTCAGCGGCCATTTAAGATCGGCTCATGATCTTCAAGGGCGTCCGCGAGGGCCGCCCCTATCCCCCGCACGATCTGGCCAACCCGCAGGACTGGTCTCATCTGGCCCCGCGGATGTTGCGTCTAGAAGAGCTCATCACCACCAAAGCTCAGCTCGATCTGCGGGCGCTGCTGTCGGAGGACTCCACGTTCTACGGCGACATCTTCTGCCACGTCGTGCAGTGGGAAAGCGACTATTACCTCGAAGACGGCCTGCACCGGGCGCTGCGAGCGGCGTTGCAGGGTCGTCCGGTCGTCCATGGGCGTGTCCTGGTCATCGACTGAACCGACCTGCCGATAGCGTGGCCAGCTATGGGATACGTGCGCACTGGAGGCATGTCGACGGCTGCACGGCGCCGCCGGCGGACGACTGCACTGGTGCTGGCCGGCTTGGCCGCCCTGCTGCTCATCGTCTTGGCTTATGCCGTCGCCTACTACCAAGGATGGGTCGGCGGCTCCGACGAGGTCAGCACAGACTCGAGCAGCATCACCACCTCGGCCCCCTCACTTACCTCGGCCGAGGTCACGGTGAACGTTTACAATGCCAAGGGCGAGCCTGGTTTGGCCGGTCGCATCGCCGCCGAGTTGGAAGAGCGCAACTTCAACGTGGCCACGATCGACAACGATCCCGAGCAAGCCACCATCGAGCACTCCGCCGACATCCGCCACGGGCCAGAGGGCCTGGAGGCCGCTGAATTCGTCCAGCAATCCGTCCCAGGCTCTGAGTTGGTCGCCGACGAACGGGAGTCAGCCACCATCGACCTCGTGCTAGGCGACGGGTTCGAAGCGTTGAGCGAGGCTCCGGCCGACCAGGCCGAGTCCACCTCCGAACCCGACGATGAGGCCGACGATGAGGCCGACGATGAGGCCGACGATGAATAGTGCCCGAGTGACATCCGGGAAGCCGATGCGGATCGTGTCGCTCCTGCCCTCGGCCACCGAGATTCTGTATGCCGTCGGTGCGGGTGAGTCCGTCGTGGGTGTGACCTTCGAGTGTGACGAGCCTTCCTCGGCACGCGCGACGGCCACCATCGTCTCAACGTCGTCGTTGCCGGAGACGGTTGATGGACGAGAGCCCACGCCCAGGGAGATCGATGCTCACGTTCGGGCTCGGTTGGCGGCCGGTGAAGACCTGTATCATCTTGATCGCGACGCACTGTCCGAGCTGGACGCCACGCTGGTAATCACCCAAGACCTCTGCGCGGTCTGCGCCGTCGACGTCAGTGAAGTCCGCGACGCCCTGGAGCACCTCGGCTGCGCGGCGCAGGTGGTGACCACCGATCCGCATACCTTGGACGAGGTGCTGGCCAGCATCCAGCAGATCGGCGACGCGTGTGATCGCTCCGATCAAGCAGAGGTGCTGATCGCGGCTCTCCTCGAGCGCTTGGCTTCGGTGTCAGGCGAGCCGCCGGCCGACGCCCCACGCGTGGCTGTCCTGGAGTGGACCGATCCCCCATTTGCCCCCGGCCATTGGGTGCCCGAGATGGTGACCCGGGCCCGTGGGGTGAGCGTACTGGGCACCGCGGGCTCGCGATCCGTGCCGATCAGTTGGGCCGACGTCGAGGCGGCAAAGCCCGATGTCGTGATCGTCGCTCCGTGCGGATTCGACCTCCCGACCTCGACGGCGCTGGCCGAGGAACTCCTGCTCAACAGTCCGCTCGCGACGATGGGGTCCGCGGGTGACGGGTCCGCAAATGGTGCGGGGGTCCAGGTATGGGCTGTAGACGCCAACGCGTCGTTTGCCCGCCCCGGTCCACGGCTTGTCGATGGGATCGAAGCGCTTGCGGCGATCATCGATCCGCCGCGCTACGGCATACCCTCGGCGTCTCTCGCCCGCCGCCTTCGCTGACCCACCCGCACGCCCTGCTGTTGGCTCCCCCTTCGCCCACGCGCATCCCCTTTGCTGACTCATCCCGCGGGCGCCCAGACATGCAAAAGTCTCAACCACCTGGGCAGCCACGGGCCAAACCCGACTTTTGCATGTCTGGCTGCCCGGTGGCTCGACGGGAATGACCTGATGCCCCTACGCCCGTTCGCTTTAGACTCCACGTATGCCTGAGCAGACCGTCATCGTCTCCCGCCTCATCCACGCCCCGGTGGAGCAGGTGTGGGACGTGCTGACCGATCTCAGCCGCGTCGCCGACCGGCTCAGTGGGATCGACACGGTGCACATCATGACCAGCGGGCCGTATGCCGTGGGCACCCGTTGGCGTGAGACGCGCACCTTCTTTGGCCGATCCGCCACCGAGGAGATGTGGGTGCGCCGTAACGATCCCCTGCGCAGCACCGTCGTCGAGGCAGCCAGTGGCGGGGCGGACTACTCCACAACGTGCACGTTGGTGCCCGCTTCCGAAGGCACCGAACTGACCATGACATTCACCGGCACCAGCCCCGATGGCGGGATCGCTGGGACGTTGTCGCGGGTGCTCGGCCCGATCGGACTGCGCGCGACCCGCAAAGCCATGGAGCAGGACTTTGACGACATCCAGTCAGCTGCCATCGCGCTGCAATCAGCCTGAGTTGCTCGACGCGTCTGCCGCGCCGTCATCACCCGCTGAGCTATCCGCAGCGGCGTAGGCCTCGTTCAGAGCGATCGCTGCTTGGACCAAGCCCAGGTGGGAGAAGGCCTGCGGGAAGTTGCCCATCTGCCGACCGCGATCCACGTCGTACTCCTCCGCCATCAGGCCCACGTCGTTGCGCAGCGACAGCAGGCGTTCGAAGAGCTCGGTCGCATCATTTAGTCGCCCCATGGCGGCATAGGCCCTGACGAGCCAGAAGTTGCAGATCAGGAAGGGGTGCTCATCGCCCTCCAAGCCGTCGGCGTCCGAGGTCGCCCGGTAGCGCAGCACCAACCCCTCACGCATCAGCTCGTCTTCGATCCGCTCCACCGTGCCCACGAAGCGGGAGTCGTCGGCGTCGATGAACCCAGTGATTGGCAGTACAAGCAAAGACGCATCGACCTCCGTGGTCTCGTAATGCTGCGTGAAGGAGTTGATCTCAGTGTTGTAGCCCTTGGTCAGCACCTCCTCGCGCACCTCGTCCCTGACCCGCTCCCACTTCTCGGTGGGCCCGTCGAATCCGTGCTCACCGATGGCGCGCAGGCCACGGTCCAACGCTACCCAGACCATCACCCGCGAGTGAGTGAAGGCCCGCTTGTCGCCCCGCATCTCCCACAGTCCGTGATCCAACTCGAACCAGTCGTCGGCCAGGTCGTCGATCAGCGAGCGCTGCAGTCGCCAGGTGTCGGCCGTCTCCTCGACCCCCTCACCGCGCAGCATCTCCAGGGCGATCATGACTTCGCCGAGTACGTCGGTCTGTCGTTGGTTGACGGCCTCATTGCCCACGCGGACGGGGCGTGAGTCGGCATAACCCGGGAGGTGGTCCAACTCGCGCTCAGGCATCTCACGTCCGCCGTCCACGGTGTACATGATCTGCAGGTCGTCCGGGTTTCCAGCGACCGCCCGCAGCAGCCAGTCACGCCAGAAGACCGAGCGATCGCGCAGGCCGGAGGAGAGCAGCGCCTGCACCGTTTGGGCCGCGTCACGCAGCCAGGTGTATCGATAGTCCCAGTTCCGGGAGCCGCCCAGCTCCTCAGGCAGCGACGTCGTCGGAGCCGCGACGATGCCACCGGTTTGTGCATGGGTCATGGCGCGCAGGGTCAGCAGGGACTGGTTGACGGCGTCGGCATACCGGCTCAGCCCACAGCCGTTGCCGATCCAGTCGCGCGACTCTTCGATGGTTTCTTTCAATCGCTTCTCGACGTCGATCGGCTTCGGCATCGACTCGTAGGATTTGGACCACACCAGGCTGAAATGCACGACGTCACCCTCAGCGATGTCGAACTCATCGACGTGCCGGTCCCCTTCCGGTGTGGGTAGTCGCGGCCCGCGCAGGATCAGCATGTCCGGGCCGACGACCGCGACGAGGGCTTCGTCGCCGCCATGGTCGCTGGGGTCGGGCTCGTGCCGCAGCCAGGGCACGATCTCGCCGTAGCCGAGCCGGACGATCCACTCGTGCTCGATGGCGACCGTGCCCGAGAGGCCCTCGATGCGGCGCACCAGGTCGGCCCGACCGTCCTCGGGGTGCATGACGTCGGTGACCCGCACCGTGCCGCTATCGGTCTCGTGGGTGGTCTCGAGCACCACCGTGCCCTCCACGTAGCGGCGCGTGGTACGCGCGTCGTCGCGCGTGCCCAAGAGCCATCGGCCGTGCTCCGGCCCACCGAGCAAGGCAGCGAAGCACGCCTGAGAATCAAAGCGCGGGAAGCAGAGCCAGTCGACTGAGCCGGCAGATGAGATCAAAGCGGCCGTATGCCGATCTCCCACCATGGCGTAGTCCTCGATGGGTTTCGACATGCGCCCAGGCTAAGGCGCGCTCCGTGGATCGGCGAGAGGAGCCGAGTGGTGCTAGCGGACGATCCCGTGCATCGCATTGCAGCGCTGCGCGAGCCGGCATCAGATGGGGCAGATCTTAACCGGGGTATGCATGACCCGCGGACCCTTGACCGTGCGACATGCGCCGAAGACGTTGATGTCGATCGAAAGCGGCACATCGCCGCTGGAGGGGCCAGCCGAGAGCCGGACCACCCCCGGCTCGACGACCCGCGTGCCGTCGAGTCCGGTGAACGACAACCGGTCGGCGTGCACAGTGAACTGGACCGTGCTCGACTGACCACGCTCGAGGTCGACGCGAGCGAAGCCGATGAGCTCGATGGCCGGTCGGGTGACTTGCGCCTGCAGATCACTCACATAGAGCTGCACGACCTCCGTGCCGCCCCGATCGCCAACTTGGTCACTGCTGCGTCGGACCGTGACCCTCACCTCGATCTGGCCGTTGACCGGCAACTGAGTGCTAGTCGTGGTCATGCTCAGATAGTCGACGGTGCCGTAGGACAGGCCGTGTCCAAAGGGGAACAGCGCAGTGGGGTCCAGCGTGGACACTCCCGGCGTATGCCGACCCAGCGGGGCTGCTCTATACGTCGCCGTCTGGCCGCTCGGCTCGGCGGGCACGCCTATCGGCAAGCGTCCGGTGGGCTCGACGCGGCCCGACAGGACACCGCAAAGAGCCGATGCCCCCTCGACGCCGGGGAAGAAGGCTTGCACAATCGCGGCACATCGCGGTGCCCATTCACCCACCGCATAGGGACGTCCCGAAAGCACCACCAGCACGACCGGCGTGCCAGCGTCCAGGACCTCGCGGACCAGGGTGGCCTGCATACCGGGCAGCGAGAGGTCGGCGCGGTCGCATCCCTCGCCGGAGGTGCCGCGGCCAAAGAGGCCAGCCCGATCTCCGACCACCAGCAGCACCACGTCACTCGCGGCGGCCACATCGCGAGCTTCTGCCAAGGCGGACGTGTCGGTGGAGTCGATGTCGCAGCCGCGGCCGTACGTGACCTCAGCGGCTGAATATTCATCGCGGACCGCCTCCAGCACAGTCGCGATGGGCAGGCCGAGGTCATCCTCAGCCCCAACGACGTGGTTGGGGAAGGCGTAACAGCCCATCATTGTGCGCGGATCATCCGCCCCTG
>JBGTGC010000023.1:0-5593 GCA_041746935.1 Dermatophilaceae bacterium
CAAAGGTAGACAAGGGGACGGACTCCTTATGCGTGGATGAGGTCTCCTTCACCGACGAGGTCACTCGCAGGCGCGCACCGGGAGATCACTGGGGATCTCGTATTGACCGATGCGACGTTAGGGAAGTACTCCCCTCAGGCCGGGAATGCTACTTGGCTTGACGTGCCACCCACAACACCAAGGTGGGGAAGCGTCACCGCCCCACCTTGGCTACCAAGGCCCCAGAGCTGCGTTTCTCGTCTGGTGCTGCGCCGCACTGCAGCACCAGCCAAGGAATGCAGCACCAGACCGGCCCTAGCGGCCGCGGTTCAGGGCGCTGGTGATGCCGCGCAGCGAGGCGGTGACGATGTTGGCGTCGATGCCGACTCCCCAGCGGACTTCCCCGTCGATGGCGCACTCCACGTATGCCGCCGCAACCGCGTCGTCGCCAGAGGACAGGGCGTGCTCGGCATAGTCCAACACTCGGACGTCATGACCGAGCTTGGACAGCGCGGCCACGAAGGCGTTGATCGGTCCGTTGCCGATGCCCTCGATGACCTTCTCCATGCCGTCGGCGACCACGGTGGCCGAGATCATGTCCTTGCCATCGTCGGCCGTGCGGGTGTCGACTTTGCGTAGCAGCACCGGCGTGGTCGGCACGATGTATTCGGTCTCGAATGCGGCCCAGATCGCGGCAGCGGACATCTCGCCGCCGGAGTCTTCGGTGTAGCCCTGGACCACCCTGCTGAACTCGATCTGCAGCCGGCGCGGCAGGTCAAGGTGGTGCTCAGTGCGCATGATGTAGGCCACGCCGCCCTTGCCGGACTGGCTGTTGACCCGAATGACGGCTTCGTAGGAACGGCCGACATCCCTGGGGTCGATCGGCAGATAGGGCACGGCCCAATCAAAATCATCCACCGGAGTCGCCACCGCATCGGCTTCCTTGTTGAGCGCCTCCAAGCCCTTCTTGATCGCGTCCTGATGTGAGCCCGAGAAGGCGGTGAAAACCAGGTCGCCGCCGTAGGGGTGGCGCTCAGGCACCGGCATCTGATTGCAGTGCTCCACCGTGCGGCGGATCTCATCGATGTCGGAGAAGTCGATCTGCGGGTCGATGCCCTGGGAGAACAAGTTCATCCCCAGCGTCACCAAGCAGACGTTGCCGGTGCGCTCGCCGTTGCCGAACAGGCAGCCCTCGATCCGGTCAGCACCAGCCAGATAGCCCAATTCAGCGGCGGCTACCGCGCAACCGCGGTCGTTGTGCGGGTGCAACGACAAAACCACGTGCTCACGGTGGTTGAGGTGGTTGCTCATCCACTCGATCGAGTCGGCATACACGTTGGGTGTGGCCATCTCGACCGTGGCAGGCAGGTTCACGATCAGCGGGCGCTCGGCGCTGGGCTCCAGCACTTCCATGACCTTGTTGCAGATCCTGACCGCGAACTCCAGCTCAGTGCCGGTGTAGGACTCGGGGGAGTATTCGTAGAAGACCTCGGTGTCGGAGCGCAACTGCTCTTCGTATTTCTTGCAGAACCGCGCACCGCTCATCGCGATATCGATGATGCCGTCCATGTCGGTGTTGAAGACCACCCGGCGCTGCAACGTGGAGGTCGAGTTGTAGAGGTGCACGATGGCCTGCTTGGCACCCTCGATGGACTCATACGTCCGCTCGATCAGGTGCTCCCTGGCCTGTGTCAGCACCTGGATGACGACGTCGTCGGGGATCAGGTCTTCTTCGATCAGCATCCGAACGAAGTCGAAGTCGGTCTGGCTGGCCGCCGGGAAGCCGACCTCGATCTCCTTGTAGCCCATCGAGACCAGCAGCTCGAACATCCGCCGCTTGCGGTCCGGGGTCATCGGATCGATCAGCGCCTGGTTGCCGTCACGCAGATCGACAGCGCACCACCGGGGAGCTGTGGTCATGGTCTTGGCCGGCCACGTGCGGCTGGGCAGGTCAATCGGGGCGAAGGGTGTGTAGCGGCCATACGGCATACCGCTGGGTTGCTGGGGGTTCGTCTTAACGGTCACTGAACTTCCTCACTGGGTGTGCGTGGCGTCCGAGGCGCAGCAACTCCGCAGCGAGGGCCGGACCTAGGAGGTCTCGCTGCGGCAGCTGAGGAGGAGCAAACGTGCCATTAGTTCGGGAGCCTAACGCAGATGATCAGACAGCAGAAGACACGACTGGCTTGTATGCCGGCCGGTTGGCTTCGAATTCGCTGATCATGTCTGCGTGGCGCAAGGTCAGGGAGATGTCGTCAAAGCCGTTGGCCAACCGCCACGCGACGTAGTCATCGACGGTGAACCGGGCCACGATGTCGCCAGCCACGATCCTCCGAGCCTGCAGGTCCACGGTGACCAGCGAGCCGGGCCCGTTTTCCAGGAACTTCCAGAGGAGCTCGACGTCGTCTTGGGCGGTCTGCGCGCAGAGCAGGCCCTCCTTCCCGGAGTTGCCGGAGAAGATGTCACCGAAGCGTGATGAGATCACCACCCGGAAGCCGTATTGCATGAGGGCCCAGACGGCGTGCTCACGCGAAGATCCGGTGCCGAAGTCGGGCCCGGCCACCAGGACCGAAGCGTCGGCATACGGCTGCTGGTTGAGGATGAACGACTCGTCTTCGCGCCACCGGGCAAACAGGCCGTCCCCGAATCCGGTGCGGCTGACCCGTTTAAGGAAGTGCGCCGGGATGATCTGGTCAGTGTCCACGTTGCTGCGGCGCATCGGGACGCCGGTGCCTGTGTGCGTGCTGAAGGCGTCCATCAGTTGACCTCCTGCACGTCGCCGACCGGCAGCAGATCGGCAGGGGATCCGAGGGTGCCACGCACCGCGGTGGCGGCGGCCACGACTGGGGAGACGAGGTGCGTGCGCGACTTCGCGCCTTGGCGGCCCTCAAAGTTGCGGTTCGACGTCGAGGCGCAGCGCTGGTGTGGGGCCATCTGGTCCGGGTTCATGCCCAGGCACATGGAGCACCCGGCCAGACGCCACTGCGCCCCGGCGTCGATGAAGATCTGATCCAATCCCTCGGCCTCGGCCTGCAAGCGGACCGCGTGTGACCCCGGCACCACGAGCATCTGCACGGTCGGTGCGACGTGACGGCCCTGTACGACGTCGGCCGCGATGCGCAGGTCCTCGATCCGACCGTTCGTGCAGGAGCCGAGGAAGACCACATCGACGGGGATGTCGCGCATGGCGGTGCCGGGCTCGAGGTCCATGTAGGCCAAGGCTCGCTGGGCTGCATCCTTGTCGTCCTCGTCGCCCAGATCGGCGGGGTCGGGCACGACGTCGCCCAGCTGCACGGACTGGCCGGGGTTGGTGCCCCAGGTGACGTAGGGCGTCAACGTGTCGGCGTCGAGCACGATCTCGGCGTCGAACACGGCGTCGGCGTCGGTGCGCAACTCCCGCCAGGCGGCGACCGCGTCGTCCCAATCGGTGCCGGTGGGGGCGTGAGTGCGACCGCGGACGTAGTCGAAGGTGGTCTCGTCCGGGGCCACCATGCCCGCGCGGGCACCGGCCTCGATCGACATGTTGCAGATCGTCATCCGGCTTTCCATGCTCAACGCTTCGATGGCGCTGCCGCGGTATTCCAGGACGTAGCCCTGCCCGCCACCAGTGCCGATGCGGTTGATCACGGCCAGGATGATGTCTTTGGAGGAGACGCCGGGGTTCAGCGAGCCGTTGACGGTGATGGCCATGGTCTTGAACGGCTTCAACGGCAGGGTCTGGGTGGCCAACACGTGTTCGACCTCGCTGGTCCCGATGCCGAAGGCGAGCGCGCCGAACGCGCCGTGGGTGGAGGTGTGCGAGTCGCCGCAGACGATCGTCATACCCGGCTGGGTCAGCCCGAGCTCGGGTCCGATCACGTGAACGATGCCCTGGCCGAGGTTGCCGCGCTTGTGGTGCACGACGCCGAACTCTGCACAGTTCGTGCCTAGGGCATCCAGTTGGGTCCGGGAAACCAGGTCGGTCACCGGGCCGAGCGTGGTCGGCACGTTGTGGTCTTCGGTGGCCAACGTCAGGTCCGGTCGGCGCACCGGGCGACCCGCGGTGCGCAGGCCCTCGAACGCTTGCGGGCTGGTGACCTCGTGCACGAGGTGCAGGTCGATATAGAGCAGGTCGGGCTCGCCCTCGGCCTGACGGACCACGTGGCTATGCCACAACTTCTCTGCCAACGTGCTGCCCATCGACCTCTCCTGCGCTTGCCTGTGATGATGTGAGCGAAACTGTATCCGCACCGTTACCCCCGCCACAGCACAGGAGCCGCACCCCCCGATGTCTTCCTTGACCCAGCCCCGGCCGCACCGCCTCGCGATCGTCCCCGGCGACGGTGTCGGGCCGGAGGTCAATCGCGCCGCCCTGACCGTGTTGGACGCCGCCGAAAAGGTGTTCGGCTTCGACACCGAGCGGGCGAGCGTGCCGCTCGGCGCCGACCACTACATGGCCACCGGCGAGCTGCTCACCGCCGAGCACATCGCCACCCTCCAAGCCCAAGACGCGATCATCTTCGGTGCCATCGGCAGCCCCAAGGTCACACCCGGGGTGTTGGAGCGCGGGATCATCTTGGCACTGCGGACCGCAATGACCCAGGCCATCAACCTGCGCCCGATCCGGCTGTATCCGGGAGTGCAGAGCCCCATCGCCGGACTGACACCGGAGCGGTGCGACCTGGTGGTCGTTCGAGAAAACACCGAGGGCGCGTATGCCGGCACTGGCAGCATGGTGCATCGCGGGACTCCGGCGGCGGTGGCCACCCAGGATTCGATCACCACGTGGTTTGCCTGCGAGCGCGCCGTCGATTTCGCCTTCCGACTGGCCATGCAGCGGTCCAAGAAGGTGACGCTGTGCCACAAGACCAACGTCTTGGTGCAGTCTGGGGCGCTATGGCTTGCAGTGCTCGAGGAGGTCTCGGCCCGCTATCCCGAGGTCGAGACCGACTACGTCCACGTCGACGCCATGTGTATGCACCTGCCGGTGAGCCCAGAGCGGTTTGACGTCGTGGTCACCGACAACCTGTTCGGTGACATCGTGACCGACCTCGGAGCGGTCCTGCAGGGCGGTCTCGGAGTCGCGGCCAGCGGCAACCTGAACCTCGACGGCACCGGCACGTCGATGTTCGAGCCCATCCACGGTTCGGCACCGGACATTGCGGGTCGCGGCTGGGCCAACCCGGCCGGAGCGGTGCTCTCGTTGGGGTTGTGCTTGGCTTCACTGGGTGAAGCGGCGGCCTCCTCGGCGATCGAGGCGGCCACGGTCAGCGTGCTGGGTGAGTTGCCGGCCATGGCCGGGGCGGCCATGGGGGCGAGCACCCAGGAGATTGCCGAGCGGATCGCTGCCCGGGTGGGTGACTTTGCGGCCACCAACCCGGCTGGTGACCCCGCCTCGTTGATGACTCAGCTGGCCGCAGTGGGTGCCCAGACCGTAGGCAAGCAGGCCGAGGACGCGAACGCCGGGGGCGACGCGCGATGAAGGGCTCGACGAACCCGGAGTTCGATCCCGAGATCCACCCGGCCTGGGCCACGATCGATCTCGACGCCATCGAGCACAACGTCGGCGTCCTGAAGGGCTACGCCGGATCGGCTGCGCTGATGGCGGTCGTCAAGGCCGACGCCTACGGTCATGGGC
>JBGTGC010000024.1:0-1744 GCA_041746935.1 Dermatophilaceae bacterium
CGCCTGGGAGCCGGGCGGGACCACCTCGACCATGCGGGCTCTTGGCCAGACCTCTACGTCGTAGCGCAGCTCGCAGCCCAGCACTCCACGGTGTAGAAGGCCAGCGCCGCGTCCTGGTCGCCCACCGGCACCGACACGCTCAGCATCCTCGTCGTCCTCGTCATCGTCGTCAGACCCCGCCGCACGCGAGGAGTCATCGGCCATCCAGGATGGGTGCCCAGCAAGGCGACCGGCTGCGTGCGGCAGTCCGGCACAGCAGCGGAGCAGCCACCTTCGCCGGCACGGTCGCCATCGCCGCAATCCGCATCTGGCTGAGCGACCTCACTCGCCAAGATCGCTCAGACACCCCTAGGGAATTGCTGATCAAGTGGCGATTCTGGGTGTGAGGGGTCTTGACGGTGTCCCGGTGGTGCTCGGTGCGCTGGAAGAGGTCCCGTTGCCAGCCCTGCGGCCCCGGTTTCTGGGCGCCTGGGCGGTTTCGGGCAGGCTGCCGCCTGGCCGTCGCCCCATCAGGGCGACGGCACGAGCGCGCATCAGCCAGTTCGCCGACGCGAACAACACGTTCAGGTGATTGAGGTTCTTCGCCAGTCCTCGGTACCGGGTCTTGGCGAACCCGAAGTCTCGTTTGCCGACCAGGAACGGGTGCTCGACCTTGGCCCGGACCCCGGCCTGAGCCGACTGGGCCGCCCGGTCCGGCTCGGCCATCGCCTTCAGCACCCCCTTGCGTGCCGCGACCCGGAACTCCACCTTGCAGAGGTGCTCATCCTCGGTGACCTCGGGACGACGCTGGATGCCCTGATAGCCGGCGTCGGTGTAGACAACCCGGTCATCGGGACGCAGCAAGCGCGCGGTCTCATCCAGGTCGTGCACGTTCGCGGAAGTGGCAGTCACCGAGTGGACGTAGCCGGTGCCAGCATCGACACCGATGTGGGCCTTCATCCCGAAGTACCACTGGTTGCCCTTCCTCGTCTGGTGCATTTCCGGGTCTCGGGTGCCGGTCGCGTTCTTTGTTGAGGACGGTGCGGCGATGATCGTGGCATCCACAATGGAGTCACCCCGCATGACCCACCCCTGGGGATCGAAGATCTCGTTCTGATCGGCAAACAACTTCTTGCCCAGCTGGTGATCTTCGAGCAGATGCCGAAAGTGCAGCAGCGTGGTGGCATCCGGGACCTGCTCGAGGGCGAAGTCCAGAGCCATGAACTTTCGCATCGCGTACGAGTCGTAGATCGCCTCCTCCACGCTCATCCGAGAGCGAGAACTACGCCTGCAGCAGATACATCCGCAGCATCGTCTCCACCGGCTTAGGCTTGCGCCCCTTCTTCCCCGGCCGGTCGGCGTAGTAGTGCGGCTCAATCAACGCCACCCACCGTGCCCACGGAATGACCGAGTCCATCGACTCCAAGAACTTCTCCCGGCGCGAGACCCGCCGACGGTTGCCATACTCAATGTCAGTGAACGAAGGCTGCTGGCTACGCATGGCCCCATTCTCTCGGACCAGCCACCACCCCTCACGACGCCACACGGTCCCCAACCGAACGAGAAAATCAACGCTTCCCTAGAGAGGTGCTGAGCGCGGTGAGCAGGTCGAGGCCGGCTCGGTCGACGCTGCGCAGGTCGTTGGCCAGGGCCACCGCGCCCACACCGGAGGATGGTACGAACCCGGCGAACGCGCGGAAGCCGCCGGTGCCGCCGTTGTGCCACAGCAGGACGTGGTCACCCCTCATCGGCACCCGCAGCCAGC
>JBGTGC010000025.1:0-7685 GCA_041746935.1 Dermatophilaceae bacterium
GGGCGGGGTCGGAGCCTCGGCACCCCCCAACCGCCCGCGTATGCCGAGTCGTGCCGGACCCGCCACGGCCTCGGGCCGGTGGTCCTTGCTTCCCCTGGTCGAGACCGACCCGACCATTCGGGGTTTGGCCACTGCCGAGCAACTGCTAGATCGATATGGCGTGCTGACTCGCGGCAGTGTCGTCTCAGAGGGCATCGTCGGTGGGTTTGCTGGCGTATATCGAGTGCTCGCCGGTGCTGAAGAGGCCGGCAGAGTGCGCCGCGGATACTTCGTCGAGCACCTGGGGGCTGCCCAATTCGGCACCACCGGAGCAGTCGATCGGATGCGCGCGCTGTCGGAGAGCTCCGCACCTTCCTCGACCGTAACCGGCGCCAATGCGGGCACCGCGAGCGACCACATACCAACATCACGCGCTGTGGTGCTGGCCGCGACAGACCCGGCCAGCCCCTTCGGTGCCTCCGTGCCGTGGCCCGAGCGCGCACCCGAGGAGGGCACTACCGAAGACTCAGCGCATGCCCAGCATCGCCCGGGCCGCAAATCAGGGGCGCTCGTGGCCCTCGTCGACGGGCGACTGGGCCTTTACCTGGAGCGGGGCGGCCGCACCGCGCTGACGTACACCGATGACCCTGACCACTTGCGCCTGATTGCCCGCTCCCTGAAGGCACAGGTCACCCACCGCAGCGTTGCCTCGTTGATCGTGAAGAAGATCGATGGGGCACCTGCCCTGTCGAGTAGTCATCCGTTTGCCAAGGCCCTCATCGAGGCGGGCTTCCACACCGCACCTCAGGGCCTGCGGATGCGCCGATGATCCATGCCTGAGGGCGACTCCGTCTGGCGCGCCGCGGCACGGTTGCACGCGGCGCTGTCTGGGGAGGCGCTGGTGTCTAACGACTTGCGGGTGCCGAGTCTGGCCACCGTCGACCTGCGGGGGCGGCGCACGATTGAGGTGGTGCCTCGCGGCAAGCACCTTCTCCACCGGATTGAGGGCGACCTCACGCTGCACAGTCATCTGCGTATGGAGGGCCGGTGGCGGACTTACCGAGCCTCGAGCGCCAAGTCCGCCGCGATCACCGAGGACCACCGGGTCAGGGCCATCCTTGCCACAGCGAGCCGCTGCGCCGTCGGCACGAGTCTTGGCATGCTCGACCTCGTAGGCACAAGCGCCGAGGACACAATCGTCGGCCACCTTGGCCCGGATCTTCTTGATCCTGGCTTCGACCTCGCGGTGGCGATGGCCAATCTCAGGTCGCTCCCGGAGCGCTCGGTGGCCGAGGCGTTGTTGGATCAGCGCAACCTGGCCGGAATCGGGACCATCTTCGCCTCCGAACCTCTCTTCTTGCACGAAACGAGTCCGTGGCAATCGATCGAGGACCTCGGTGAAGAGGGGACCCGAAAGGTCGTGGAGACAGCGCGACGACTGCTCGTGCTGAGTTGTCGGTTGGGCCGGACGACTATCACCGGGCGCTCAGACAGGATTGACGATGCCTGGGTGCACGGACGCGTCGGCCTCCCGTGCAAGAAATGCGGCACGACGATCCGGCTCGCGCCTATCGGCAAGCAACCTCAAGAACGCGTGATCTTCTACTGCCCGCATTGCCAGGGCGGGATGGCACCAACGGACTTAGGAGAACGCCAGAACCCGCTGGGCCACGGCCGCGAGCGCTACTGATTGGCGTGAACCCTACTCATTGGCGCAACCTCTACTCAGCGCTTGCAACGTCCCGCCGCGATAGCCGAAGCCCACCCCGATAGCTAGCCCACCGCATACTCAGCGTTCCAGGATCGTCTGCCACTTCCGGTGACGTCTGCATTGGTCGGGCAATGCAGACGTCGACTCAAGCGGCAGATGTCTGCAGTCGGCGAGGCGGGTGACGCTGCGCTCACTCCCTCGACAACACTCGGTTGTCGAATACCCTCCACCTGAGTTCGCACAACACAGCGCGATGGTACCCGTTGGGTGAGTTGGCGATGGTGCCGGTTTGTGGAGGTCTGCGGTCGGTCGCCCGAGCGTGGCTCAGGCCGCAGAACTCACGGCATTGGCCGCAGCCACAATGTCTGGCTTGGTCAGCGCGTCGCGCTGGATCGGTCGTGCGAGGCCGTCGGCCATTAGCACACCCACTTGGTGCTCACTCGCCTCAGCGACGCTCACCCTGTCGGAGACGTTGCTCAGCATCTGTGCCATCGGCAGGTCGAGAGCCCGGCAAATCGAAGCCAACAACTCTGATGACGCTTCCTTTTCGCCGCGCTCGACCTCGGAGAGATAGCCTAGGGAGACAGCAGCACTCGCGGAAACTTCGCGCAGGGTGCGGCCCTGGACTTGGCGCTGCTCTCGCAGCACATCACCGAGTTCGCGTCGTAAGAGCACCATGGGCCTTCCCTCCTTCATGAATCTGCGGCCGTTGCCGCGCCTGCAAGCTGCTGACACGTAGACAAAGTCTGCCATGCGTTCCTGTGACCTACCGTACCTCGCCGTCTCCCGACTGCGCAGGCGGTCCGTGCGCTTTGAGCGTAGCCAGAAGGAGTGACAGACCTTCGTATGTGGCGTGGGAGCGGATGTCCGTCCGGCTGCCACGAATGTGTAACGCCTGATGCGCGGTGGCTTCTTCCCGGTTGGGGACGCGCGCGGTGACCGCGACGTGGACCGTCCCTGGAGGGTGGCCTTCACTGGGTTCTGGTCCGGCGACCCCAGTCGTACTCATTGCGAATGTCGCCCCTAGGACCTGGCAGGCACCTCGGCTCATCGCCTCCGCGCACTGCTGTGAGACGGTGCCGTGCTGGCTGATGACTCGCTCCGGGACCCGAAGAACCGAGCACTTGAGGTCGCCCGCGTACGCCACCACACCGCCACGGACGACCGCGCTGGCTCCAGGGACTGAGATCAGCGCAGCGGTCACAAGACCCCCGGTCAACGACTCCGCCACGCCGACCGTCCACCCCTGTGCGCGTGCGACCTCAATGATCTCCTCGGCTAGAAAGTCGGGTGTCAGCGGGACACTCCCGCGTTGCGCCACACCCGCCATGCCTGGAGCACGTAGTCGACTCCGGTCATCACCGTGACCACGAGCGCCGCATAAATCACGATCAATCCGATCGTGCTCAAGAAGCCACTCAACGGCAGAATCAGCAGCAGCAATCCGAGCGACTGAAGTGTCGTCTTGAGTTTGCCGCCGCGGCTGGCCGGGATCACGCCACGCTTGATCACGATGAAGCGCAGCACGGTCACACCGATCTCGCGCACCATGATGACCACGGTGATCCACCAGGCCAGTTCGCCAAGGATGGACAGACAGATGAGCGCCGCCCCGATGAGAGCCTTGTCTGCGATCGGATCGGCGATCTTGCCGAAGTCGGTGACCAAACCCTGACGTCGGGCCAGGTCGCCGTCCAACCAGTCGGTGGCGACCGCCACCGCAAAGATGAGCGCGGCCCAGATGCGCATAGACGTCGAGCCCCCGTCCTCGGCCAGCAGCACGGTCACGAAGACCGGCACCAGCGCGATGCGCAGCACGGTGAGCGCGTTCGGAACGTTCCAGACGCTCACCGCGGGGGCTGACGTGGCGCTCATCCAGTCCGGCCTAACGCGGCGTGCCCGGCCTGCGACACGACCCGGGCCATGAGGTCAACCCCGGTCGTAGCCGTCACATCAGCGCTCACGATGTCGCCGATCCGGGCGTCCTTGGCACCGACCAAGGTCGTGGTCCCGTCGACGTCAGGACCCTGCTGTTCGGCCCTGCCGATGACATCAAAGGTGTCCGGGTCGATCTCTTCGATCATGACCTCGATGCGGGTGCCGATGCGCTCCATCGCACGCTGAGCCGTCAACTCTTCGACCAGGGAACTCACCTCGTCGACTCGCTCGGCGATGGTGTCGGCGTGGTGCTTGTCGGCATACCTCTCGGCCTCAGTGCCGTCCTCATCGGAGTATCCGAAGACAC
This sequence comes from Dermatophilaceae bacterium, assembly GCA_041746935.1. Taxonomy (GTDB): domain Bacteria; phylum Actinomycetota; class Actinomycetes; order Actinomycetales; family Dermatophilaceae; genus Ornithinicoccus. The sequence continues at coordinate 3,936 of JBGTGC010000025.1, forward strand.
CGACCACGTCGAGCCGCGCCTCCTCCAAGAACGACGTCAGTTCGTGCACATCGTCCTCGGTCTCGCCCGGGAATCCGACGATGACGTTGGTGCGGATGCCGGCCTCGGGTAGCCGCGAACGGACGCTATCCAGCAGGCCGAGGAAGGACGCTCGGTCACCGAACCGTCGCATCCGACGCAACAACGGGCCAGAGGCGTGCTGGAACGAGATGTCGAAGTAGGGCATCACCTTTGGTGTGCCCGCCAACACGTCGAGGAGGTCGGGGCGGATCTCGGCCGGTTGCAGATAACTGGCCCGGACCCGTTCGATCCCCGGAACGGCCGTCAACTCGGGCAGGAGTTGTTCCAGCAGACGCAGGTCGCCGAGGTCCTTCCCGTATGACGTGGTGTTTTCGCTGACCAGGAACAGTTCCTTGACGCCTTGCCCGGCCAGCCATCGTGCCTCGGTGACGATCTCGTGCGGGCGGCGCGACACGAACGACCCGCGGAACATCGGGATGGCACAGAAGGCACATCGCCGGTCACAACCCGAGGCGATCTTCAGGGGTGCCCAAGGCCTGCCGTCCAACCGGGCCCGCATCACTCGCGGCCCTGAGGCCGGGGCGACATCTTCCAGCGGTGCCTGTTGGTGGCCAGGCAAGGCCACCGAACCTTCTGCCGTGTGCCGAGCGGCCGGGGCGATCGGCAGGAGAGTCCGACGGTCGCGGGGAACGTGGGACTTCACGGTGCCGCCGTCGAGGATCGACTGCAGGTGGGTCGACATATCGGCGTAGGAGTCGAAGCCCAAGACCGCATCCGCCTCCGGCAACTGCTCAGCCAGACCGGTGCCGTATCGCTCCGCCAGGCAGCCCACTGCCACCACAGCTTGAGTGCGGCCGCTTTCCTTCAGGTCCCCAGCCTCTAGGAGGGCGTCGATCGAGTCCTTCTTGGCCTGCTCGACGAAACCACAGGTGTTCACCACTGCCACATCGGCTTCGGCGGCGTCGCTGACCAGCGTCCAGCCCTCGGCTTGCAGACGTCCGGCGAGCTCCTCGGAATCGACCTCATTGCGGGTGCACCCCAGGGTTACGAGGGCGACGCTGCGCTGACCGGTCATCAGGACAGCGTACGTCTCGGTGAGAACTTTCTGCGGATTGTCGATATCTGAACCCCTCAGTCGTCATGCTGATAGAGACAACCGTCTCGTTCAAGCAGTTGATCGCAAGGAGCCGACGATGAAGTACCTCGTGGTGATGTATGCAGATGAGCAGCGGTGGGAGTCCGCCACCGAAGCCGAACAAGAGGCGGTGATGGCCGCTCACGGGGCCTTCGATGAGGCCGTTCGCACTCGCGCACAGATGCTCGGAGGTGAGGCCCTGGCACCGGCCGACACGACGACAACGCTGGGCCCGACCACGGGCGGTTCATCGCGGGCAGTCACCGACGGGCCGTACGCGGAAACCGTGGAACACATGGGCGGCTACTACGTCGTCGAGGCCGCCGACCTGGATCAGATGATCGAGCTGTGCCACGCTCTGCCGGAGGACTACACCTTGGAAATCCGGCCTATCGTCGAGTTCGATCTCTGATCGACGTCGACGAAGCGCTCGAGGACGCGTGGCGGGATCACTGGGGCCGACTGCTGGCCGTCCTGGTGTCCCGCTATCGCCGGCTTGACCTCGCCGAGGATGGACTGGCTGAGGCTTTCGCGTCGGCTAGTCACCGTTGGCACCGCCGCGGCATACCGAACAATCCTGGTGCCTGGTTACTCACGGCGGCACGCAGACGCATCCTGGACCGGCTCAAGGCTGAGGCCGTCGCTGTCCGCAAAGAGCCCCTGCTGGTGATGGATGCCCGAGCCACCAAGCAGGTTATGCCCGATCGTGTCGACTCCGGGGATCTGGTGAGAGACGGACAACTCCGGCTGGTCTTGTTGTGCACCCACCCTGCGCTGTCGATCGAGTCCTCCTGCGCGCTTGCCCTACGCTTGGTCATCGGATTGCCCACCGCCGATATCGCCCGACTGTTCCTGGTGCCAACGGCCACGATTGCTGCCCGGATCACCCGCGCTAAGCGCAAGATCGCGGTAGCCGCAATGCCCTTTGCTGCGCCCGAAGAGCGTCACCTGGCTCCGCGGATAGAGCGAGTGGCTGACGTCGCATATCTAGCGTTCACCGCCGGGTATGCTCCCGGCCCCAGGACTCCTGACATGGTGCGATAGTTCTTGCAGGGTCAGGGCCGTTCCTTGACGTGGTAGCGCAGCACGCGGTTGGTGCTGGGGTAGGTCGTGTTCGTGGCGGTGAGGTGTTCGCACAACTGGGTCACGGCCTTGGTTTCGCGGGTGGTGGGCATTGGGTCAAGGGTGATGGTCAGGACGCCGGGGGTGCGGGGGTCGATGTCACCGGTATGGGTCAGCACGTGTCGGGCCAGGGTGTAGGCCTCTTGGTCGGCGCGGGCGTAGCTGGTGTGTACTCGGATGTCGCGGGCGATGGTGGTGATGGTGTTGAACGCGGCCATCTTGATGGCGTGGGTCAGCAGTTTCGTTTCGATGTTCAGGACCTGCTGGTCGGTGGACAACTGGCCCAGCGGTACCCGGGTCGGGGTGTCGAAGTGGGCGGTCTTGGCGGCGGCCAGGTCGTCTTGCGCGGTAGCCAGGTCCGCGGTGATCTCGTTGTGTCTGGTGTTCGTGATCAGCACGGTGCCGGCGCCGTCGGTGGGCGTGCGGGCCGCTAGCAGCGCGGCGTCGGTGCGGGCCCGTTCGCGTTGCACGCGGGCCTGGGCGGCTTGTACGTCGTGGTGCGCGGTGCGTTTGGCCGGGTTGGGCACGGACCGGGTCGGGTCATCACTGGTGGCGGTGTAGGTGTCGTGGGAGTCCAGGTCCAGGTGTAACCGGCCGTAGCGGAAGTAGTTTTCCTGGCGCCACCGTGAGCCCATCCGGTACATCACCTCACCCGCCGTCAGGTCGGTGCGGGTGCTCAGCACGTGCGCTTGCTTGCCGGTGCGTGGGTCGAGGCGGGTGACCTGGCGCATGCCGAACGTGGCCCCCTCAGCACCGGTCAGAGGTAGTTCAACGGTGGTGTCGGCCAGGTCCCAGGTGTGCTCCCGACCGGCCTGGTCGAGGTGGGACACCTGCTCGAACGCGGCCGCTTCGACGTCCGGGGTGGGGTGTTTGCGCCAGGTCAGCACGTCGAACCCGTTGGTGTGCATGTGCGCGAATAGGGCCGGGGACCACCCGCCGCGGTCGAACCCGACCAGGACCCGCCGCTCGTCTCCGACGGCGTGGCGTAGTTGGGGCAGCAGGGCGCGTAGTTCCATCGCCAGCGACGCGCCCGGTTGGGCCATGACCACCAGGACGGGGTCGCCCGCGGCGTCGCATACCCAGGTTTCCACGGTGGCCGGGGCCGGGAACCGCAACCGGGACAGGTGGGTCTTAGCGATCTTCTTGGTGCCCTGGTAGGCGCGGACGTGCCCATCGACGTACAACACCACCCCGCCCTGACCGTCTTCGTCTTTGACGCGGTCCAGGTGGTGGGCGGCCATGGCCGCGATCAGCTCCGCGCCCTTGTCCGCGGCGGCGAGCTGGCCCAGTTTGCGGCGGATCGTTTTAACCTCCGGGGCCCGGTCCATCCCGAGCACCCGGCCCAGCGCGGCAGGGTCGATCCGGGCCGCGCCCTCGGCGCGGGCTTCACCGAGCAGCGCACGCAACACGCTCTCGCACAACATCGCATCCAGCGAGTAGAACCCGTTGGGGAACTCGCCGTAGACGGTGTG
>JBGTGC010000026.1:0-1540 GCA_041746935.1 Dermatophilaceae bacterium
AGCGCGCTCATAGTGCACCTCCAAGAATGGACCCGGCGGCACCAGGGGTGGGGCCGGCTCGGGCATCGGGCAATACCCGACCCGAACATCAAGACGCACACCACTCGTCGCCGCAACGGGATCCCCCATCCGGTGATGGCAACTCAGCCTGCTCGCAGCGACGCAGGGCCCGTGTGGGCACCGCAGGGCGTTCCGCTTAGGGGAAGGGCGCCGGACCTTGGGTGAGGAGGCTCGCTGAGTGTCGTTGAGGGGTTGAAGCCATTGGTGCGAGCGGCGTTGAAGGTGTGGCTCCGTGAGAGTTCGACGAACGTGTGTTGGGCGTCCAGGCGTGAGTTCACACGGCTCTGATCGGGCGGTACTGGTCTGGCAGTGGCTACGGTGGGATAATCGGGCATGAGTAAGCGTCCACAGTGGGTGCTGGCCGGTTTCGTCGCCGTGGTTGTCCTACTCGCGCTGATCGCCGTGGTGGTGCGCGGCGGCCAGCGGGCGAAAGACTTCGATGTAGGCACTCCGGAAGGGACCGTGCAGTCATTCTTGCGCGACGTCTTCGACGACGACCTGGAGCAGGCTGCGACATACCTCGATCCTGACGGCGCGTGCACCCTGGAGGACCTGCCGGAGGTTTTCTACCAGGACGCAGGGCGGGTCGTGCTGATCGACACGGCGACCACCAATTCGGGCGCGCGGGTGGAGGTTGATGTGGTCTACCCGACCGAGCCTCTCGATACCGACGCCTACGCCGAGCGGCAGATCTACCGGCTCGTCTCAACGTCAGACGGCTGGGTGATGCAGGGCGGCTCGTGCTGATCGACACGGCGACCACCAATTCGGGCGCGCGGGTGGAGGTTGATGTGGTCTACCCGACCGACCCTCTCGATACCGACGCCTACGCCGAGCGGCAGATCTACCGGCTCGTCTCAACGTCAGACGGCTGGGTGTTGCAGGGCGTGCCCTGGCCGTTGTTCACCTGCGAGGCCAGACCCTGATGGGGATCCGTCGCTTCTTCCAGTATCTCCTGCTCTATGCGCTGCTGGCCGTGGCCGCGGCGGGGCTGGTCGGGCTGCTGACTCCGTTGCTCGAGCGATCCCCGACCTTGGTGGACAGACCCGCCGAGCTGGCTCGCTCGATCACGTTCACCGTCATCGGGGTCCCCGTTGCGGCCGGTCTTATCCTGTGGACCCGGCGGCGGATCGTTCGCGACCCGAATGAGGTCCGGTCCCTGGGGTGGGCGGCCTACCTGACTGTCGCGTCGCTGACCGCTCTCGTGGCTTCGATGGTGGCGCTGTTTACCGTGTTGGAGTGGGCGATCGGCGTGCAGGACTACTCGGCCTCGGCCCTGGCCACGCTCCTTGTATGGGGTCCGTTGTGGGCGGCGCACTGGTGGATCGGTCGACGTCTGACTCCTGCCGGAAGGTTGCAGTTGCTCGTTCTGGTCGGCTCGTTGATCGGACTGGTGACCGCCGCGAGCGGGTTGGCCGCGATGCTGACGACATCATTGGAATCGCTGCTCGGGCTGGCCGGCGAGGCGCTGGTGGTGATG
>JBGTGC010000027.1:0-14546 GCA_041746935.1 Dermatophilaceae bacterium
ATCCTGGGCGCCAACACCACGACCTTCACGGCTATGGTCACCCGGCTCGGTTGTAACAGCGGCGTCACCGGCAACCCCAACGACCCCGCGATCGAGAGCACCGATGAGGAAATAGTCATCACTTTCACCGTTAGTCCTGGCGAACCCTCTGCCGCAAACTGTCAGGGCAACGGCCCAGTGTCCGTCGAGGTAGAGCTGCCCGAAGCGATTGGCGACCGAGAACTAGTCGACGGGGAATGCGCCTCTGGAGAAGCTAGCAACACTGAGCCGTGCCAGCCCGGCGGGGTGCGCTACACCCCTGATTGACCTCCTCCGTTTGAGTCGAGTATCACCGGGGATGGGTGCCGGGATCGAGCGGTGAGTGACAGTGGTCTGCCGATCCAGCTTGGCGGCTTCAAGTGTCGGTACGGGATCCGCTTGTGACGAAGCGAGGTCATCGCAAAGTGGTCAGCGCCTTCTTCAGCCGATCCTGGGGGGTGGAGGATCCGGCACCCGTTACGCAGAACCCTCTCGATACCAACATCAAGCGGCCTATGCCCACGTCGGCTGCACGATGCCTAGTTCTACGTGGAGTCCGCTGCGAAGCCTCACCCTCCGCTCTCTTAGCGGCCCCCACCACTGATCGCGGATCAAACGTGCTGAGGGTTCGTAGCCCCTGACCCAGCCAAGTTCATGTGCATGCTTCTCCGGTTCACTGGTCAGCAAGACCAGATCGACGTCGCTGGCCATACGTGGTCGGTCATCGGCGTAGGAACCAACAAGCGCCCGGGCCAACACGTCCGTCTGCGTGCTGGCCCATTGGGTCACCGATGAACCACTGCCTCAGCGTGCCGACGGCGTCCCTTCAATCTGGCAGTCACCGACCCACAGTGGCACGGCCACCCGGTTCACACAGAAGAGTGGCAAAGTGCCCCGTCCGCCAACGTGACGGTCACCGGTCAGCGATCCCTGCACGGCGATCGAGGCTGGTGACAGCCACCGGCTGAGTCATCCGAACGTCCCCATCGCCGCGAACGTGATGAACGTGATGAACGCCGAAAAGACTCCGAGCAGGACTCCGGCCATCGCTTTGTTGGGGTTGGTCGCCAAGCCCCGATCCGCACGGTCCATGCCGATCGCTCCCAGCACCACAGCGCCCAGGGCTGAAGGAAGGGAGACGAAGTCCCCCACGATCGGAACTAAGGCGAACACCACGGCCAACACTCCCAGGGTGAAGGCTGCATCACCGACACCGTTGCGCTCCGGCGGACGCCATGGGCTGTAGTCCATGCCGCCCTCACCTCCATCGAAACGTCGTTACCGAGTTCGACCCAAGACCCAAGGGCCGACACAAGCCAGAAGCCGACGCTATGCGCCCATAAACAAGGGAGGCCTCTTACCCCGATCATCGTGCACTGTGGCGATCCGGATAGCGGACGCCGTGCCGGATGAGGAACGACAACCGGGGCCAACAGGTCGTGATGTGTTGCGGGTTCTCCGCAGCGCGCTCTTACAGCTTGCCGACGACGTGTGCGAGCACCTGCGACATCTGGTCGCGAGGACTGAACTCGACCATCGTGACGGCTTCCTCGACAACGATGGTGTGACCGGAGGGCCAGTAGTAGATTTCGCCTGAGCCTACGGCCTCTTCGGAGCCGTCCTCATAGCTCACACGGATTCTGCCTTCGATGACGGACCCCCAGTGCGGGCATTGACAGTTATCGCGCTCCAGACCCTCGAGCAGAGGGCCGAAGTCCAGGCCCGCCGGGTACTGCATGTACGCGTTTGTCATCCCACCCCAGTCCGTCCCTCGGGTCATCTCGCCGATGGCCTCGTGGGCGGTCGGGAGGTCTTCGACCGTGCTCTTCATGCTCGTTGTCTCCTCGTGGCTGCCGTAGCCGTCATGGTGCGTTGGACTGCACTCGATTGATCGCTGGGCGCTTGGGCCGGACGCGGCTCCTCATCGGCATCTCTGCTCTGAGGTCGCGCCCTAGCCCAGCGGATCCGGCGGCCGTGGTGCCAGGTGTTGAGGAGGTCTCGGTGGCCCGAGACCTCGATCGCGGCATCGTCGCCGCGGTTCCACACCGCTAGGTACAGGTCGGACGCCGGGCCGATGAGAGCGACGTCCGCGGGGTGATCTCCTCGGACGCTGGTGATTCCAGTCGGGGTCATGGTGAGATGCCAGTGAGCGTCGGTGTCGTTCGCGTGGACTGCCATCGTGGCGGGTCTGTCGATCGTGAACGTGCTACCTCGGGGAGCGAAGCCGCAGAGCATCTCGTCGATCCCGTCGGTGGCGAACCCAGGGTCGAAGCTCGTCTGGGTCTGGCCCGCGTGTTCGGCGTCGAAGCGGTGGACCGCGGTCTCATGGGCTTGACGTCGAGCCCACATCGCGAGGGGGGAGGGGGCGGGCAGGAACGTGCGGCACTCGAGATCGGCGGGAGCCGAGGTGAGCTCACGGACCAAGGTGGCGTTCGTCTCGAGATACCAGTCGATCAGGTCGTCGTCGCTGGGCCAGAAGACTGCGAGATCGGGCCAGTAGCCCGACAACTCGGAGAGGTCGTCGACCCACGTCTTCGTGGCGCGGTTGGATACATGCGCAGCAGCCCAGAGATGGATCTCGGCGAGGTGGCGGACGAGGTCGCGCAGGTCCCACCCGGGACAGGGAAGGACGGGCGCATCAAGATCGTTGCCCCGCGCGGTGTCCGCGAAGAGTCCGGCTTCCAGCTCGAGAGCTGCGATGTGGCGGTCGATCTCCATGATGCTCTCCCATCCCCCAGCGCTGCGGGGTCGATGCGGAATCGTTCGGGTCGAACCCAAAGTACTGCAATATACAGTAATATATACTGCACACTGCAGTAGGGTCAAGGCATGCCCTCGAGATTGACCCCGTCCTCCTATGCAGTCCTCGCCCTCCTGCACCTCAAGCCCTGGACCGGCTACGAGCTCACGCGCCAAGCGCAACGAAGCCTTCGCTACGCCTGGCCGAAGTCGGAGCGACTCCTCTACTCCGAACCCAAGAAGCTAGTGGAACTCGGATACGCCACGATCCACCAGGAGGACAGCGGCAACCGAACCCGCAACGTGTACACCATCACCGGAACGGGTCGCCAAGCCCTCACCGAGTGGACAGGCACCCGGACCGAGCCGCCCCGTTTCGAGGTAGAGGCCTTGCTGAGGCTCCTCTTCGCTGATCATGGCTCACGCGAAGATGTGCTCAGAGCCCTCGACGAGCTCGGCGACGACGTCGGCACTCACCACCGGGCCATCGTCGACCTGATGGGCTCCTACCTCGATGGCGGTCACCCGTTCCCTCAACGGACGCACCTGTCCGTGCTCTTCGCCACCTTCCAGATCGAGATGTTCAAGACCATTGAGGCGTGGATCGCTTTCGCGCGAGCAGAGATCGACGAATGGCCATCCACCCAAGACCTCGGAATGACCTTGAGGACCGAGACCCTCACGCAGCTCCTTGCCCAGGATCGCTCACCCCTGGACCCCGCGCCGCACTCGAGAGCACGGGAGGGGTGAGAGCCATCGAGCCGCCGGGCTCAGCGATGGTCGAGAAGATCCAGGGGTGCCACCGACGACAGTGGCATCGCCGGCAACCGCTGCGAGTCGCTCCTCGGGCAACGGGCCCAGCCCGACCGGATCACTTCCCGCGCCGCATGGGACGCATGTGCCCGTTAGCCGAAGGTCATCCGGTGCCTGCACGCACTGACGCCGCCGCGATCGAAGGGAGCCACCATCACCGATTGGGGATCGCCAACCGGTGATAGGCACGACCTTGTTCGCGTCGGCGCGAAGGTCGGCGCGGTCACAGCAAGACGTTCGTCTTGCGGGACGGAGCGGCAGTGAGGATTGAGCAACGTCTTCATAGAGCTTGAACATCAACGAGTACAGGAGGCAGTCGACCATGATTATGGCGTTCCCGAACGTGATGGCGTTCTGCGACCTTTAGGGGTATGCCTAAGCTCCGCCGAGTTCAGCGCAAGCGCTGCGCCCAGTCTTGGTTGACCTTGTCCGACAGCTTCGCGACACGGACCGCTACATCATCGGCCCCGCTGTCATCAAGGCCCAGGCCACGCAGAACCTGCCCCAGCACCGCACGAGGATCTGCGCAAAGCCGGTCATAGCTCAACTGCAGTGGGACGATCCCCTCGTCGGCGAACCACGTGAGCCACTGACGGTCAGCCCTGACCATCTCGGCATAGCACCCGCGCAGCGCTGCGCTGTCGTAGACCGGATCTTGGTGCGCCTTGAGCCGCTCCAACTCGGTGCCGTCCTGTCCCATATGCCACAGCCCCGTCTGCTGCGCCTTCACACAGGACACAGCCTGTGCGAACTTGTCTGGGCGCGTCAGGTGGATGAAGAGAATCCGCCCGAAGGCGGCACCGAACCCTCGACGTCTCTGATCCTGCCGGGATGCAGGAGCGCTAGTTTGTTGAGGAAGAAGTCAACGCTGTCCGACTGCACCCTCAGCCCGAAGATCCCGTGCCGTTGGTGCCCTCGATGCGGGCGGCATCCACAACGGCCCGCGCGTAATCGAGTTCAGTGCCCTGACGCTCTGGCGGTGTGCCCAGATTGGAAGCCCAGCTCTTCACAGATGGTCTGTGGAAGTCGGACTTGGGGTTCCCCGACAGGCCGGTAGCTGCGAGCAGTGAGCACAATAGGGTGCTTCCGCTGCGCGGAGAGGTGCAGAGCACGTACGAATCGAAGCGCCCTTCAGGGCTATTCACGATTTGCATCAGAGAAGACTATGAGCGCTGCACGCAGCTCGTCGACTGGATTATCTGGCCAGTCAGCAAGCCATCGGCAAGGCAATGAAACGACGCCAGCCATCACGATCCGTGAGCAAGCCGGTCCGAGTTCCGTAGCGCGTGCTCCACTCGACCATCGCCATACGGCGACGGCGGACCTCGCTGCCGTCATGACAGCACTCGAATGGCGCATCGCGGTCCGGTTGCAGCGGCGAGGCGTTTGTCCCCAGTGAGCAGCTCGCAGCCGAGGGCTTCAGCCAGCGCGACGTAAGTGGCGTCATAGGCAGTGACGTTGGCGCGCAACTCGTACGCGCGACGGATCAGCCGCAGTGTCGGAACCCGTTCAAAGTCCAGTCGCTGCAAGTCCTTGATCGCAGCCTCGAAGCGCTGATCGGAGATGCTGCGGGCCAGCCAGCGCTTGCGCAGCACGGCGGTCGTCTCGACGTCGATCAGGTCAGGGGCGGCGAGATCGCCTGCAGAAATCAGCTCGGCGCGGGCGATGTGGCCGTCCTGTTCGTCGTCACCGAGGGCGTTGGCGAGTACCGACGCGTCAACGACGATCACCGTTGCGCACGTTCGTCATCGAGGTCTTGACTTGCTTGGCGTAGTCCGACCCGGCCGCCGTGAAGAGTCTCGATGTCCTCCAGCACGTCGCTGATCTGGCGACGTTCGGCAAGGTGGCGCAACTCCGCGGTCAGATACTGCTGCAGCGACTGGTGGTGTTGCGCAGCCTTGTGCTGGAGAGCGGCATGGACATCGTCGGGAAGATCACGGACCAATACATTTGGCATGCTTACACTATGCTTGCATAACGTTCGGGGAGTCAAGCGTCAGATGCCAATCGTTGAAGCGCCGGTAGCCGATCCGCTTGTGGCCACCCAGGGTTAGGCCATGTCGAGGTGCTCGCGCGGGAGCGGGCCACGGGTGCGTGGCGTGGTTGTCATGCCGATCCCGGACTTCGTCGTGGAGTTGCGCCGACATATTGGGCAAGCCGAACTCTGGATGCCTGGAGTGACCGCAGTCGTACGTCGGGCGAGGAGGTGCTTCTCGTGCGTCGCTGCGACACGGCGCGTGGGTGCCCGTGACTGGAATCGTGGACCCGGGCGAGGAGCCGGCGGTGTGTGTCGCTCGAGAGGTCCTGGAGGAGACACGAGTCGTCGTGAGCGCATCGACGCCGCAACCCGCGACGAGTAGGCGGTACGATTCATCGGCTGAGCGGTTGCCGTATACCGATCGCTATGCGGAGCGCTCAGGCTGGCGGCGCAGTATGCAGAAGTCGCTTTCCTTCTGGGTCTGCTGGGACCACCCAGCCCGCGCCTGGACCGTGCTTCCCTCGATAGTCGCCGACCTGGACCGCGCCACATTCCAGCAATCGGACAGCCAGGCATCGCGGGTCCCCTCGACCGGTTCCAGGTCCATGTGTAAGCGATTCTTGGCAACCTTTGTTCCCGGGACCTCGATAAAGAGCAATTGGTGCAACCCGTCCCGGCTCACCAGCATGCACTCCTCGTCACCACGCTCGTTGGGATCACCCTGAACATCAACATAGTCCAGCACCTGCTTCCCCACTCGGAAAGCGCGTAGGCAGTGGCGCAGTCAAGGGAGGTGTGCGAAACGCGTCAGGTCGTCGCCTCAGTTTTCGGATCGAAACGGCATCAGTCCACTCGATTCCCCCGACTACCGCCGGGGGGTAGGACCCCAACGGGCATCCCGCCCGAGATGGCACCCACCGAGTCGGCATCAGCGCCGTCACGGATGGGCTGGACGCCGTAACCGATTGCGATCGGTCTTTGAGACAGGTCAGTTGCTCGGTGATGCAAAAAACAACTGTTGAGCATGGGATACAGCAACGGCGTCGGCAATCACCACACTCAACAGTTCCCGACCTATGCTGTCAGGTTGAGCAAGCAAAAAGCACACCTAAGCGGGTGGGAGAACGAAACCCACTCACTGGCGATGTTCTAATCACCAGGGCAACACCACCACAATCGAGGTCGCCGCCGTCACCGATTGGGGATGGGTGTGCGGGCGCTCGATGACCCTTCGGTTGCGATTCTAGGCGCGTCGGGGTGCCGATGCGCAGTCGATGCCCGTCCGGGTCGGCTACCTCGAAGGCTCGTGCCCGGGCCATGTCGTTGATCACCGTCACGCCGAGGGCGGAGACGGCCACGTCAACATCGTCGACGCAGAGGTTGACGATCCTCCCAGGAGGAGTCTCTCCGGTGTGCTCCAAGGAGATGGCCGCGTGCGATGCCAGCGTAAGCTGAAGCGCGTGCCCGTGCCCGTGCCGTTGCTCCCACTCCTTGGCTACCAAAGCGGCGGATGCCAGCCGATCCCGGCACGAGTTGTCATATCTCGGAACGACGGAGAACATTGTCCCGTTATGGAGTCTCTGGTGGCGGCACGAGCGTCATGGACCAGGGGCTCTGCGGTCGCCCTCCACGCAAAGGCATTGAGAGGCCGGGCTATGAGTGCCGTCGAGTGGCTGGTTGGGTTCGTGACGTTTATCGCTGTCGCAGTCGCGATACAGATCGGGATCAACGTCGCGCTGGACGCTTGGTGGGTCGCGGACGGTCTTGATCCTGCCTCCCGCCCGTCAAACGCCGCAATCGAGTGGCTCATCAGCGGGGCGGCGGGTCTAGCGGCCGGATGGGGAGTGACTCAGTTGTTCGGCGACGATTGACGTCCACGAGAAGCGTGCGGCGGCGCGTAACCTGCCCCGCTAACGACGAGACCGCGATCGCCCCATCTGGTGATCGAAACAGGGAAAAGCTCTCGTTGGCAGTCAAGCCTGATGTAGCGTCCTTGTTCAGACGACCCGAATGACAGAGTGGTCATCGACTTCGTGGTACCGCCAGTCGTAGTGCATGTAGTCCGCGGTCGCTTTGAACTGCCTCGATGGACCTGAACCGAGCGGCGGTGTAGGGCGGCGTCGATGCCGGCTGAGATCCCTGTCCAGCAGATGATGTCGACGATGCGCGCGAGGGTGAGCAGACGGTGGCTCAAATCTGTCCTTATCTCCGGACGGCTGTACCGCGCCAACGCGAGTATTAAGCGGGCGCACGCTAGTCATTCACCCAGGTACGCGCCTGCGGGCCTTCTCCTGTATGCGGGCTTCTGATCCTCTGTGCGGGGTCGTTGGGGTGGCCCCATCGACCAGATTCAGGTGTCGTTGCCGGCCGCCGGTGGAGGGTGGGTCAGGCCTGGGTGTGTGGTCGGGTCCGAGGTGATGTCGCGGGCGACTTGGCTCAGATGCAGTTCGTGGCTACGCGAGTAGCGATACAGCAACCGGTAGGCGTTGTCGCTGTCGACGTGCCACAGCTGGGCCAGGAACCCCTTGGCCTGCTCGATCACCACGCGTGTGTTGAGGGCTGACTGGAGTTGCTCGGTCAGCACGTCTGTGCGGCGCTCGGCCCGTTCCTGGAGTATCGCGATAGTCGCGATGGTGCCCAGTGCCTGGACTACCTGCCGGCTCTGAGTGCTCAGCACTTCGCCGGGGGGGCCGAGCGTGCCGAGGGTTCCGATGGTTCGACCGTGGTGGCGTAGCGGCAGCGCGCATGCCGATGCGAAGCCAGCGGCCACAGCCCGTGGCGCGAAGGCCGGCCATCGATGGTCCTCCAGCCGTAGGTCTTCGGTGATGATGTTGTTGCCTTCGGTGAAGCAGTCGCGACAGGGTCCTTGCTCGTTCTGTGCGGTGAATAGCTCTCGCAGGCGGCTGGACTCCTCCGAACTGGCCATAAACCGCAAATGGTCACGGTGGTCCACCAGCAACAGACCTACCGCTGCCGTGTCGCTGGCTCGGGCGGCGTAGCGAGTGATCGACCCGAGGAAATCGACTAAGTCGAAGTCATCGACCAGCGTGTCGGTCGCCTTGACGAAAATATCCGCCACCCGCTGCGGTGAGATGCTTTTCATGCTGAGTTTCTCCCGCACATATCCTATCCAGCCTCTTCTTAGTCATTTCGAGCCGAGGTCCATGCTAATGCCGAAAGGCCATAAGTGCCGTTTGGGCCATGCCGGAAGATTAGCATCGTGCGCGCGGCCCAGATAATCGCCTTCACCAACCGGGACTCTTGGCTTAATCGTGAGCGACAAGGCCTACTCCCCTCTCGACCCGTGTCCGGCTGCGGAAAACGAAGATCAAGACCTCCATCCCCAAACGCAACGACCAGATCGCCCGAGGAAAAACTCAAAGGCCCGCGCCAACGTCAGGCCACCGGCCTTCAATCCCGAGTTCTACTGCCACCGCAACACCGTCGAATACGGCCTCAACCGGCTCAAGCACTGGCGCGGCGCCGCCACGTGGTGCGACAAGTACGCCCTGGCCTACCTCGACGGCCTTACCCCTCGACGCGATCCTGATCCATCACCGTATCCGTCAGTTGGCAGACCCACCCCAGTCGCTTACCTGATGTCTATTCCCTGAGAAGATTCCTGGGCAGCCCTATGGTGCGGCGGTTCCGGTGATCGGCCACGAACAGATCGCCGCCCCGGTGGGCGGTCCGGATCCCTGTTCGGGGGGGGGCTCAGTGTTCCTGGCCGCAGCCCTGCCTCGGCCGTGCGCTGCCTCGACTCGGTCAGTCCTTTCGCTCTGTGGCCTCAGCAGATTGTGGCGAAGTCAGCTCGGGGTGGCTGGCAGGGTCGGAGACCACGTCTCGGGCGACGTCGCTCAGACGCAGGCGGTTGCCGCGGGAGAAGTTCCACAACCGGGTAAAGGCCGTGTCAACGTCGGTGTGTAGGAGTTGAGCCAGTATTCCCTTGGCCTGCTCGATGGCGACCCGACTGTCCAGGGCTACCTGGAGCTGCTCGGTGAGCATGTCCTTACGGCTCACCGAGCGCTCCTGCAGGATGCCGATGGTCGCAATGTCCGCGAGGCCTTGGACGACCGCGAGATCTTGCTTGGTCAACACCTCACCTGCGACTCCAAACAGGCCGAGGGTTCCGATGGTCTGCCCGTGGTGGCGCATTGGAAGGGAGCACGCCGACCGGAAGCCGGCCGCCAGGGCTTGGGAGGTGAACGTCGGCCACCGGTGGTGGGCTGTCCCCAGATCGGCTTCGATGACCCTCTCGCCGGACGTGAGGCACTCCTGGCACGGCCCGTCGCTATTCTGCACCTCGGAGAGCTCCAGCAGCCGGGCCGACTCCTCGGAGGCTGCCATGAACTGCAACTGTCCCCGGCGGTCCGCGAGTAGCAGCCCCACCGCCGCATGGCCACTGGCCGTGGCCACATGGATGGTGATGGACGCGAGGAACTCGATCAGGTCGAACTCTTCGACCAGGGTGTCGGCGGCCTCCACGAACATCTGGGTCAGCCGCTCGGTCGAGACAGTGCTCACACTCCACTCTTTTCTACTCAGTTCCAACGTCAGGATGTCGGTCACGGCGTTCTCGCGGGGCATCCTGAGCCAGGGTCAACTCACCGCTGGTGATGTCCGTGGCGATGTCCACCACGCGCCGGTCGTCGGCGTATGCGGCACCTCGGATGCGCACCATCGCCTCGGTCAGTGAGACACCGAGTTGGACCATGACCATGCCCTGCGCCCGATACAACTCAAGCGGCGTGAGGCCCTCACCGAGGACCAAGTGCTCACGACCAACGACCTCCTGCTGGTCATCCAACAAAACTTCCACCGCCACCTCGGCGAACGCCAAGGCGTCCGCCAGACTTGAAGGCGACAGAGAGCCGACGTGATCCCGGTAGACATCAAGCACGCCGAGACAGACCGCGCCGACCTGTAGCGGGAAGGCGAACACCGCAGCCACGCCCATCCGGTGCGCAGCCGGCCCGTAGGCCAGCCAGCGACGGGACCCCCCGCCCTGCAGATCAGGCTCCAGCACGGGCCGGCGATGCCGGACCGCGTCCACACACGGACCCTCACCCAGGGTCAATTGGAGCTCTTCGAGCCGCTCGGCCTGGGCACTGGACGCAGCCAGGGCCATCGGCGGTGCCCCACCAAGGGTGACGGTCATCCCGGCACCCGCAGCAGGCACGACGCGCACCACAGCCGAGCACAGCCTGGACAACTCCCCGGCCCGTCCCGGCCCGTCACCAGGCAGCACCCGCACCCCATCCACGAACCCCCGAGCCCGCACCAAGTCCCCAGGCCGAACGACCATATCCACCCTCCTCTCGGTGACACCGAGTTAGCATCCTCATCCAGGTCTGGAAAGTACGACTCTAAACTTATATATTATCCTTTCCTATCCTCGCCATTGCAAAAGCGCTGTCCCCGGGTAGACGGTTGCGATCAGATGCCGACGGTGCCCAATTCGCGATGACTGATATGGCCTGCCCCACCCCGAAGCGACACACTTGATCCCGCTTGCACGGGTGTCGACGATGGGGCTGACACATCTCAGAAATCTCTAGATCTCGACACTGGAACAGCCGAACATCGCAAAGTGAAAGCGGGCAGTCCCCGCCGCCCCCGCAAGAGGAACCTCACGTGGTGCGCGTCTTCCCTCCAAGCGAGTCGACGGCGAGACTGCTCGCCGTCGAGCAATGATCAGAACCTGGTGTGCCACGAACGTTGGAGGTGCGATGTGTAGGTAGTCGTTGCTGAGGACGGTGCTGTGTAGCCGATGAAGGTTGGCCCTTCGGAGTCGCCCTGCGTGGGGGAGGCTTCAAACCACCTCATGCTGCGCTGGCTGTGAGGCCGGGGTGGTGAGCAATGAGGAGAAGGCACCAGAAGGTGTCAGGTAGGGACCAGGAAGGCGAACGTGAGTGAATCGCTGAGGAAGTGTCGAGATGATTATCAATATGACATCGAAACCGGAGTTTCAGGTTGTCTCCGGGATGAGCCTGGCGGGTGCCCGCTGACTGGCCAGGTGGTGTCCGGCATGAAGGCGACGCGAGCCTGGTCTGCTGCGGCTGCATGGAACGTGGGAAGGCCCATCTCGATATGTCTGCCCGTGTGGGTGGTGAGAGGGAGAGCACCAAGCAGCAGAAACTGTGAGGTGTTGAGTACCGATGCGAGATGGGTTGGCGGACTGGCTCGTAGTAGCGGCGAAGTGCCTGTAATGGGCGTGGAGCGAAGGGGCCAGGCCACCGTGATCTGTTCGTCGGGTCAACCACGAATGTGGGAGGAACCGCGGTGAGCACGTCACTGACGGAAGCGAAGCCGTTCGAGATTTCCAAGTGGGAGGTGTGGCAGGCATATGAACGGGTGAAGGCGAATAAGGGCGCGCCCGGTGTGGATGGACAGACCCTTGAGGACTTCGAGACCGACCTGCGGGGCAACCTGTACAAGGTTTGGAATCGGATGTCCTCGGGGTCCTACTTCCCGCCGCCGGTGCGTGCGGTGCCGATCCCGAAGCCTGACGGCAAGGTCAGGGTGCTTGGGGTACCGACGATCGCAGACAGGATCGCCCAGACCGTGGTCGCGGCCCGGTTGGACGCCAGGGTGGAGCCGAAGTTCCATCCTGACTCCTACGGGTATCGACCTGGACGCTCGGCGCTGCATGCGATAGCGGTGACCCGGCGACGGTGTTGGAGCAAGGACTGGGTGCTCGATCTGGACATCCGGGCCTTCTTCGACAGCGTTGACCATGACCTGTTGCTCAAGGCTGTAGAGGCAAACACCCAGGACCGTTGGGTGGTGCTGTACGTGCGGCGCTGGTTGGCCGCGCCGATGGTGCACCCCGACGGCACCGTTCAGGACCGAGACCGTGGCACCCCGCAGGGGTCGGCGGTCTCACCGGTTCTGGCGAACCTGTTTCTGCATTACGCGTTCGATGCATGGATGGCGCGGGAGTTCCCGGCCGTACGGTTCGAACGTTACGTCGATGACGTGGTGGTGCATGCCGCCACGCACGGCCATGCTGAGCGGCTCCGCTCGGCGATCGCTGTCCGGATGGTCGAGGTCGGGTTGGAACGGCATCCCGATAAGACCAAGATCGTGTACTGCAAGGACGACAACCGGCGAGGGGTGCATGAGCACACTTCGTTCACGTTCTTGGGGTACACCTTCCGCACCCGGTCGACGCGGAACAAGCGCGGGCGGATGTTCGCCGCGTTCTTGCCCGCGGTATCTCGGGACGCGCTGGTAGCGATGGGCAGACAGGTGCGCAGGTGGCGTATCCACTTGCGCACCGGTGGAAACCTCGCAGACCTCGCCCGGTGGATGAATCCCATCGTGCGGGGCTGGATGCAGTACTACGGGGCGTTCTATCGTTCCCATCTGTATCCGCTGCTACGCCGCATCAATACCTATCTGGTGCGGTGGGCCCGCAAGAAGTATCGAGCGTTGCACGGGATCAAGAAGGCCAAGGCGTGGTGGCGGTCGTTGGTTACTCGCTACCCGCGTGGGTTCGCCCACTGGGCCTGGACCCGGGACTTCCTTCCGACAGGGTGGTAAGAGCCGTGTGACGGGAGACTGTCACGCACGGTTCTGTGGGAGCCGGGGGGTGCGATTCCCCCCGGCCACCCGACTGGATGGTCCTCGGCGAGGTGACGTGAGGGAGCGCACCTCCCCAAGGATGATCTGAAGCCCATAGATGTCTGATCAGGGCCAGCGTTGACGCGCTGGTTCAGGAAGGTGCGCCCATGCTCAAGGTAGCCCAGAACAACAACGAGTCCAACGATCAGGACGGTGAAGCGGCGGGTGGGTCGCTGCTGGATGAGATCGTCCGCGACGGTGCCCGAGCGATGCTCGCGGCGGCGTTGCAGGCCGAGGTCGCCGCCTATGTCGAGGCCTTCGCCGGCGAGGTCGATGACCAGGGCCACCGGTTGGTGGTCCGCAACGGCTCCCACGAGTCGAGGGAGGTGAGCACCGCCGCTGGTGCGGTCCCGGTCCGGGCGCCGCGAGTGAACGACAAGCGCGTCGATGGGGCCACGGGTGCGCGCAAACGGTTCGCTTCGGCGATCCTGCCGGCGTGGGCCCGGAAGTCCCCGCAGGTGGCTGAGGTGTTGCCGTTGTTGTACCTGCACGGCTTGTCCTCTGGTGACTTCGCTCCAGCACTGGAGCAGTTCCTGGGCTCGGCCGCGGGACTCTCCCCTGCCACGATCATCCGGTTGACCAAGGACTGGCAAGACGAGGCCGTCGCGTTCAATCAGCGGTCGTTGGCCGGCACGGACTACGTGTACGTGTGGGTCGATGGGATCCACCTCAAGGTCCGCCTTGAGCAGGACAAGGTGTGTCTGCTGGTGATGATCGGGGTGCGTGCCGATGGCACCAAGGAACTGATCGCCCTGGATGACGGGCACCGCGAATCCACCGAGTCCTGGGCCGACCTGCTGCGCTCCTGTAAGCGCCGCGGGATGGGTGCCCCGGTCCTGGCCGTCGGCGACGGGGCGCTCGGTTTCTGGTCCGCGTTGCGCGAGGTGTTCCCCAAGACCAAGGAGCAAAGGTGCTGGTTCCACAAAATCGCCAACGTGCTCAACGCCCTACCCAAGTCAGCCCAACCGAACGCCAAGCCCGCGTTGATGCAGATCTGGAACGCCGAGGACAAAGACCATGCCGCCGCAGCCGCGAAGGCCTTCGCTGACGCCTACGGGGCCAAGTGGCCCAAAGCCGCCGCGAAGATCACCGACGACCTGGACGTGCTGTTGGCGTTCTATGACTACCCGGCCGAACACTGGGTCCACCTGCGCACCACCAACCCCATCGAGTCGACCTTCGCGACCGTCCGGTTGCGGCAACGCGTCACCAAGGGCCCCGGGTCCCGTGCCGCTGGTGTGGCCATGGCGTTCAAGCTCATCGAGTCCGCCGAGCGCCGGTGGCGAGCGGTCAACGCACCCCACCTCGTCGCCCTGGTCCGGGCCGGCGCTACGTTCAACAAGGGCATCCTGGTCGAACGAGCCGACCACGA
>JBGTGC010000028.1:0-24354 GCA_041746935.1 Dermatophilaceae bacterium
GGCGCGCACTGAATCCGGCGGCATCGTCGTCGAGGGGCGGGACATCACCACCGTCATTGCGCCCGACGCCGAGCACCGGATCCTGCTCAGTGCCAGCGAGGACGCACGGCTGCGCCGGCGCAGCACCGAGTTGGCCGACCGCGGCGAGGCCCAGGACTCACACGAAATCCATGACCAAGTCATCCGGCGCGACCGCGACGACGCGACAGTGTCCGCGTTCTTCAGCCCCGCCGACGGCGTGCACGGAATTGACACCTCGTCACTGACGTTTGCACAGTCGGTGGCGGCCGTGCTTGACGTCGTGCGGCAAGGCCCCACAGGGGAGCCCACGGACACCCACACCGACACGAAGACCACAACACCCGCGAGCTATTCCACTTCCGACTCAGGAGCCTCATGAGCCTGCCAGCAGACCCGTCAGCCAAGATCGCTGAATACGCCCACCCGGAAGCCCTGGTCAGCGTCCCGTGGCTGGTTGAGCACCTCGATGACCCCAACGTGGTCGTCCTGGAATCCGATGAGGACGTGCTGCTCTACGAAACCGGCCACATCGCTGGTGCCCTCAAGTTGGACTGGCACCTCGACCTCAACGACCCGCTGAGCCGCGACTACGTCGACGGAGCCCGGTTCGCCGAAGTTATGTCCGAGCGCGGCATCTCGCGCGATACCACCGTCGTGATCTACGGCGACAAGAGCAACTGGTGGGCGGCCTACGCCCTGTGGGTGTTGAGCCTGTTCGGCCACCCCGACGTGCGGCTGCTCGACGGTGGGCGCGCCGCGTGGCTCGCTGCGGGCCACGAGCTGACCACCGACGTCCCCGAGCTCGCGCAGTCGGCATACCCCGTGGTGGATCGCGACGACAGCGGTATCCGCGCCTTCAAGGACGACGTCCTGGCCCACATCGGCAAGCCGATGGTCGACGTCCGCTCGCCCGGTGAGTTCTCCGGAGAGTTGCTGCACATGCCCGACTACCCGCAGGAAGGGGCGATGCGTGGGGGTCACATCCCCGGCGCCTCGTCGGTGCCCTGGGCTCGTGCTGCGGCCGAGGATGGCACGTTCAGGACGCGCGCAGAGTTGTCGGCGATCTACGAGCAGGAGAAGGGCTTGAGCCCGACGGACGACGTCGTGGCCTACTGCCGCATCGGGGAGCGCAGCTCGCACACATGGTTTGTCCTGACCCACCTGTTGGGCTTCGAGGGCGTGCGCAACTACGACGGTTCGTGGACCGAGTGGGGCAACGCCGTCCGGGTGCCGGTGGAGCGATGACCGATCAGGACCTCACAGCGCTGCCCCCGGCCATGGCCGAATTGGTGGACGACTTCCAGGCCGTCACCGAACGAGACCGGTTGCAGTTGCTGCTGGAGCTGAGCAAAGAACTGCCCGAACTGCCCCCGAGGTATGCCGACCATCTCGATCAGATGGAACGCGTCCACGAATGCCAATCGCCGCTCTTCCTGGCCGTCGAGGTCGGTGAGGCTCAGCCTTCGGGTGGCGGCTCGTCCGCCGAAGGCTCCTCGCCTGCGGCCCGAGAGGTCCGGCTCTTCTTCGATGCGCCACCCGAGTCTCCGACCACCCGCGGATTCGCCGGCATCCTGCACGAATCGTTGGACGGATTGAGCCCCCAAGAGGTGCTCGATGTGCCGGACGACGCGCCATACCGATTTGGTCTGGCGCAAGCCGTTTCACCCCTGCGGATGCGTGGCATGATCGCCATGCTTTCCCGGATCAAGCGTCACGTTCGCATGGCTGAAGGACAGGTATGACCCCGAACACCCCTGACACGCCGCACGGGGTCTCTGCTGAGGCCGACGGCGGCGCATTGGTTGAAACGGCTCTGCGCGCCGGACTCGATGACTTCGAGCTGACCGAAGATGACGTCGCGCTCGTCGAGGGCGGCAGCGGCGGTGACCATGGCGACGGTGCCGGCTTCGCAGCCATGCCCGTCGTGGCCGTCGTCGGCCGCCCGAACGTCGGCAAATCCACCCTGGTCAACCGCATCCTGGGCCGCCGTGAGGCGGTCGTCGAAGACGTGCCCGGAGTGACCCGGGACCGGGTGCAGTATGCCGCCGAGTGGTCCGGGCGGGACTTCACCCTGATCGACACCGGTGGGTGGGAAGTCGACGCCACCGGCATACACCTGCGGGTGGCCGAGCAGGCCGAAGTGGCCATCGAAATGGCCCACGCGGTCATGTTCATCGTCGACGCCACCGTGGGCGCGACCGACACCGACGAAGCGGTCGTGCGGCTGCTGCGCCGATCTGGCAAGCCGGTGATCCTCGTAGCCAACAAGGTCGACGACCAGCGCACCGAGGCCGACGCCGCGATGCTGTGGTCCCTCGGCTTGGGCCAGCCATGGCCGGTGTCCGCGCTGCACGGACGAGGCAGTGGTGACGTGCTGGACGCGGTCCTCGACGTTCTGCCCGACGCTTCGGCCATGCCGGCCGGATACGGCGAAGGCGGCCCTCGTCGCGTCGCCCTCTTGGGGCGCCCGAACGTCGGCAAGTCCAGCCTCCTCAACCGTCTGGCCGGCACCGAGCGTGTCGTCGTCAACGACGTCGCGGGCACCACGCGCGACCCCGTCGATGAGCTCATCGAGCTCGGCGGCACCGTATGGCGGTTCGTCGACACCGCCGGCATCCGGCGTCGCGTGCACCAAACCCGCGGTGCCGACTTCTACTCCTCGCTGCGCACTCAGGCGGCGCTGGAGAAGGCCGAGGTCGCAGTGGTGCTGGTCGACGTGTCCGAGTCGATCGCCGAGCAGGACATCCGCGTCATCCAGCAGGTCATCGACTCGGGACGTGCACTGGTGGTGGCCTACAACAAATGGGACACCATGGACGAGGAGCGCCAGCACTACCTGGAGCGCGAGATCGAGCGTGAGCTGGTGCAGGTCACCTGGGCCCCGCGGGTCAACATCTCGGCCACCACGGGTCGCCACGTCGGCAAACTCGAACCCGCTCTGCGCCAAGCCCTCGATTCCTGGGACAGCCGCATACCGACCGGCCGACTGAACGCCTTCCTCGGGGAGATCGTAGCCGCCACACCGCACCCCGTCCGCTCGGGCAAGCAGCCGCGGATTCTCTTCGCCACGCAGGCCGACACCCGGCCGCCACGGTTCGTGCTGTTTGCCAGCGGCTTCATCGAGGCCGGCTATCGGCGATTCATCGAGCGTCGGTTGCGCGAGGAGTACGGCTTCGCCGGCTCGCCCATCGAGATCTCGGTCCGAGTGCGGGAGAAGCGCCGCCGCTGAGCGTGGGCGTCGGCGGATTCGTAGGCCACTTCACAGATGAGATACGGTTCTGTTCGCTTCCTCGGAGGCCTCGGGATGTGGCGCAGCTTGGTAGCGCACCTGACTGGGGGTCAGGGGGTCGCAGGTTCAAATCCTGTCATCCCGACAACACGCAACGGCCAGGCCTCACAGGGGCCTGGCTGTTGTGCGTTCCGCGGCCACCGAGACCTCATCGACTCGGGCATGCCCATCGACTGGCAGCAAATTCACCGGATTCGTCGCGGCGCGGTGACTTTCCTGCCACTCGATGAGCGGCTGGCCCGCCCACCCCGCATATCCTGTCGTGGTGAACGGGGAGGCGAATCAGGGCCGGACGCGCCGGGAGTACGAGCGCGTCCCGCAAATCATGCCGCGCCAGCACGAGTGGTTCACCGTGCCGAACATCATCTCGGGGCTGCGGCTGGTCGGTGTGCCGGTCTTCTTGTGGCTGCTGCTCATCGAAGCCGACGGCTGGGCAATCCTCGTCCTGATGCTGTCCGGATTCAGCGACTACCTCGACGGCAAGATCGCTCGGCACTACGGGCTGGAGTCCAAGGTCGGCGCCTACCTCGACCCGATCGCCGACCGCCTCTACATCGCCACCACGCTGCTCGGATTCGGGCTGCGCGACGTCATACCGTGGTGGTTTGTCCTGATCTTGGTGGCGCGCGATGCGTTCACCGCCGGGATGTATCCGGTGGCTCGCTCCTACCGCCTGCCTGCGCCGCCGGTGCACTTCGTGGGCAAGGCAGCCACGTTCAATCTGCTCTACGCCTTCCCGCTTCTCCTCCTGGCTCAACAGGATTCGATCTTCGGCACCATCGCCGAACCCGTAGGGTGGGCCTTCGTGTGGTGGGGGACAGGTTTGTATTGGTTGGCCGCCGGGATCTATGCCGTTCAGGTCGCGGATATGGTGCGTCAACGCCGACGACAATGGCAGGCGGTACTGCGATGAAGATGTTCCGCCGGACTCCGTCCGTGCCCGACACCGACCCGGCCGCGTCGATGGCGTTGCTGCAGGAGGTCTTGGACCGTCCCGTCGACCCCGGCTACCTCACCGCGGCGTTGACCCGCAGCGAGGCTGGATTGCCAGGTCCGACGGCCTCGCGCACTCCACTGCTGATCGTAACGGTCATCCTGCTGGGATTCCTGATGAGCATCGCCGCCCTGTCCCTGCGCACGCCGGACCCCCAGGACGCGGCTGAGCGGGCCGAGTTGGCCGAACGGGTCGCGGCGGCTGGCGCGGTCGGCGACGGCTACGCAGCACAGATCGACGGCTTGCGTATGCAGATCGCCATGTTGGAAGCCGAAGGTGCTGCCGGGCTCGGGGCTGACGTGGCCGCGCAGATCGAGGAGGCCGGGCTCTTGGCGGGGGCCAATGCGGTCGAAGGATCCGGCGTGATTATCACCCTCGACGATGCCCCGGGAGATGACTTGGAGCCCATCGCCGAGCCCGGATTCAGCTCCGACCGTGTCTTGGCCTCGGACCTGCAGACCGTGGTCAACGGGCTGTGGTCCGTTGGTGCCGAAGCGATCAGCATCAACGGCCACCGGTTGACGTCGATCTCCTCCATCCGGTTTGCCGGCGAAGCGATCATCGTGGACTTCCGGGGGCTGAGCCCGCCATACGAGATCCGGGTTATCGGCGACCCCGACATGCTCGGTGCAGAGTTGAGCGACGGCCCCACCGGAGCGTACTTCGATGAGTTGACGGCTGAATACGGAATTGTGATGGAGTGGGAGCGCGAGACCCAGCTCGAGGCTCCCGCGGCCGAACGGCTCACCACTCGGTTAGCCACCGTCAAAACCCAGGAGGATGACCAGTGATACCAGTGCTGGGATTGGCCATCGGCGTCGTCCTCGGATTGCTGCTACAGCCAGAGGTTCCGTTGTGGCTGGAGCCCTATCTGGCCATTGCCGTCATCGCCGCTCTCGACGCGGTCTTCGGTGGCGTCCGGGCAGCCCTCGAAGGGGTCTTCAACGACCGGGTCTTCGTCATCTCGATCGCCTCGAACGTCGTGGTGGCCGCGTTGATCGTGTTTTTGGGCATCCAACTCGGAGTCGGTGCCCAGCTCTCCACCGGCGTGGTCGTCGTGCTCGGTTTGCGCATCTTCTCCAACGTCGCGGCCATCCGTCGTCATCTGCTGGGGGCCTAAGTGGATCCAGAATTAGAGCTGCCGCCACCGGCATCGGATCACGGTGCGGCCAAGCGGTTCATCCGCTCCACGAGACGAACCCGCTTGGCGGCCTGGCGTCGGTTGCGGCATCTCAGCGGCCCCAGGCTGAGCCGTGGAAACCTCCTCGCGGCGGTGATCACGCTCTTGCTCGGCGTGGCCGTGGTGGCACAGGTGCAGAGCACCCAAGCCGGCGACCTGACCAACCTGCCGGAGGACGACCTCATCGCGCTGCTCGACGACGTCACGGTGCGGGCCGACAGCCTCCAAGAGGAAGTCCAGCAACTGGAGCGCGACCGCGATCGACTCGCCGGTGGACAGGACGACGCTGCGGCCGCTGCGGCCGCTGCGGCCGCGCAAAGCCGACTCGATAGCTATCAGATCTTGGCCGGCACCGTGGCTGCCGTGGGCCCGGGGATCGAAGTGTTGGTGCAAGACCCAGACCGTGAACTGACCACTACGGCGATCATCGACATGATCCAGGAGTTGCGCGACGGGGGAGCAGAGGCGATCCAGATCGGAGATGTGCGGGTCGTGGCGAGCACCTGGGTCGAAGCGCGCCGAGACACGCTGACCGTGGACGGCATGACGGTGGAGGAGCCGTATCGCGTGCTCGCCATCGGAGACTCGCACACTTTGGCGGGGGCGCTAGCGATTCCCGGTGGTTTCATCGACAACGTTCGGCGCAACGGCGGCAGCGTCGACGTCCAAGAGCGTCCGGAGATCACGTTGGACGCATTGCATGTGCCGAGCACACCCGCCTACGCTCAGCCCGTGCCGTAGGGCTTCGCGCCAGATACGGTCAACCCACCACCCCGTTGAGCCTCAACGGGACCTGACACTTCGAGGAGACGCATGAGTGAGCTCGAGTACCCAACCGATGTGCTCTACAGCACCGACCACGAGTGGGTGCGAGAACGAGGCGAAGGCATCGTGCGCGTCGGCATCACCTCATACGCTCAAGACGCCCTGGGTGACGTCGTCTACGTCAGTTTGCCCACGGTGGGCGACACCTTGGCTAAAGGCGAAGCGGTGGGTGAAGTCGAGTCCACCAAATCGGTCAGCGACCTGTATGCCCCACTGAACGGCGAAATCACCGCCATCAACGAGGCGCTGGACCAGACCCCGGAGATCATCAATACCGACCCCTACCGGGAGGGCTGGATGTATGAGATGAAGATCGCCGACGCGTCCGCGCTCGGCAATCTGATGGATGTCGAAGCGTACAAAGAGCACGTCAACTGACATACCCCTCTGGGCTAGGGTGTGTCTGCGACCATAGAAGATTCGGACACCCTCAACAGGGATCAACGTAAAGGAGGTACTCGAGTGAGTGAGCGAGAACGGGAGCACCACGCCTTCGGAACCGATCCGACCACGGCTCGGATTCCTCCTGGTGTGGATTTGCCCCCTTCGGAGCACTCCTTCGACGAGGACGGCCCGCGGCTTTCGACCGAGGACCAAGCCACCGTTGATGCCTTGCGGTCCGGGACCGCGCTGTTGATGGTGCTGCGCGGGCCGAACACAGGCGCGCGTTTCCTGCTCGATGACGAGGAGATCGGTTCGGGTAGGCACCCGGAGAGCGACATCTTCCTCGACGACGTGACCGTCTCACGGCGCCATGCTGTGTTCGTTCGCGGCGATGATGGTTATCGCGTGCGCGACGTGGGCTCCCTGAACGGCACCTACGTCAACCGTGAACGCATTGACGAGGCACTGCTGCAGGCGGGCGACGAAGTGCAGATCGGCAAGTTCCGCTTGATGTACTACCTCGGGCGGCAGTGAGCCCCCAAGGCATCGCTGGCAACGATCAGGGGTGGCCGATCGGCCGGGTCGTGGACGTCCTTGCCGCTGAGTTCAGCGGCGTCAGTGTGTCCAAGATCCGCTTCCTCGAATCCCAAGGTCTAGTCACTCCGGAGCGCAGCGAGAGCGGTACGCGATTCTTCTTGCCTGAAGACGTGGACCGGCTGCGCTTCATCCTGGCCGCCCAGCGCGACAAATTCTGGCCGCTGCGAGTCATCCGTGAGCACCTGGACCGGATGGATCGCTCTGGTGCCTCGCCCGCCCCAGCTGTGCTGCCTGAGGCCGGCGCGACGCACAGTTCGGGTATGCCGAACACGGCCAACGCGCCGACTGACGTCCCCCCAGCTGCCCCTGACCAAGCCCGACCCATCCGCCGTCGGTCAGCGCGGGTCAGCCCTGCCGACCTGCGCGAAAGCACCGGGCTGGACGCCGCGACGTACAACGCCTTGAAGTCCTTCGGGCTGCTGCGCGTCGATGCCGCTGGGCGCCATAGCAGCGAAGACATCGAGGTGGCCCGTCAGGCTGCGGCGCTGTCGGCATACGGTATCGAGGCTCGGCATCTGAGGTTGTTCCGGGTCGCGGCCGACCGTGAGATCGGGCTGGCCGAGCAGATTCTGGAGCCGATTCGCAGGCGGCGTGCCCGCGGTGCTGCCGGGGCTGACCCCGAAGAAGTCCAAGCCGACATCGTGGCGCACAGTCTCGCGCTGCATACCGCATTGGTCCGGGCCGGTTTGAGCACGTCCCGATAGCCGCGGGGGTCCCGGGCCAGATGCCGACTTGGCGGGTACGGTAGGGAACGTGAAAGAACTGGACGTACTCGGGGTGCGGGTCGAGATGCCGACCAACAGCCCCATCGTGCTCCTTCGCGAACGGGACGGTCAGCGATACCTTCCGATCTGGATCGGGGCACCGGAAGCCACCGCGATCGCCTACGCCCAACAGGGGGTCGAACCCCCGCGGCCGTTGACTCACGACCTCATGGTGACGATGATCGCCGACCTCGGTCACAAGCTCGAGCAGGTCCACATCACCTCGATGCGCGACGGGATCTTCTACGCCAGCCTGATTTTCGACAACGGCCAACGCACGATCGAGTCCAGGCCCTCGGACGCCATTGCCCTTGCGTTACGCTCGTCCACGCCGATCTGGGCGGCCGAAGATCTGCTGGACCTGGCGGGAATCACGATGGCCATCGAGGACGAGGATGAGGTCGAGCGGTTCAAGGAGTTCCTCGACACGGTCTCACCTGAAGACTTCGAGGGTATGGAGCCCGAACACGACGATGAGAACCCCAGCGGGACCACCGAGTCAGGCCGCGACTCCTAGCCCTCCCATCGGCGCGTCGTCGTTGACCCCTGACCCCCCGCGCCTTACCGTGTCAAATACCGTTCCGCCGCGTCGCATGTGCCCAGCGTCCGGAGGAAGCCGAGCAAAGACAGTGGAGGACGCCGTGGTTGCGGGAGCGCAAGTGCCTGGCCAGGCCGATCTCGGACCCACCCAGGGAGTGCTGTTCCGAACCGAGTCCTTCTCCAATGACGATGGCAGCGGCTATCGCGGCCCGACGGCCTGCGGCGCAGCCGGGGTCACCTATCGACAGCTGGACTACTGGGCGCGCACCGGTCTGCTCGAGCCCTCCGTTCGTAACCCCAGCGGCTCTGGGACGCAGCGGCTCTACAGCTTCCGCGACATCCTGGTGCTGAAGATCATCAAGCGTCTGCTCGACACCGGCGTCTCGCTGCACCAGATCCGCGTTGCGGTGTCGCAGTTGCGTCAAGGCGGCGTGGAGGATCTAGCCAACATCACCCTCATGAGCGACGGGGCCAGTGTGTATGCGTGCACCTCCGACGACGAGGTCATCGATTTGGTGCGCGGTGGCCAAGGAGTGTTCGGCATCGCCGTGGGCAGCGTCTGGCGCGAGGTCGAGGGTCAGCTCGCCGAGTTGCCGCGCGAGCGCGGCTCCATCCCAGCAGCGTCGGCTGACGACGAGCTGTCAGTGCGACGAGCGGCCCGCACCACGGGCTGAACGGCCCCGAGCGGTCCTGCTACTTTATGTACGCCGATGACACCGTGTGGGAGAGTCCTCTTCCTGCGTAATTGGGTCGAGGCGCCGAAGGGGCACACTCCCCAGCAAGCTCTCAGGCGTCCAGGACTACACGGGTGAGGCAACTCTGGAAGGGTACAGACCGGTCACCCGATCAGGTCTCCTGACAGAGGGGGAGGCATCGCTGTGGACCG
Organism: Dermatophilaceae bacterium; assembly: GCA_041746935.1. Classification (GTDB taxonomy): domain Bacteria; phylum Actinomycetota; class Actinomycetes; order Actinomycetales; family Dermatophilaceae; genus Ornithinicoccus. The sequence continues at coordinate 9,481 of JBGTGC010000028.1, forward strand.
CGAAGGAGCCTCATGACCGAGCAGGACGTTTCCACCACTGGAGCACCCACCACCTCAGTTTCCACCACTGCTGAGTTTGTGTCGCGACACATCGGACCCCGGGACCGTGACGTCGACACGATGATCGCGGCGTTGGGTTACGACAGCCTGGAGGACTTGATCTCCCGGGCCGTGCCCGCCGACATCCGCAGCGACACGGCACTCGACATTGAAGCAGCCCCGAGCGAGGGGGCCGTCTCGCAAGAACTGCGTGACTTGGGCGCGCGGAACACCGTGCTGACTTCGATGATCGGACTGGGCTACTACAACACGGCCACCCCGCCCGTGGTCCGGCGCAACCTGCTCAAGAACCCCGCGTGGTACACCGCGTACACCCCGTATCAGGCCGAGATCTCCCAGGGCCGACTCGAAGCCCTGCTCAACTTCCAGACGATGTGCAGTGACCTTACCGCCCTGACCACTTCGGGGGCTTCGCTGCTGGATGAGGCTACTGCGGCCGCCGAGGCGATGACCGTGATGCGGCGCGGCAGCAAGGTCGCCAAGGACGCCGTGCTGCTCGTCGATGAGCACCTGCTGCCCCAGACCCACGCGGTCCTGAAGACCCGCGCGACTCCGGTTGGCATCGAGATCGTCCGGGCTGACCTCAGTGAGGTCGCTGACGCGCAGGCCGTTCGCGATCTGTGCTCAGGCCGCGAGGTCTTCGGCGTGATCGTGCAGTATCCCGGGGCCGACGGGGTCATCAGGGACTTCCGCGCGCTCACCGAGGCCGCTCACGAAGTCGGCGCCTTGGTCAGTGCGGCATGCGACCTCTTAGCGCTGACGTTGCTGACGCCGCCGGGGGAGTGGGGCGCCGACATCGCGGTCGGCTCGGCTCAACGCTTTGGTGTGCCGATGGCCTTCGGGGGACCGCACGCCGGCTACATGAGCGTGCGCACCGGTCTGGAGCGGATGCTGCCCGGCCGCCTCGTCGGGGTCAGCAAGGATGCCGACGGCGCCCCGGCATACCGCCTGGCGCTGCAGACCCGCGAGCAACACATCCGCCGCGAGAAGGCCACATCCAACATCTGCACTGCCCAGGTGCTGCTCGCGGTGATCGCCAGCATGTATGCCGTGTGGCACGGCCCCGAAGGCATCAGAGCCAACGCCTTGCGGGCATACGACTGCGCGCACGTGCTAGCCGATGCACTGCGCGCCGGGGGCTACGGCGTGGCCGATGTCGACTTCTTCGACACCATCACGGTGACCGCGACGGGCCGGGCCCGGCGCATCGTGCAGCGAGCCGAGGGCCGCGGAGTCAACCTGTGGTGCCGCGATGAGGACACCGTCCTGCTGAGCACCGACGAGACCACCATCGGTGAGCACTTGGCCATCGTGTGCGACGCCTTTGCGGTGGATCCGCCCACGCCCAGCGATGACTCTGCGCCGGTCGAGGTGACATGGTCGGCGGTGCACCAGCGCACCTCGGCATACTTGGAGCACCCGGTCTTCCACCGGTATCGCAGCGAGACCTCGATGCTGCGCTACATGAGGACGCTGGCCGACAAGGACTTCGCGCTGGACCGGGGGATGATCCCGCTCGGATCCTGCACGATGAAGCTCAACGGCACCACCGAGATGGAGAGCATCACCTGGCCAGACTTCGCCTCGATCCACCCGTTTGCCCCGGCCAACCAGAGCATGGGCTATCACGAGTTGATCGACCAACTGAGCATGTGGATGTGTGAGGTCACCGGCTACGACTCGGTGAGCCTGCAGCCCAACGCCGGATCCCAGGGTGAGTTCGCAGGTCTCCTGGCCATCCGCGGATACCACCTGTCCAACGGCGATGACCAACGGAAGATCTGCCTGATCCCGGACAGCGCGCATGGCACCAACGCCGCTAGCGCAGTCATGGCCGGGATGAAGGTCGTGGTGGTCAAGACGCTGGCCGAAGGTGACGTCGATCTGGACGATCTGGCCGCCAAGATCGAGACCCACGGCGAGGCATTGGCTGCCCTGATGGTGACCTACCCCTCCACCCACGGGGTCTTCGAGGCCACGATTGCCCAGGTCTGTGACCAGGTGCACGAGGCCGGCGGCCAGGTCTACGTCGACGGAGCAAACCTCAACGCGCTGATGGGTCTGGCCAAGCCCGGTCAATTCGGCGGGGACGTCAGCCACCTCAACCTGCACAAGACCTTCTGCATCCCGCACGGTGGAGGCGGCCCAGGAGTCGGCCCGGTGGCCGTGCGTGCTCACCTGGCACCGCACCTGCCCAACCACCCACTGGACTCCACCGCCGGGCCCGATCACGGGGTCGGGGCGATCTCCGCGGCTCCGTTCGGCTCGGCGGGAATCCTGCCGATCTCGTGGGCCTACGTCCGGCTCATGGGTGGGGCGGGCCTGACCAAATCGGCCAAAGTGGCAGTGCTGTCGGCCAACTACATCGCCCACCGTCTCAGCGAGCACTATCCGATCCTGTTCACCGGCACCGACGGGTTGGTCGCCCACGAGTGCATCTTGGACGTCCGTCCGCTGACCAAAGAGACCGGCGTGACCGTTGACGACGTGGCCAAGCGGCTCATCGACTACGGCTTCCATGCTCCGACGATGTCCTTCCCGGTCGCCGGCACCCTGATGGTCGAGCCCACCGAGAGTGAAGACCTGGCCGAGATCGACCGGTTCTGTGACGCGATGATCGCCATCCGCGCTGAGGTGGACGCTGTTGCCCAGGGTGGCGTCGACGCCAGCGTCCTTCGGGGCGCACCGCATACCGCGTGGTCGCTGGCCGGAGACTGGGACCACGACTACGACCGGAAGACCGCGGCCTACCCAGGCACGGTGGACCCGGCCAGCAAATATTGGCCCCCGGTGCGCCGCGTCGACGGTGCCTGGGGTGACCGCAACCTGCAGTGCAGTTGTCCCCCACTGGAAGACCTTGCTGAGTAGAGGTGAACAAACACTGGCCGCACGCCACGCAGTGTGGTTAGGTCAGCGCATGGGTGCAGAGGTCAGTTCGGCAGCGTTCACACGCGAGCAGCGCGTCAACTTCCGGCAGAAGGTCCTGCTGGACCTGGACGTCTTTGAGAAGATGCTCGAAGAGAGCCGGTTCGACTTCACCAGACCCCAGATGGGCCTGGAGATCGAGTTGAGTCTGGTCAATGAGGATCTGGGTCCGGCGCTGATCAACGATGCCGTCCTGAAGGACCTTCACGACGGCGACTTCACGAGCGAAGTGGGCCGCTACAACATCGAGATCAACGTGCCGCCGCGACCGATGGCTGGCGACCAGGCGGTCCGGTTGGAACGTTGGCTGGAGCAGTCTCTGCGACGGGCCGGGGACGCGGCGCGCGAGCACGGCGCTCGGGTGGTGGCCACCGGCATCATCCCGACTCTGCAGCCCGAGACTTTCGACGGTGAGTGGGTCAGCCTGGGGGTGCGCTACACCGCGCTGAACGACTCGGTGCTCAACGAACGCGGTGAGGGCCTACAGCTCGACATCGAGGGCCCCACCGGCGAGCAAGTCGTCCAGTACTTCGAGACCATCGGCCCGCTGTCGGGGTGCACCTCGGTGCAGTTGCACCAGCAGGTCACACCTCAAGACTTCCCGATGTATTGGAATGCGGCCTCGGCGATCGCGGGGGTGCAGATCGCGATCGGTGCCAATTCGCCGTACCTGTTCGGCAAGAGGCTGTGGGCAGAGACGCGGGTGCCACTGTTTTCGCAGATGACCGACACCCGCAGCGAGGAGCTGAAGCACCAAGGCGTGCGGCCTCGGGCGTACTTCGGGCGCCACTGGATCACCTCGATCTTCGATCTGTTCGAAGAAAACGTGAACTGCTTCCCGGCGCTCCTGCCGGAGGTCAGTGACGAGGACCCGGTCCGCGTGCTGCAAGAAGGCTCGGCGCCGGAGCTGCACGAGCTGCGCCTGCACAACGGCACGGTGTGGCGCTGGAACCGGCCCATCTATGACAACTCCCAAGGCGTGCCCCACCTGCGGGTCGAGAACCGCGTGCTGGCGGCCGGGCCAAGCGCCGTCGACATCGTCGCGAACGCCTGCTTCTACTACGGACTGCTGGAAAAGCTCACCTCCAGCGGACGTCCGATCTGGACCAAGATGTCCTTCGCGGACGCCGAGAAGAACTTCTTCGACGCCTCCAAACACGGGATCGAGGCCAATCTGACCTGGCCCGGAATGGGCAAGGTGGGAGCGACCGAACTCATCGCCGACCACCTGCTGGAAGAGGCCAACGAGGGCTTGGCCGCCCTAGGGCTTCGCCGCCAAGTCCGCGAGCACTACCTCTCGGTCATCGAGGGGCGCTGCTCCGCACACCAAAACGGTGCCAGTTGGCAGGTCGAGGTCACCGAGAAGTACGAAGCGGCCGGACACACCCGCGACGAAGCCCTGCACCAGATGTTCGGCCACTACGTGGACCACATGGAGCAAAACCAGCCCGTGCATACCTGGCCGATCCCAGACGTCGAGCAGGCTGGCGCCGAGCAAGTCAGCGGCGGCGGTTCCACGCCTCGATAACGCGGTCCTCATGATGGTGACCGAGCACGGCGACCTTGCCGGTCTCGAACGTGACACGGCGTCCCCAGCGCGGGTTCTGCCGCAGGTAGACCCCCGCCAGGATCCGTAGGCAGTGCCCGTGGCCGACCAAGGCCACATCGCCCTGGTGCAGGTGCGGATAGATCTCCTCCAGCACCCGGCTGGCTCGACCGGCGACCTCTTCGACGGTTTCGCCGGGCGTGTCGCCGGGGATGACGCCGTGCTCGAAGACGTTCCAGAGGTATCCCGTGCGCTCGCGGATCTCCTTGGTGGTGACACCTTCGTAGCCGCCGTAATCCCATTCGCGGAGGTTGTCGTCGATGATGTCGGGCTTGAGGCCGACGAGCTCGGCGGTGCGCTGCGCACGGTGCAGCGGTGAGCAGCGGACATGCGCGAAGGTGAACTCATCCAGCACCGGCCGCACCTCCTTGGCGGCGGCCTCGCCCTCGGGTAGCAGGGGCAGGTCGGTCAGACCGGTGTGCTGGCCGGAGCGAGACCACTCGGTCTCACCATGGCGCACCAGGATCAAGCGACCTGTGGGAATCATCGGTTGGCCGTTCTCGTCGAAGTCCATTCGACCGACCCTAGCGAAGTCTCACTACGCCCGATAGTGCAGGCCGTGTTCGCTTGCGCGTCATCAAGGAGCCACATCTGGGTGGGACACTGCTGGTCATGCCGGGTGCTGGGACTGGTGCTGATGCTCTGCGGCGCACCCTGACCAGGCGTGACGCGGTGTTCATCGGGATGGGCTCGATGATCGGTGCTGGGATGTTCGTGGTGTGGTCCCCGGCGGCTCGGGCGGCAGGCTCGTTCATGCTGCTCAGTTTGTTCATCGTCGCGGTGGTGGCGGCGTGCAACGCCTACTCCTCAGCCATGCTGGCCGCTCGATATCCCTGCGCGGGAGGCACCTACGTCTACGGCAAAGAGCGCCTCGGGGAGCTGCCGGGGTTCCTGGCGGGCTGGTGCTTTGTGATCGGCAAGAGCGCCTCGTGTGTCGCCATGGCCCTGACCCTGGGTGCCTACGTCGCTCCGGGGTATGAACGTGTCGCGGCGGTGGTGGCGGTCATCGCGGTGACGGCGGCGAATCTGTCGGGCCTGCAACACTCGGCCCGCATCTCGATGGCGATCGTGTCAATCGTTGTGGCCGTGTTGGTCGGGCTCGGAGCCAGCGTCGTGGTGGCTGGGATGGCGGGGGAGCCGATGTTCGACCTCGGGGCCGGGCTGGCCTCTACCGCGGCGCCCTCGGCATACGGTGTCCTGCAGGCTGCTGGCCTGCTGTTCTTCGCCTTTGCCGGATACGCACGCATCGCGACGCTGGGGGAGGAGGTCGCTGATCCTGAGCGCACGATTGGCCAGGCCATCGGCATTACGTTCGTCGTGGTGCTCGCCCTCTACGTGGGTCTCGCCGTCCTCGTGATCGGGGTGATCGGCAGCGACGCGACGGCCGCGAGTGTGGCACCGATCGCCGACATGGGGGAGCAGGTCTGGGGGCAACAGTGGGTGTGGCTGATCCGGGTCGCGGCAGCCTGTGCGGCTCTCGGCGCTCTGCTGAATATGTTGCTCGGGATCTCGCGCACCACGCTGGCGATGGCCCGCGACGCCCACCTGCCCACCCGGTTGGCCAGGGTGAGCGGCGCACACCAACTGCCGCAGCGAGCCGAGGTGGCGGTCGCCTCGGTCGTGCTGCTGGTGGCCCTCGTCGTTGACCTGCGGGGAGCGATTGGCTTCTCAAGTTTCGGGGTGCTGCTCTACTACGCCGTCGCCAACGGCAGCGCCTGGACTCTGCACGGCGACAAACTGTGGCAGCGCATCGTCCCCGTGGTCGGCTTCGTGGGCTGCCTTGTGCTCGTGGCCGCCCTGCCGTGGGAATCGGTCGTCGCCGGTCTGGTCCTCGTGGCGCTGGGAATTGGGTGGTATGCCGGGACGCGCCGGTCCAGAATGGCGGGATGACTGACACACAGACGGCATACTGGTGGGGGCATCTCAGCGTCGACACGGCGCACGAGTGGGCCGAGCTGCACAACCTGCTGGCCCGCGTGGACGACACAGATGAGTTCCTCGAGGTCGAGGACCTGCTCGAAGATGTGGACTCGCCCAGCTTTGATGCGGAACAGGACTCGTGGGGCATGTGGTCGGGCGAGGAGTTGGTGGGCATCGGGCGTGTCATCGTGCCGGAAGCGCTGAGCCACGAGGGTCTGGCGCGGGCGTGCGTCTTCGGGGGCATCCATCCCGAATACCGAGGCCGCGGTCTCGGACGAGCCTTGCTGGCGGCCCAGGAATCTCGGGGGCTGGCCTTGGCCCGAGAGCGACATCCAGGTCAGCCCATCACGCTGTATGCCGATGGGGGAGTGCCCGGAGCATCGGTGCGCCCTCTGTTGAGCCGGAACGGCTACGAGATCGCCCGATACTTCACGCATATGGTCCGCCCCGTCGCGGCCGGCCCCGTAGCCCCGAGTGCGAGCCTGCCCGAGGGGGTCACGCTTATCACCCCGACCCCTTCGATGTCCGAGCGCCTCCGCCAACTCCACAACCTGGCCTTCGAAGACCACTGGGGTTCGGGACCTCGGACTGAGCAGGCATGGAAGGAGTCGCAGGGGTCACGCGCTCAACGCACGCAACTCTCCACCGTCGCGCTCGATGTCGCCGGCGAGCCCTTGTCGTACGTCTGGGCCGCTCAGTGGGTCAAGCGCGAGTTGCATATCGAAACGGTAGGCACCGCGCCGTCGGCTCGACAACGTGGCTTGGCCGGCGCTTGCCTGGCGCGCACGCTCGACCGTGCGGCCCAGAGCGGGGAATACGACGTGGTGGACCTCGGCGTCGACTCCGCGAGTCCCACGGGAGCGACCCGGTTGTATGAGCAACTGGGCTTTTACGTCGACCGGACGTTCGCGCTTTACTCGCGCCCCGGCCCTGGCCCCGGCGAAGGGCAAGACGGATGAGCGTGGACACCGCAGGTCACCCGACGGCATACCGATGGGATCACCTCCGCCCCCATGATGTCATCGCATGGTCATCGTTGCTCGATGCCCTCGCCGACGCCGACGACACCGATGAGCGCTACGGTCCGCAGGATCTGGCCGAGGAGCTCCAGGAGCACGGGGTCGACCCACACCTGGACACCATCGCGGTCTGGGACGGCGGGGCCTTGATCGGCTTCGGACAGATCCGGGCTTCGCACACGCTCGACGCTGAGGGTCAGGTCAGGGTATGGCTCAGCGGCGGCGTGCACCCGGACTATCGCGGTCAAGGCATTGGGCGACGACTCTTCGAGTTGTCCGAGGCACGAGGGGCTGCGTTGGCTCGTGAGCGGCATCCGGGTGCACCGGCGTTCTGGCGGGCCGATGGCAACCTCGAGGGTGCCAGCGTTCGGCCGTTGTTGGAGCACCGCGGTTACGAGATCGTTCGCTACTTCAACCAGATGAAGCGCCCGATCCCAGGGCCGGTCCTTCCCGTCGTCGCCACAGCCGGGGTGCGCATCGTCATACCTAGCGACGACCTCAGCGAGCCGCTTCGAGCTGTGCATAACCTCGCGTTCGAGGACCATTGGGGTTCGGCGCACACGACGCGCGAGATCTGGGCTGAGCATTGGAATTCCGCGAGCGGCCGACTGGGTATGTCCAGTGTCGCCCTGAGCAGTGACGGAGCACCGCTGGCCTACGCGCTGTGCGGTCAGCACAGTGACCGCATTCTCTACGTCAACATCGTGGGCACGCACCCGCAGGCCCGAGGTCGCGGACTCGCTCGAGCATGTCTGAGCAACAGCATTGCGCTGGCCATGGGGGAGGGGAGCTACGACATGATCGAGCTGCACGTCGACTCGGCGAGCCCCACCGGGGCCACCCGGCTCTACGAGGGCCTCCAATTCGCGGCGACCAAGGTGTTCGCGGCGTACCAGCGGCCGATGGCTGCAGACTGACTCCGGTTGCGGAGGCGCTCGGTCGCCTTCAGGCTGGAAGGCATGACCGATCCAACCGAAACCACCCCCACCACCAAGGCCGTCGCGTTCCTCGTCGCCAGTGAAGGCATCGAGCGCGTCGAACTCACCGACCCGCGCGACGCGGTCACCGACGCCGGCATGACGGCACATGTGGTGAGCCCCCAGACCGGGACCGTGCAGACCTTTGATCATCTCGACAAGGCTGAGGAGATCTCGGTCGATCATGCTGTCGGCGACGTGTCGATCGACGACTACGACGCGTTGGTCCTGCCCGGGGGTGTGGCCAACCCAGACGCTCTGCGCATGGATTCGGCCGCCGTGCAGTTCATTGCCGATTTCGTGGCCAGCGGCAAGCCCGTTGCCGCCATCTGTCACGCTCCATGGACGTTGATCGAGGCCAGGGTGGTCGACGGCGTTCGGCTCACGTCCTTCCCGAGCCTGGCCACTGATCTGCGAAACGCTGGAGCGGACTGGGTTGATGAACAGGTAGTGATCGACGGCAACCTGATCACCAGTCGTAATCCGGATGACTTGCCGGCCTTCATCGGTGCACTCATCGAGGCCACCGAGCACGGACCCGACTCAGCACGACACGTTGCCTCCTAGCGAATCGATCCTTCCAGCTCCCCCAGTGGGATAGGTTGCCTCCACGCTGACGATGATCTGAGGAGGGGGCGGCGTGGAGGTTTTCAACCACCCACCAGTGACTCAGCGCCATCTCGACCCCTCCCGTCGGCGTGGACCGTTCAGCAGCCTCGGGGCAATCTCGTCGTGCGGGTCGGCGTCATCGTGCTGTTTTCGGCGTCGCCTTTTTGCTGCAGTGCGCCAACGCTCAAGGTGCGTTCGACGTCCCGATTGAGCTGCGCTTGGTCGCGGTCGCGGCACTCGGGGTGGCCCTGCTCGGGATCGGATGGGTGCTGCGTCATCGTCGCCGCACCTACGGGTTGATCTTGCAGGGCGGCGGTCTGGTCATCACCTACATCACGGTGTTTGCCGCCATGCAGTTGTACGACGTCCTGCCCGGTGGAGTCAGCATCGCGCTGATGGTCCTCGTGGTCCGCATCGGCGGGGCGCTGGCGGTCCTGCAAAGCAGCTCAACGCTGGCGGTCGTGGCCGTAATCAGCGGATTCCTTGCGCCGCTGCTAACCTCGACCGGCGAGGCAGCCACATCACCTTGCTCAGCTACTACCTGGTGCTCAACCTCGGCATTCTCGGGGTTGCGTGGTTCCGGGTATGGCGGGCGCTGAACCTGCTCGGATTCCTCTTCACCTTCGTCATCGCCACGGTGTGGGGCGTGCTGTCCTACACGCCACAGGACCGCCCCTCCACCCAGTTTTTCCTGATCGCCTTCTTCCTGTTTACGTCGCCATCGCCGTGCTCTACGCAAGCAGGAGCGACCCCACACAGTGGTCACCTGGTCCGGTTTCAGCCGTCGCGGCTGCGGGGCCTGATCGACCCGACTTTGATCTTCGGAGTGCCGTTGGTGGCCTTCGGACTGCAGGGCGGTCTGGTCGCGGACACCGAGTACGGTCGGGCCATCTCCGTGCTGGTCCTCGGGGTGTTCTATGCCGCGCTTCGGCAACTATGTCCCGTGCTTGACAGCCCGGCATACCTGCTGCTGAGTCGCAGTTTCTTGGCGCTGGCGCTGGTCTTCGGTTCGCTGTCGATCCCGCTGGCCTTCGACGGTGAATGGGTCGCGACGGCCTGGGCCATCGAAGGTGCTGCGGTGTTGTGGATCGCGCTGATCCAACTCTCCCGTCTATCAGTGATATTCGCACTCACGCTGCAGGGCTTGGCCGGGCTGCTGTATCTCCCCGTGGGTTTGTTCGACCGCATCGCCCCGGCCGCGCTGGTGAACGGCGTGTTCCTCGGTGGTGTGCTGCTGGGGCTGCTCGAAGTCAGCCTGAAGTGGGAGCAGTGGCGCTTCACCGCCGCCGGATTGTTGGTTATCGCGATCTATGCTCTCGCGGTCATGTCGATCGGAAGTGATCACCCGTTTGCCGACGGTTACGGCTGGGGTTGGCTGGCTATCTTCGCGGTCCTGTACGGGCTGCTGCGTGTCCGTGAATCACGCCATGCCGTGCCCGCGATCCTGGTCGCCACACTGCATACCGGGTCGTGGTGGCTACTCGGGTGGCTCCTGACGGCAGAATCTCTGTGGATTCTTGATCAAGTGACCGGTGCCGGCGAAGACTGGCCATTGTTGGGCACTGCGGCGGTGTTGACGGCCCTGATCTGGATCGCGATGCGTATGCCGACGTGGCCGTGGCGCGGGCACCGGTCGACGTACCTGGGCTGGGGGAGTGGCCTGCCCGTTGTCGGCCTGCTGGCATGGTCCGTGGTGGCCTATCCCGTTGAGGCCGGAGACTTCGATCCGTTGCCCTACGTCCCGTTGCTCAATCCGGGCGATCTGGCGCAGGGCTTAGTCCTCGTCACGCTGGTGGCCTGGTGGAAGCTGGCTCAACGCTCGGTCTGGACTGCGGTTCCGCGGCGCTACGGATGGGCCGTGATCTGCGGTGTGACCTTTGTCTGGCTGACCATGGTGCTCCTGCGCACGTTGCATCATTGGACGGGCACGCCATACACGGTCTCCGCGTTGTGGGCCTCTGATGTCGCGCAAGCGGCCACATCGATCCTGTGGACACTCATCGCGCTGACTGCCATGGTGCTCGCCACCAGGCGGGGTTGGCGCCGGGTGTGGGTGGCGGCCGTCAGCGTCCTGGGAGTGGTGGTGGTCAAGCTCTTCGTCGTCGACATGCGGGACTCGGACACACTCGGCACGATCATCGCGTTCATCGCGGTTGGTCTCTTGCTCTTGATTGCGGGCTACCTGTCGCCGCTGCCGCCCAAGCGCGTCCGTGACGAATCTGAAGATCCTCAGGATTCTGAGAAACCGGAACAAATGATCGCGACAGCAGTGGAGCCCACCGATTAGGGTAAAGCGTGGCGCGCTTCTACGACATTCATCCCCAGGACCCACAGCCCAGACTGATCGGCCAAGTGGCTGAGGTGTTGCGTGGCGGGGGACTCGTGGCCTATCCCACGGACGCGTGCTATGCCTTGGCAGCGCAGTTGGGGAACGCCGATGCCAAGCAGCGGATTATCGATATCCGCAAACTCGACGACAAGCACCACTTCACCTTGATCTGCCAGAACTTCGCTCAGATGGGCCAGTTCGTGCAGTTGGACAATGCGGTGTTCCGCGCGGTGAAGGCCGCGACGCCCGGGCCCTACACCTTCATCCTCCCCGCGACTCCTGAGGTCCCGAAGAAGGTGTTGCACCCGAAGAAGAAGACGATCGGAGTACGAATACCCGACCACCGGATCACCCAGGCATTGCTCGCCGAGCTGGGGGAGCCGATGCTGTCGTCCACGTTGCTGATGCCGGGTCAGGAGGAGCCGCTGGCGATGGGCTGGGAGATCAAGGAAGAGTTGGACCTCGTCGTGGATGCCGTTATCGACGGCGACGAAACCGGGTCCGATCCGACTACGGTGATCGACTTCTCGGCGGGCTATCCCGAGATTGTTCGTGTGGGTGCCGGCGACCCAGCACCCTTCGAGTGACGTCCCCGGGGTGGGCCGATGGCAAAGATCGGGCACAGCAGGCACCGCAGGCCATCGTGGTGCGCCGCGATGAGGGCGAGAGCATCCCGGCGGCTGGCGTCGAACATACGTTCTTGCTGGGATCTGACCGGTCGCAGGGGCGATTGAGTGTCGAGCAGTTCACCGTGCCACCGGGTCAGACTGGTGCGGTGCCACATGTTCACGGCGATCACGACGAGTGCTTCTACGTGCTGTCCGGGGAGTTGACCGTGCAGACCGCTTCGGGCGATCACACTTTGCAGGCGGGCGACCTTGCCTACGCGCCGCTGGGGTCGGTGCACGGATTTCGCAACGATCACCACAGCGAGCTGGCCATCGCGTTGTGCATCTCCACGCCCGCAGGATACGAAGGCTTCTTCCGGGAGGTCCGCGATGCGGAAGCGAAGGGCGAGCCCTTAATCGACGAAGCAATGCGAGGGCTGCGCGCCGCATACAACACGACGACGCTCTGAGGCGAGATGGCATACGACCGAGTACTAGCCGACCGAATCCGCGCTGCTCTGTGGGGCGCTCGGTGCGAGAGGTGTCGATGTTCGGGGGACTCTCGTTCATGGTGGATGAGCATCTGTCGGTCTCAGCAAACGCCCAAGGCGACCTCATGGTGCGCTGCGATCCGGACCGGGTGGATGGGTTGCTGACTCGTCAGGGCGCGACATGGCCGCAGATGCGCGGCCAACCCATGAGCCGCGGGTGGGTCGTGATCCAGCGCGATACGGTCGAGTCCGACCAGGACCTCGAGGTGTGGATCAGTGAGGCGACGACGTGGAGGGCCCATGGTGAGGTTTAGCTCCATCACACTGGCCTGTCCGAATCCGGGACGCTTGGCTGCCTTCTATGCCGAAATCACCGGCGGCGAAGTCACCTTCGTGCACGAGAGCGAATGGGCGAGTATGGGGTGTGAGGGCACACGTATCGAGTTCATGGGGGTAGCGGACTACGATCCGCCTCGCTGGCCTCAGGACACGTCACTGGTGCACATCGACTTCTACGTCGACGATCTCGCTGAGGCCGCCCGCGGGGTCGAGCAGGCTGGGGCGCTCCGCTTCGAGCACCAGCACAATGCAGCGCCCTGTTTGGTCTTCGCGGACCCTGACGGCCATCCCTTCGGCCTGTCCCTTATCGACGAAGTCCACTGAGACCTCATCGCGACGCTCAGTCCGTCACCCGGCGTCTAGGTGTGCACTCAGACATGCAAAAGTGGCGTCGTGACGGCATACGCCCAGGTCGCGATCTGAGTGTCGTGTTTGAGTGCTCATCGTAGCGACACGTGCCTCGGTGCGCTGCTGCCACATTCGATCTCCCCGCGTTCCGACAGATGACCGTTGTGCGGGCTCATGCACGTGGCGGAAGCGCTGAGCGCGCGCACAACGGTCATCTGGGAGGGTCAAAGGAGTAACTTTACATAATGTCGCTTATCGGCGTTTTGGGGACGCCCGTGGGGTCAGCCTCCAACCTTTTGTCCTCCTTAACTATTCTTCACGACACCTACTTTTCACGACAAAATAGTGACCTCCACCATGTGCTTCGTAGTGCTGATGTGCGCCATTACCGGCCGGGTGCTGGTGCGGACCAATCTTAGGCACTCACATGCGTTCTAAGACTCGGTGTCCCAGTATCTAATTGGTTTAGGGCGTGGCAGTAAATGCATAGCAATGACCAATTCGACTGCGGATGCCGACGGCAGGCAGGCTGACTAGAGTTCGACCATGGCGATCTTCACGCAGCGAACGATGGACACCGAGCATGGCCGCGTCACGGCATACGACCACGGTGCCCACATCGCCGAATGGACGATTGGCTCAGTGCCCGTCATCTGGGTGAGCAGGCTCGCGAAGTATGCCGCCGGTCAGTCGATCCGGGGCGGCATACCGGTGTGTTGGCCCTGGTTCGCCAGCGGTCCCGATGGGCAGCGCACGCCCAGCCACGGCCTCGTGCGGACGGTGGGGTGGACTCTGCAGGAGCGGGCACCGGACCGGCTGACGTGGGGCCTGTCTTCGAGTGCCCTGCCGCAGAGTTCTCGGCCGCTTTTCGATCACGACTTCGAGAGCACGATGGAGGCATCGCTACGCACCGACGCGCTAGAGGTCTCGCACACCGTGACCAACACCGGCCCCGTTGCGTTCACCTACGAGCTCGCGCTGCATACCTATCTCCACGTCGGCGATGTGCGCGACGTGAACCTGCACGGCCTGGATGGTGCCGCCTACTACGACAAGGTTGCCCAGGTCGAGGGCATCCAGGAGGGTGCGTTGCGCATCGCGGGGGAAGTGGACCGCATCTTTTCCACGCCCGGACCCGTCCGGGTGCAGGACCCGACGCTGCAGCGGGTCATCACCGTGGAAGCCTCCGGTGCGGGCAACGTCGTGGTGTGGAATCCAGGCCCGGATGGTGCGGCGGAGATGAGCGACTTCGCCGATCACGAGTGGACGCAGATGGTCTGTGTCGAGACCGCAAATATCGATGCCAACGCTGTGCACCTGGAGCCCGGACAGTCCCACCGCACGACGCTGACGGTCTCTGTATGAACACGCCAGACACTCCGGCTTCGACACCCGTCGATCGCGGCGTGGTGATCGCCCGATCGGTGAAGCTATCGACAGTGTGGGCTATCCGGTTCTTGGTGCTCGTTGCGACCGGGGCTGTCTTGCTATGGCTGGTTGCCCAAGCCTGGGTTGCCATCTTCCCGTTGATCATGGCCATGTTGGTGACCAGCGTGCTGTGGCCGCCGACACGATTCCTGCGCGGCGCGGGATGGCCCCCGGTTCTGGCGGCGGCGGCCACCCTCGCGGTGGCGCTCGCGGCG